>JASMTQ010000054.1:0-14403 GCA_041694275.1 Caryophanales bacterium
ATTTTAGCCTTGTTTCTGGAAGGATAATGCACACTGACAATCTGGACAGGGGTCGGTTTCTTGTGAATGATCGCCATGTCCCGTTCAAGATAATAAAGATTGGACGCATTGACGATTTTCTCAAGGGTCATACCCCGGTTTTTGACACTGGTATTGGTCTTTGGTTTATAGGTTTTTCCTACTTTTCCATTTGGATACTTTATCATGCTATCACCCACATTCAGTTTAACACAGCCGATGTAAAGCTTACATGAAAAAATAGAAAAACCTATTGCCTGAGGCAGGCATTTTTGCTATGGTGTGTTATAATGTGTTAGACAAACAAACTAAGAAAAGGAGGTGCCTCCATGAGTCAAATAGATTTTTTCGCCCTCGGCGGGCTCGGTGAAGACGGAAAGAATATGTATTGTCTGGAAATCGATCAGGCCATCTACATTCTCGATGCGGGACTCAAATACCCAATCGAAGAACTGTATGGCGTAGACGCGATTTTGCCGGATTATTCCTACCTTGTCAAGAACCGTTCACGCATTCGAGGTCTTTTTCTAAGTCATGGTCATGAGGACCATATCGGCGCAGCGCCGAAGCTTTTAAAAGAACTGAATATCCCTATTTACGGAACCCATTTCACACTCGCTATGCTCAAGGACGCACTTAAGAACCAGTCGATGAACATCGACGATTACAAATTGAATACCATTACGAAGGACACCGAACTCAAATTCAAAAATACGACGGTGACTTTCTACCAAACCACGCATTCCATTCCCGAATCGGTCGGTATGGCCTTTGAAACTGAAGATGGCGTGATCATCTACAGTCCGGACTATACCTTTGATCAAAACGTGAATGCCCCTTACAAGACGTCGTTTGAGGGACTTGCACGCATTGCGAACAAGAAAGTGCTTGCGGTGCTTACAGAAAGTCTCGGTGCAGAGTCTGCCGGACACGCTTCAACCGGTGTTCAACTTGATGAGACCATCAAGAACACCTTTGAAAAGTCACCTGCTCGCATCATCGTGTCACTTTTTTCAACGGATATCTACCGTATTCAAAAAGTCGTGGACATTGCGCTCGAACTCGGTAAAACCATCGCCGTCATCGGTCGAAAAGCACAGAGAATGGTGGACATCGCGCTCAATCTTGGTGTCCTCAAGATTCCAAAAGAAAAACTGCTCAGTCTCAAATTCATTGATGAAAACAATCAAAACACACTTGAAAACACTGTCGTACTGGTTACAGGAGACAGACACGAACCGTTTTTCATGCTTCAGCGCATGGTGCGCAAAATCGACCGTCTGATTCACTTGAATCAAACGGATAATGTCGTCATGATGACCCCACCGGTCCCAGGCACTGAAAAGATAGCGGCGCGCACGCTTGACATTCTTTCACGCAATGACATCAACGTCAAGAAGATATCAAGAGACATCATGCCTTCGGCACATGCTTCAAGCGAAGACATCAAACTACTGCTTAATTTCATGAATCCGAAGTATATCGTACCTGTGATTGGCGAATTCCGTCATTTCTACGCCGTCAAGCAGATCTCGCTTCAACAAGGTTACAAAGGAGACCAGATCAAGCTTCTTGAAAACGGAGAAATTCTTCGTTTCAAAAACGGCAAGGCACTGCCGGTCACATCCTCAAGAAAAAGCGGGGATGTCATGGTGGATGGCATCATGGAAAGCGATCTTAGCGATATCGTCTTAAAAGACAGAGAAATTCTATCACAGGATGGGTTGCTGCTTATCATCGCCCACATCAACGCCAAACAGAAGAAAATGGTTGGTGAAGTGGAAATCGTATCCCGTGGATTCGTCTATATGAAGGAAAATGAAGATCTCATTCGCGAAGCGAGTGACATCTACAAGGATGTCGCCACCAAAATGCTTGGTGAAAAGCGTCTTGACTGGAAAAAATTCAAGGAGAAAGTCCGTGAACAGGTATCTAAATTTCTATTTAGAAAAACCGACCGTCGTCCGATTGTCATTCCTGTCATCATCGACGTGAACAAATAGCATGGCTACTCCCACACTTAGTATCTATGCGGATAACCTTGATGATTCAACAATTCCTGATGGTCCCGTGCGCAAAGGCGCACGGGCCGTCATTGTTTTAAATGGCAACATAGTCATGCTTCACCTGAAATCCATCAATCTGTTCACCTTGCCAGGTGGTGGCATAGAGACGGGTGAAACCCCAAAAGAAGCGCTTATCCGTGAAGTCATGGAAGAAACCGGCTACGCAGTCATTGAGGCTTCTGAAACCGTCATTTTAAAAGAATATTTCCCAGATTCCATCTGGCACCATCATTTTTTTAACGTGAAGGTCGACGAAACCAGGCATGCCGATTTGAAACTTACCGAAGAAGAAAAAAAACTGGACCATAGAGTCATCATGCCCACGATCGATGAAGCATTCAAGCTTCTCGATACTAGCAAAAGTACCCACGAACATGGCGCAACGATTCAGAAGCGTGAATTCATGGGACTCATGAATTCCCTTTAAATAAGGATTTGTCTCAATTTAACATCAACATTAGTATTACAGTTTACAAAAGATTACCATGTGTTATAATTAACAAGGATTAAATTTAGGAGGTATCATCAAAATTATGGCAAAACTAGAAGAACTGGAAAACTCACGCGTGAAACTCACGATTGAAGTCACAGCTGATCAGCTTGACCACGGTCTTGAGCACGCATACGAACAAATCAAGAAAGACGTAGAAGAAAAAGGCTTCAGAAAAGGCGAAGTCCCTCAAAAAATCTACGAACAAAAACACGGCATTCAACCACTTTTGGAAGAAGCGCTTAATCACGTCCTTCAAGAAACCTACACAAATGCAGTCATGGAACACAACCTTGAAGTCGTGAGCCAGCCTAAAGTCGACCTCAAGATTGAAGAAGTCGAAAAAGGCAAACCATTTACCTATACAGCGACCGTTGCGGTAAAACCGGATGTTGAACTCGGCGAATACAAAGGCCTTGAATATGAAGCGCCAAGTGACGAAGTGACTGAAGAAGAAGTCAATGCAGACATCAAGAAACTTCAGGAACAAAACGCTGAACTCGTCGTGAAAGAAGATGGAGAAGTTGAAGAGGGCGATACCGCCGTTATCGATTTCGAAGGATTCGTCGACGGTGAAGCCTTTGAAGGCGGAAAAGCAGAAAATCACGAACTTGAAATTGGAAGCAACTCATTCATCCCAGGCTTTGAAGATCAGCTTGTCGGTATGAAACCAGGCGAAGAGAAAGACGTTGAAGTCACTTTCCCTGAAAACTACCAGGCTGAAAACCTAAAAGGCAAGGATGCCACGTTCAAGGTGAAACTTCACGAAGTCAAAGTGAAAGAAGTCCCTGAACTCAATGACGAATTCGTCAAGGATCTTGACAAAGAAGGCATTGAAACCGTTGACCAGCTCAAAGAAGACACACAGAAGCGTCTTGAAGAGCAGAAAAAAGAAGCCAACAAAAACAAAGCGGTTGATCACGCGGTTGATACTGCAAGCAAGAACGCATCCATGGAGATTGCTGAAGAAATGATCGTCGAAGAGAAAAACCGTCTTATGGACAACACGAAAAAACAAGCCCAGCAATATGGACTTGACCTCGATACGTACCTTCAACTAACCGGTATGGACAAAGAGCAGTTCGAAGCCCGTCTCATGGAAGACGCAGAACGCTCTATCAAATACAACCTCACCATCGACGCGATTGCCAAGGAAGAAGGCATTACCGCGACCGATGAAGAGATTGACGCGAAATACCAGGAACTTGCCGACCAGCACAACATGGGTCTTGAGCAAGTCAAAAGCCAGGTTAACAACCAAGCCGTTGCACAGGAAGTCGTTTTCAAGAAAACCATCGATTTCCTAGTAGACAACCTACAAACCAAATAAGCATCAAATAAAAAAACACTTCCGCGGAAGTGTTTTTTAAAGAAAGTGATAAAATGATTAAACTAGCCGTATTCGATTTGGACAACACATTATTGTCTACAGATAAAACCATTAGCGAAAAAAACAAAGAAGCTGTAAAAACCCTTCGCATGAATGGGATTCAAGTCGCCGTTGCGACAGGTAGAGGCTACGAAATGGCCGAACCTTTCGCAAACGAAGTGGGTCTTTATGAAGGACCGATTGTCACCAACAACGGGGCCATCATTCACGACCTTTCAGACAAAAGGGTCCTAAAAGAGCACATAATCGGTAAAACCGCTCAGGCCACGATGATTGATTTCGCCTACACCAACGATTATCCGTTTATTGTTTACAACACAGAAGGCATCCATTCACTTGAGAATGAACGCCTGAAAGTATACGAATCCTGGAATATCAAGTATCCCGATTCCGAGATGCCCGTCACCATCACCGAGGACATCGACACGCTTAAAACCATCGACGCCCACAAGATTCTCATTATCATCAAGGATATTGACGCCTTCAACAAGGCTCTTGATGACTATAAGGACCTTGAAGACGGCGCGGTTACCAAAAGCCACGATACTTTCCTCGATGTCATCCCCAAACACGGAAACAAAGGTGAAGGCATGCGATTCCTCATGGATTACTACAATGCAAAGAAAGATGAAATCATCGTTTTTGGCGATAATGACAACGATGCGCAGATGCTTGAGCAAATTCCCTTATCATTTGCGATGAAAAATGCTACAATAAAGGCAAAGCAAGCAGCAACGCATACTACAGACCTTGACAACAACGACTCGGGCGTTGCGGATTCGCTTGAAAAAGCATTAAAAAATCAGATAAAGGTGTGAAGACAGTGGAAAAGAAAATCACAATCAAAGACGAAGCGGGCATGCACGCACGTCCCGCGAGCAAGTTAGCACAGGAAGCTGCCAAATACGACGAAGACATCAAACTCACTTACAATGGTAAAACAGTCGATCTCAAAAGCATCATGGGGATTATGTCCCTGGGCGTACCACAGGATGCGGAGATTACCATCACCGTTTCTGGTGATGATGAAGAAGCGACACTTGATGCACTCATCAAGGCGCTTAAAGACTTAGAACTGGCCTAAAGTAAAAGGTGTGTTGATTTCAACACACTTTTTTATTGAGAAAGCCTAAAGTTTCTTTGCCGAAACACCGTTATTTACCGTATTTCACCGTGAGTGTTACCTTTGCAAGGAATGCTAAAATACGGTATATTATACATAGGCTCCAACTTGAAAAACGAGAGGTGAATACCATATGTTCGACCAAAATGAAAAAAAACAGGCGAGCTTGCCAGCCATCGCCATCAGAGGCCTAGCGCCCTTCCCTAATACAGACGTACGCACCGAAGTCGGCAGAAGCATTTCAAAAACCGCCCTTCTTGAAAGTGAAAGAAACCATGATTCCTATGTGTTCTTGCTTGTACAGAAGAACCCAACCGTGGAAGACCCTGAAGACAAGGATATGCTTTCTTACGGAATCGTTGCGAAAATCGGTATCAAAATCAAACTTCCAAACGGAAACTTCAAAGTGAAATTCGATCCGATCGTCCGAGGTGAAATCAACGGCTTTGATCAGAAGGATCCTTTCTTCATGGTCAATTTTGAAACCCGTCCGCCTTACAGCGAAGACGCGGATGAAGAAATCGCACTCGTGCGCATGGTCATCAAACAGGTTATGGAGAATGCACAGTCCATCCTGAACAATCCAAAGAAATCCATCGAAGACGCACAAAGCGGTCTTTCAAGCGACAAGCTTGCGGACCGTCTTGCAAGCAACCTCAAGATTCCTGAAAACAAGAAATTCAAGTATCTTGAAACCGCATCGATTGAAAAACGTCTCAACTATTTGCTCGAAGACATCGAAAAAGAACGTCACATGAGCGAAATCGAAGACAAAATCAACCGTACGGTCAAGAAAAACATCGATGAAAACCAGCGCGAGTACTACTTGCGTGAAAAACTTCGCGCCATCCAGGAAGAACTTGGAGACAAAGCGAAGAAGGAAAGCGAAATCGAAAGCCTTCGCGACCAAATCAAGGAAAAGGATATGCCCAAGCATATCGAGGAAAAAGCGCTCTATGAGCTCTCAAGATACGAGACCCTTCCCGCATCAAGCGGAGAATCCGGTGTCATCCGTACATACCTCGACTTCCTGATTGACCTTCCCTGGAGTGAAGAAAGCGAAGACACCACAGACATCAAAAAAGCTGAAGATACACTTGAAAAAAGCCACTACGGTCTTGAAAAGGTCAAGGAAAGAATCATTGAATACCTTTCAGTGAAGCTTCTTACCGGTAAAAACCCACAAACGATTCTTTGTCTTGCGGGCCCACCGGGTGTTGGTAAGACGAGTCTCGCTCAATCCATTGCGGACGCACTCAACCGCAAATTCGTCAAACAGTCGCTTGGCGGCGTAAAAGATGAAAGTGAAATCCGCGGACACAGACGTACGTATCTTGGCGCCCTTCCAGGACGCATCCTTCAAGGTATGCGTAAAGCGAAAGTCGTGAACCCGCTCTTCTTGCTCGATGAAATCGACAAGCTCGGAAGCGACTACAAAGGCGACCCGAGTGCCGCGATGCTTGAGGTCCTGGATCCTGCTGAAAACAAACGATTCTCAGATCACTACCTTGAAGATCAGTACGATCTTTCAAAAGTGCTCTTCATCACGACTGCGAACTATCTATACAACATCCCAGCCCCACTCAGAGACAGAATGGAAATCATCGAACTCTCAAGCTACACCGAGATCGAAAAATTCCATATCGCCCGCAAGCACCTTATCGATAAACAAATCGAGTCACACGGACTTGAAAAAGGCAAACTCGAAATCGATGACGACGCGGTCATGGCCATGATCCGTTCTTACACAAAAGAAGCGGGCGTCCGTCAACTTGACAGACTTTTTGGAACCATCACGCGTAAAGCCATCAAGAAAATCCTAAGAGACAAGGACAAATCCGTCCACGTCACCAAGGATACGCTCAAAGAGTACCTCGGGAAACCTAAATTCACAAACCACGAAGCCGAAAAAGAACCACAAATCGGAACTGCCACAGGCCTCGCCTACACGCAATTCGGCGGAGACACGCTCAGTGTCGAAGTGGCTTACTACAAGGGCTCTGGAAAACTCTCCTTAACAGGACAGCTTGGCGACGTCATGAAGGAAAGCGCCCAGGCGGCCTTGTCCTACGTACGTGCCAACAACGACCAGTTCGACATCAAGAAACAGCTTTTCGATGATTCGAACGTTCACATCCACGTGCCTGAAGGCGCCGTTCCAAAAGACGGACCAAGTGCCGGTGTGACCATCGCGGTCGCGCTCGTAAGTGCTCTTACCAAGCGTAAAATCGACAATACCGTCGGTATGACGGGTGAGATTACGCTTCGTGGACGCGTGCTTCCAATCGGTGGCCTCAAGGAAAAAGCCATCGCCGCGCACAGAAGCGGACTCAAGACCATCCTCATTCCAAAAGAGAACGAAAGAGATATCGAAGATATCCCTGAAGAGGTCAGAAAGTCCCTTAAAATCATCAGCGTCGAAACCATTGAAGACGTACTCAAACACACACTGCTTGATTAATCAAAGGGCGCCCAGGCGCCCTTTTTAAGTCTGTCAATTAACAATTGTCTTTAAAAGCCATCTCATGTACAATGATTGTGAGATTAAATTTACGAGGTGTTTTCATGATAATAAAATCCATCAAAGGCCCGATCACCGTCACAGAGCCCAAAGACTATCCCAAAGCCGATATGAGCGAGTTTCTCTTTGCGGGTAGAAGCAACGTCGGCAAAAGCTCCCTCATCAACAAACTCATGAACCGCAAGAACCTGGCTTATACATCCCAAAATCCAGGAAAGACCCAAACCATCAACTTCTATACCATCAATGATGATTTTCGCCTCGTCGACGTGCCGGGGTATGGCTACGCGCGTGTTTCCAAGAAAAAACGCGAGGAGTTCGGACAAATCATCGAATCCTATCTCACGACGCGTGCAACCTTGAAACGCATTTTCCTGCTTGTCGATGCGCGCCACGCACCAAGTGAAGACGACATCTTAATGAGCAACTTCCTTAGACACTACGACATCCCCTTCACCATCATCGCGACCAAGGCTGACAAGGTTAAAAGAAATCAGCGTATGAAAGCCGACAAGCTTATCAGGCAGACACTCGGTCTTGATGCGATCAGCGATCTGCGCTTCGTCTCCGCAGTCAAGGGCGAAGGCATCGAATCGATCAAAACGACCATGGAAAAAGAAAAATAAGCTTAGCTTGAATAGCCTTTAGGACTGTGGTAGAATATATGCAACTACAGCGAAAAAGAAGAGTAGGGTATCTATCCTTAAAGAGAGTCAGTGGTGCTGGAAACTGACAGGAGACGTATCTGAACGTAGCTTTGGAGTAGGCATGGCGAACAGAAGTAACCGTGTCCGTTGGCGGCGTTAACGCATCGAGCGCCGGCTTTTGCCGGAATTAAGGTGGTACCGCGACTATTCGTCCTTGACTTTCGAGTCAGGGATTTTTTTATTATTTAGGAGGAATGCCAAATGGAAATGGAAAAGAAATACGCAAACAAACGCGTTGAAGAAGGCAAATATGCCTTTTGGCGTGATTCAGGGTTTTTCAGAAGCGGCGACTTAAGCAAAGAGCCCTATACAATCGTCATCCCCCCACCGAATGTGACGGGGAAACTGCATCTTGGGCATGCCTGGGACAACACCATGCAAGACATTCTCATAAGAAAGAAACGCATGGAAGGCTACGACGCCCTCTACCTTCCCGGCATGGACCACGCCGGTATCGCGACCCAGGCGAAAATTGACGCAAGACTTAGAGAACGTGGCATCGACAGATTTGAAATCGGGCGTGAAGCGTTCATGAAAGAAGCCTGGGCCTGGAAAGAGGAATATGCGGAGTTTATTCGCAAGCAGTGGGCTGCACTCGGCATCAGCGTGGATTACGACAAGGAACGTTTCACCCTTGATGAAGGCCTCAACAAGGCTGTAAACCACGTATTCATAAAGCTGTATGAAAAAGGCCTTGTCTACCGCAAGGAACGCATCATCAACTGGGATGTTCAGGCGAAAACCGCGCTTTCCAACATCGAAGTTGAACACGAAGAAGTTGAAGGTGCGCTTTATTACTTCAAATATTTGGTAGAAGGCGATGAAGACGATTATATATTGATCGCGACCACGCGTCCTGAGACGATTTTCGCTGATACCGCCCTCATCATTCACCCTGAAGATGAAGACAGAAAGAAATATTTGGACAAGAAAGTCCTTATTCCTGGTACGAACCGTGCCATTCCTGTCATCGCGGACGATTACGTTGACCGTGAATTTGGAACAGGGGCGCTCAAAGTTACTCCAGCCCATGATCCAAACGACTTCGAAATCGGAGAAAGACATGGTCTTGACATGCCGATTTGCATGAATGAAGACGGCCGTATGAATGAACTCGCTGAGAAATATGAAGGCATGGAGCGTTTTGAATGCAGAAAAGCGCTCGTTCAGGATATGAAGGACGCAGGCCTCCTCACCAAACAGGAAGTCCATGTCCACAACGTCGGTCATAGTGAACGCACAGGCGTCATGGTTGAACCGAGACTTTCCATGCAGTGGTTCGTGAAGATGGATCCCCTTGCAAAACAATCCCTTGAAAAATCCACCGCAGAGTTCGTGCCCTCACGCTTTGAAAAGATCTTCAAACGCTGGATGGAGGACATCCAGGACTGGTGCATCAGCCGTCAGCTCTGGTGGGGACACAGAATTCCCGCGTACTACGGACCTGAAGGAGAAGTCTACGTCGGAGAAAACCCACCCAGTGGCTACGTGCAGGACGAAGACGTCCTCGACACCTGGTTTTCAAGTGCGCTTTGGCCTTTCTCGACACTCGGATGGCCTGATGAAACAAAAGATTTCAAACGCTACTACCCAACGCAAACCATGGTCACAGGGTATGACATCATATTCTTCTGGGTCGCCCGTATGATTTTCCAGGGCATTGAATTCACAGGAAAGACCCCGTTCAAACATGTTCTTATTCACGGACTCATCAGAGACAGTGAAGGAAGAAAAATGAGCAAGTCCCTTGGCAACGGTGTCGATCCGATGGATATCAAGGAAAAATACGGCATTGATACGCTTCGTTATTTCCTTACGACAAACAGCGCGCCAGGGCAGGATCTACGCTTTGAAATCGAGAAAGTCGAATCAAGCTGGAACTATATCAACAAGCTATGGAACATTTCACGCTTCCTGCTTATGCATATCGAAGACATGAAAGAAGAAGAAACCATCATTCACGAAAACCATTTGGAACTAAAAGACCGCTATATCCTTTCAAGACTTCAATCCACAATCAGGGAAGTCGATAAAAACTACGAAGCCTTTGAATTCGGAGAAGCCGCACGCGCGCTTTACACATTCACCTGGGACGAATTCGCCTCCTGGTACGTCGAAATGAGCAAAATCACCTTCAAAAGCGGTGACGAAGCGACCATAAAGACCACCAAGGCCGTCACCTACAAAGTATGGATGAGCGTACTCAAGATGCTCCATCCGTTTATGCCGTTCATGACCGAAGAAGTCTACCAGCAGATGCCGTTTAAAAAACATGAAAGCATCATGGTAAGCGACTGGGTCCAGGTAGAAGACGAATACGCAGATGAAAAGAGCGTCTATGAAGCGGACATCATCAAGACCCTCATTCAAAAGGTCCGTCATGTCCGCAACACCTATTCGGTGCCCTATCTTCAAGGTGTCGAGCTCAATATTGAAACCGATGAAGCGACAAAAGCCATCATCGAAAAGGAAAAGGCCGTTATTGATTCATTCGTCAACCCAAGCAGTATGACCATCCAATCTTCCATTGAAAAAGACAAAAACAGTCTCTCTTTCGTCACGCCGCGCTTTACACTCTACATCCCACTTGGAAGCGTTGTGGATTTGAAAGAGGAACTAAACCGTCAACAAAGCGAAGAAAAGCGTCTGAACGGCGAAATCAAGCGCTGCGAAGGCATGCTAAACAATGATAAATTTGTAAACAAGGCGCCCAAAGAGAAGGTTGAGGCCGAACGAACCAAGCTAAGTGACTACAAAAACGCGCTTCAAAACGTCAAACAAAGAATCAAGGATCTCGAGGATGAAATTTAATACGCTTGGTGAAGCCCAAAGCTGGATTGAAAGCGTCGTGCGCTTCAAGGACAAATACGACCTTGTCCGTATGGAAAGAGCCTGTGAAATGCTTGGCCATCCTGAACAGTCGTTTAAGACGATCCACATAGGTGGTACGAACGGAAAAGGCTCCACATTGACGTTTCTAAAGGAAATTTTACTGAGCGCAAACTACCACGTAGGGACATTTACGAGTCCTTACGTGGTTCGTTTCAATGAACGGATTACACTTGATGGGAAACTCATTGCAGATGAGGAACTGCTCACATACATCAACAGAATTTATGATTTCCAGGCCGAATACTTGGAAAAGCACGGAGACCAGATAAGCTTTTTTGAACTCCTCACCCTCATCAGTTTCCTCTATTTCAAGGACAAAAAGGTCGATGTCGTCCTTTATGAAGTCGGTCTCGGTGGAAGGCTTGATGCGACGAATGTCATCGATCCAGAACTCTCCATCATCACCTCGATTGGGCATGACCACATGCATATCCTTGGGGACACGCTTGAAAAAGTGACGCTTGAAAAACTCGGGATTGTAAAAGCGGGCACCCCACTTGCGAGCGGGGTTTTGCAGGAAACGCTGATACCAGTTATTAATTCGTATACAAATAATATAAATGCACCTGTACGCCATCTCAAGGATTTTTTGGATGAGCCATCCACATCAAACGCCCATGGAACGCTTTCATTCAAAGGCGATTCATTCAAAATCAATGTCCATGGAAACTACCAGGTTCACAATGCACGCCTCGCGCTCCTCGCAAGTGAGATGCTCAATGAATATACCGATTTCACTGTATCTCTTGAAGCGATGCGCGAAGGGCTTTTGAACATGACGATGCCAGGTCGGTTTGAGATTATGGGCAATGTTATTCTTGATGGGGCGCACAACCCTGAAGGCATCTACGAAGGTGTCAAGGCCCTCAAAAACTATGCAGGGGACTTACCTGTCACTGTGCTTTTCACGGTCATGAAAGACAAGGATTATGATTCCATGCAAAAATCCGTCGAAGCCATCGCCAAAAACATTGTCTACACCGAACTGCCCACAGAGCGCAGTGAAAAAGCAGAAGTGTTGAAAAAGAAGAGTTACCATCCTTCTGTCCTAGCCTTCAGTGATTACGAGGAAGCTTTGAACAATGCTGTCGATCTCAGTAAAAACGGTCTTCTTTATGTGTGCGGATCGCTTTATTTCATCAGTACAATAAGAAGCCTGCTCATCAAATAGTTAATCAGGAAAGGAATGCCTATGAAAAAATGGGTTAAAAGAGTCATCGCACTTATCGCATTGTTTGTGCTTTATACCTTTCTTTTTGGCGTGCTCATTTTCAATTTTCCGCTTAAAAGCGAAAGTGATATTGCCTATGACACCCAAAAACTTATGAACAAGGACGGGACCCTGGACATAACCTATGCGACCATTCTTGATGACAATCAAACAGCGCTTGACGTGCGTCTTGCGCTCATTGAGAGCGCCTGTGAGAAAATCGACATATCCTATTACACGCTCCATGATGGGCGAAGTCGAGATCTTATATTCTCTGCGTTGCATGACGCCGCAGAGCGGGGTGTTGAGATACGCATTATCCTGGATGGAATATTCTATTATCAGACCGTCGAAGAGCCTGAATACGTCGAAGCGCTTAACAGCCACGAACAGATCACCATCAAACTCTATGAACGCTATAATCCGTTACTGCCACATACCATTCAAAACCGGCTTCACGACAAACTGCTCATCATTGATGGCACATACGGCATTACGGGTGGGCGCAATATCGGAGACAGGTTCTTCTTTGACGGTGAAGAAGGGCTATATAGCTCCACAAGAGACAGAGACATTTTAATACACGGCGAGGAAGCGCACAAAACCGTTGAAGCCATGCACACGTATTTCGATACGCTTTTTGCCTACAAGCACACCCATACGCTTAAGAAAAATATTGAAAATGCAAGTGTCCTGGTTGATGAAATGCACAGGGCGATGACTGAATACAGGGATACTTATTCAAAAACTGCCACACTGTCCTGGATTGAAACGAATAAGATAAGTGTCGACAACGCAACCTTCCTGCACAGTCCGCTTTCAAGAATGCACAAGGACCCAGTCCTTTTAAAGACGTTCGCCGCCATCGCCAGTGAAAGTGATTCGATGTTCGTGCAATCGCCTTACCTCATTTTCTCAGATCGGATGCTTGAAGAATTCCCAGAACTTGACGACTTGGACATCACCGTACTGACAAATAATCTCGACAAGGGAACGAACCTGTTCGCAATGTCAGGCTATATACGCTATCGAGACGTGATAAACGACCATGCCACGCTTTATGAATACCAGGGAGAAACCACCATTCATGCCAAAACCATGACCTTTGGTGATGACATATCGGTCATTGGATCGTTCAATATTGATCCAAGGAGCGCGTCTCTTAGCACTGAAAGTGCCATCATCGTCGTGTCTGAAGACTTCAAGCAGACACTGGACACAGTCATTGAAACGTATATGGATCAGAGTCTCGAAGTGGATGACAATGGAGATTACATAGCCAATCCGGACGTCCCCGCTTATCCTGAAAACCCTGAAAAGCGAAGAAAGATACGGCTCAGAAGTATGATTACACGGTTTTTTGACGCCATGCTTTAAGAAAGAGTGACACTATGACTATTGAAAACAAAGAAAAGTTTGCACACGATTTATGTGACTGGTTTCGCTTGAACAAGCGAAACCTTCCTTTTAGAATGGACAAGGATCCTTATAGAATCTTTGTCAGTGAACTCATGCTCCAGCAAACCCAGATTGATACCATGATCCCCTACTACGAACGGTTCATGAAACGTTTTCCAACCGTGAAGGCACTCGCCGATGCCAGTTTGGACGAGGTTATGGAACTCTGGGCGGGGCTTGGGTATTACAGACGTGCGAAATATCTTCACGAAAGTGCGCGCATGATTGAAGAAACCTTTGATGGCGTATTTCCCAGATCCCTCAAGGCTATAGAAAGTCTCAAGGGTGTCGGTCGCTATACCGCACGCGCGATTCATTCCATCGCGTATTCTGAACCCTCTCCGGCAGTCGATGGGAATGTGATGCGTGTCATGGCAAGAATCCTTGGCTATGAAAAGGATATAAGGAAAACCGCGCACATGCGTGAAATAGAAAAGACACTGGGTCCTGTGATCATTCTTGAAGAGCCTTCCGATTTCACGGAAGCGCTTATGGAAATCGGAGCCCTCGTATGCAAAAAGACAAACC
>JASMTQ010000055.1:0-6115 GCA_041694275.1 Caryophanales bacterium
GCCGCGCTCATTGGGGAAATCAACACCTACGCGACTGAAGGCGCTGAGATTGTGAGGATTGCGGTTTTTGATGATGCGGACGCTGACGCTCTTAAAACGGTTGTAAGGGGCACAAGCGTTCCGCTTGTTGCGGACATCCATTTCAACCATAAATATGCCCTAAAAGCCGCTGAGGCGGGGATTGCGAAAATCCGCATCAACCCCGGCAATATCGGTGACAAACAAAAAATAAGAGAAGTCGTCAAAGCCTGCAAGGATAAGAAGATTCCAATAAGAATCGGCGTAAACGCCGGTAGCCTGGAAAAGGACCTGTTAAAAACGTATGGTCGCACCGCTAAGGCCATGGTCGAAAGTGCGAAAAGGCATGTGAAGCTCCTAGAAGATGAAGACTTCTACGACATCATCATTTCTCTCAAGGCGAGTGATGTCGCACTCACCGTCGATGCGAACATGCTCGCGGCGAGTACTTTCCCCTACCCTCTTCACATAGGCATCACAGAAGCGGGCCCGGCCTACCAGGGCACCATCAAAAGCGCCGCAGGACTTGGAATGCTTCTTTATCACGGGATTGGTGATACCATCAGAATCAGTCTGTCTGCAGGAAGACTCAAAGAACTCAAGGCCTGCAAGACACTGCTTGCGAGTTTCGACCTCTATGAAGCGCCAACCCTTGTAAGCTGCCCTACATGCGGACGTCTTGCCTACGATATGGACGCACTTGTTAACAAGGTCGAAACCTACCTTGAAAACAATCCTACAACCCTTAAAATCGCGGTTATGGGCTGCGCCGTAAATGGGCCCGGTGAAGCGCGGGACGCGGATATCGGCATTGCGGGGGGGAAGAAGGAAGGCCTTCTTTTCATAGACGGCGAGATTGTTAAAAAAGTGCCGCAGGAAATGCTTTATGAATCCCTCATTGAAGCGATAGAAAACTATAAGAAATAAAATAATACGGTCAGATTGAAAAAATCTGACCGTATTATTTTTATGGATGAGGTTATTCGTCGCTAGGGTAATAAAAGGCAACGAAGTTAAGTGTGATAGGCAAGGGTTCATTTACCGGGTTTTCATACTGCACGCTTTGAAGGACGAAGAGCTGGTCCTGATCATGCATCCGGTCCACAAATGAGGATATTTCACTAGTATCCGATGTATTGAAACGGACGGTGGCCCTGTAGGTATCGAGTTCATTTGAAAGGCTTAGGAAGTCCGAGCCTTCAGGGAAGTTAGGATCATCTGTGATGGAGACAGAAAGGTTTCTTCCTCCGGTACTTGAAATGCCTTCGTATTCAAGCTGGGTAAGGACATAATAGGTAAGCTGGTCCTTGTCGTAGTAGGCAGGGATTTCCCTGTGCATTTCACTCATGCGTGGGAGTTCATCGGTCTGGAAATCCGCAACCAGGTTTTCAAGGGCTCTGATTTCACTTTCAAGGTCTTCGTTTTCGGCCTGGGCTTCTTCTATGCGGTCATCAACCGTATCGAGAATGTAGAATCTTCCCGCCACGATTGCACCGATCATGAGAAGAATGATGACGCCAAACAAAATGTCACTCGCTCTCTTGGACAGCATCGTCACTCACCTCGATCGTATAGGCTGCGCGGTAGCGCGTGGACCCACTGATGGGTTCAGGGTCCGTATGGCTTGATCCACTGACGAAGTCAAGCTCAAGAAATTCAATGTTTACGTTACTGAAGGATATCACGCGTCTTAACGTGATAACCAGATCAAAACGGTTCTCTACAGCGTTGTAGGAGACGGATAGAATCCGTCCGTCCGTTTCAATGATGGTGATCGCTTCTTCTATTTCACTTAGATTGTCTGCGTATTCACTCTGTAAGGGACGGGCCATTTCAAGCTGGTCCTGAAAATCAATACGCTCTCTTTCAATACCGTAGCGGTCAACGATATCGTTGATGACTTCGAGTTCGTTTGTAAGATCATTGTTCGTCTCAAGCGTATCATCGAGCGTATCCTGACGTCCGTTCAATGGAATATAGATGAGCACCCAGCTGAAGAATACAGCCACAAGCACAATCAGAAGAATATTGACGTTGAACGCACGCGGACGGCGCATCTGGGGAAGCAGATCAACTTCGATAAAGGCGCTTTGTTCATCATCGCCCTTGTAATGTCTGTTGGCCATTAAAACCACCCCTTGTCTTTTAAGAGTGACGCCGCAAGCGGGATGTAACAGTCTCTGTCAATCAGAGTATCAACGATTTTAGAGACCTTGTTCATCTTGAAAATTTCCGTATGGAGGATACTGCCTTCTTCTACGAAGTATTCTTCAAGCGCTTCGTCTGAAAAGCTTGAAGACATGTTGAAGATGACGACTTTCTGGATTTCACGGTCACCACCGTGAAGGTTGTATTTGTAGTAGTTTGCGATTTTGGATATTTCACTGTCGATAAGTTCCAGATAACGCGCTTCTTCTTGCACTTTCGCTGTCACGTTTTGAATGAGTGAAAAAAGCGGAATCTCTTCATCGAAGATGTAAAGGGAATACGTATGGTCAAAGACCGAAACGAACAGTATGTCGTGTTCAAATTCGATTTCAGGGTCTTCGTGAATTCTATAATAATAGAGTCTGTGAAGCGCAAGCGGTGGAATATCGGTTCTCACGACCTGCATGTTCATGTTGTAAAACAAGGACACATAAGACTTCAGTTCCTGCGTTGGTGCATAGAACATGATGACTTCGTAGTTGTCTTCGTTCTTCTTGTGGATGACGTAGTCCATTTTCATGTCTTCAAATGGAATCATGATCATTTTCTGCATCTGTTCTTTGATGTAGTCACCGATCTCGTTTGGTTTGTAGATGATGGGCACTTGAATCTTGCGGAATGTGAAAAGCTCTTCATGAACGACCAGATTGACGCGTCTGGCGCGTATCTTGAAGAGTTTGAAGGTATCCTTCAATATCTTTTGAAGTTTCTCCTCACGGTAAATCACGCCGTTTTCAATAATGCCTGGTTCAAGCTCAACTGAACTGTACTTCATTTTCTTCATCTGATAGCCATCCGGCTTTTCAATGAAGGACACTTCTCGGTCATTGAAGAAAATATTGAGTGATGTTCGTGCCATAGATGTTCCCCCTTTTATAGAAGTCCGAGATATAGTTCTAACAGGCTCGGACCGAAAACATACGCGAGTATGCTCCCCAGATAAATGAATGGTACAAACGGTATGGGATTCATTCGCTTGATGACAGCCTTGCCTATGATAAGGCCAATCAATGCCGCAAAGAACAAGGACATGAATACCAGGTGTATCTCAAGGACTACCCCGATAATGGCGTATAGTTTGATATCGCCACCGCCCAGGGCTTCTTGTTTGAAACGTTTCTTCCCATACCAGGCCATAAGCCACATGAACAAAAATCCAGCCACACCGCCAAGAATTGCATAAAGCGGTGTCGTTAATGGAAACAGCACTCTCAGTACGATAAGAAACGGTGCAAACACTAGTAAAACCTTGTCAGGTACCAGCTGATACTTGGCGTCACTCGCCGTGACCGTAGTCATGAGCATAACAAATAGCATCATTATCACATATTCTACCACATTATCCATTAAATATAAATATCCACCCGCAAAGATAAGCCCACCAAAGAGTTCGTAGAGTGGGTATATAGGAGAAACCTTGTTTCCGCAATAAGGACATTTCCCTTTTACAAAGAAATACCCAACAATAGGAATAAGTCCATACCAGGGTATGGTTTCACCACAGGAATCGCACTCACTTCTACCAAGCAAGGTCTTGTCTTTTGGTAGACGCATCCCTACGAGTGTTAAGAACGATGTAAATGCAGCGCCTAATATAAAAACATAAATTATAATTATCCAAGTCATAAAAAAATCACCCACCTATATTCTATAATAGATGGGTGATAAATGATAGTTTAAATGTTATTGATTCTTTTGATACTAATTAGTAGTAATAGTCAAATCAGTCTCTGGGCCGGTCGTAAACGTATCAGGAATGTTGTTGGTAGATGTATCGGCATCAACAACGTCATCCCTATCTGCAGTATCAGGATTGCCAGCAAAATAATAATCAGTTGTTTCAATAGCTACTTGCCAAGAAGTACCATTATACCAAACTACGTATTCTCCATCCACATCATTAATATAATCATCAAGTGTCGGAGTTCCACCCTCTTCGAAATATGTTGTATCTGGATCATAGCCTGTTGCATCAACATCACAAACGGAATCATTTTCACTTGTACAGTAAAGGTCGACTTGTGATTGAAGATTTGTCGCATCTGCCAAGACTGCATCCTTTTCAGCATTCGAAACGATATTTCCTACGGCAGGAACGGAAATTGCCGCGATGATTCCTAGGATTACAATTACAATCAAAAGTTCTACGAGTGTTACACCTTTTTGGTTTTTAACCATGTTGTTCAGCCACCATTATTTTTTTAGTCGATAAATCTAACTTAAATATAGCACAGTAAAGCCTGTTGGTCAATAATTAGTATGTAAAGTTTTATCTAATTCAGTTGATCAGAAAGAGAAAGTGATGGCAGCATGACCGCGAGGATCATGACAACGATAAGCGCGTATATGAAAATAAGAAGCAAGGGTTCAAGCGCTTTTTTGAGTTTTTCGACTTTCACTTCACTGTCTTCATCGTAGAATTTGGCGAGGTTGTTCATCATTTTACCTAGATCTCCGGTGCGCTCGCCTACGCCCATCATGCGCGTGAAGACGACTTCACTTGCGTAGTGGTGTTCAAACGCCTTTGACATGTATTCTCCGCCGTTTACTAGCTTCTGCGCTTCTACGAGACGCTCGCGGTAGATTTTGTTATCTAAGAGATTGTAGGTGGTCTCGAGCGAATCCTGAAGCGGGACGTGGTTCTTGAGAAGCTGTGAAATCGTGGCGGCGATGCGTGATAGGTTATTCAGTTTCGGGAGGCCTCCGAAGATGGGCGCCTTGATGGCGACCATGGAGAGGAATCTTTGTACTGGATAGACTTTTTTGACGATGAGTCTTACGAGCAGTATGAATGCCACAAGGCCACCAAGGATATAGAGCACGTTTGCACGCATGAAGTTCCCTGTATTCATGAAGATACGCGTCATCGCGGGGAGTTCTCCGCCGACGGTATCGTACATGCCTTCAAACTGTGGCATGACACCGACCATGAGGAATATCGCAACGACGATCGCGACAATCAGATAAATCGCAGGCATCATCATGGTCGACTTGATGGAGCTTTTGAGCCGGTACTGCTTGTCAAAGTAATCCACCGTTTCGGTGATGACTTCGTCAAGGTCCCCGGTCTTCTCACCCATCTCAACCATGGCGACCAGGATTCTTGGGAACTCTCTCTGGTGTTCTCGGAATGCATCAGACAAGGTTGAGCCACTGTTTACGTTGTAGTAAACCCCGAAAAGAATCCGTCTTACGTTTTTGTTGGTTTGCTGGCTCGCGAGTATTTCACACGCTTCGTTCAGCTTGACGCCTGAACGAAGGAGCGAGCCCATTTGTCTTAGATAGAATATAAGATCACGTTCAGAGATAACACTGTTCAGGGTAATCCGCGAGAGTTTCCCGAGTACGGACGAGTGTTTCTCGATTTCAATCGCACGAAGGCCCTGTTCGAACAAAAACTGATCAACGATGGCCTTTGAAGGGCCTTCGGTGACGCCTTTGACGATTTTACCGTCGTTCATCCGTTTGGCTTTGTACTTATAGTCGTTGACTTGCATGGAAAGCCTCCTAGTCGAGTCCTAGTTTCAAGATTTCTTCTACGGTGGTGACACCGTCCTGTACCTTGGCAAGCCCCGTTTCTACGAGCAGCTTGGTGCCGTCTTTCTGGGCTTGCTCGAGGATGTCGTATTCCTTTTCGTGGTTGGAAATCATGCGGGCGATTTTTTCATTGACATCAAGAATCTCAAATACCGCGACGCGGCCCTTGTAGCCTTTGTTGTTACAGCTTGAACAGCCGACGGCGCGTTTGACTTTCTTGATGTCTGGGAACCCGTTTCTTTCAAATATCGCCTGTTCGTCCGCGGTTGGAGTTTCTGTTCTTGCGCATACTGGGCACACGCGTCTTACAAGGCGCTGTGCAACGATTCCTGAAAGCGAGGAGCCTACCAGG
>JASMTQ010000056.1:0-4218 GCA_041694275.1 Caryophanales bacterium
GCCCTCTTCAACAAGGAACGCGTTGTCGAAGTCTTCAGCGAAGAAGGCCGCGTGGTCGAAAACATGCCAAGAAAAAGAAACCATCCCTACAAGGCCTGGGTCAACATCATGTATGGGTGTGACGAATTCTGTACCTACTGTATCGTTCCCTACACAAGAGGGACTGAACGCTCCCGTGCCCCTGAAGACATCATAGAAGAAGTGAAAGAGCTTCAAGAAGAAGGCTACAAGGAAGTCACCCTACTCGGTCAGAACGTCAACGCATACGGCCGCGACTTCAAGGAAACGCCTTATTCGTTTGCGAACCTTCTTGAAGCTCTGGCCCTTACAGGGATCGATAGAATTCGTTTTCAGACCTCCCATCCAAACGACTTCGATGAAGCGAGCGTAGAGGTCATCGGCAAATACGATAACCTCATGCCCCACATTCACCTCCCTGTTCAATCGGGCAGTGACGAAGTCCTGAAACGCATGAACCGCAAATACACGAAAAAACGCATCTTCGATCTGGTTGAGCAGATGCGCACCCATATTCCGGGCGTATCGATTACGACCGATCTCATCGTGGGCTTCCCAGGTGAAAGCGAAGCCCACTTCGAAGAAACCCTCGACATGGTGAAACAGGTCGGTTTCGAAGGCGCGTTCACCTTCATTTTCTCCCCAAGAGAAGGCACGCCTGCGGCGAGCTACGAAGACCCAACCCCGGTGGAAGAAAAGCGCAAGCGCTTATCACGCCTCAACGACATCATCAACCAGGGCTTCGCAGAAGGCCACAAACGCTTTGAAGGAAAAACTGTCAACGTACTCATCGAAGGCGAAAGCAAAAACGACCCTGACGTCCTCGCCGGCTACAGCGAACACTTCAAAGTCGTCAACGTAAGAGGCAATAAAAAACTCATTGGAACCATCATTCCCGTGAAAATCACCAATGCGAAAACCTGGTTTTTGGAGGGAGAAGTCATTGAAAACACTTGAGAGGCTCATTGAAACCCTGGAAAATGACGAAACGGTCATTCAGTACAAGACGCTTGAAAAAGCGATTGACAACAGGACCGACTTGAAAGCGGCCTATGAAGACCTGCTTGAAAAACAAAAAGCCATGGTCAGAAGCGAAGCCCTCAAGAAGCCTGATTACGAAGAAAAGAAAAGGGTCTACGAAACCACCTTGAAATCCCTGGAAGACACCCCGATCATTCATCAGTACCTGACGTTGCAGGAGTCCATCAACAGCGATTTGAAAATGCTTTTTGAAATCCTTGAAGACGGCTTTGAAACACCGGAAGAATAATTGCATAGACTGCATGACATGTTTAAGCATTCGTGGCTTGATTGGCGATAGTTAGTCATGCCTTGTCTCATGAGCTCAAACTAAACCATTGACATAAGTTATCAAATTTGATAACATTAAGGAGCATCAGGGTGTGGCAGATCGAATTTTACCAAACCAAGTCGAAAAAAGTCCCCATTGAGGCCTTTCTTGATTCAATAGAGGACATGAAATTGCGAGCCAAGATGATCAGAGAACTCGAACTTCTGGAACAATTCGGTAACAAATTAAACCAGCCGCATACTAAACCAATCAGAGATAAACGCGGCAGTCTATTTGAACTGCGAGCCAAACAGTCTTCAAATATTGCCCGTGTGTTTTTCTTCTTCATAAAAGGCAACGCCATTGTTGTTACCAACGGCATTGTAAAAAAACAAAGTAAAACACCAAAATCCGCAATTGATCTCGCTTTTAGATACAAGTTAGATTATGAAAAGAGGTGTCTGTGATGAGCGTTAAAAATTTAAATGACTATAAGAAAAAGGCCATGAAAAATCCTGAATTCAAAAAAGCCTACGATGAACTTGAATTACAGTATAAAGTGATTCAAGAACTTGTAAACTACCGGATTGATAACAATATCACTCAGGATGAACTGGCAAAAAAAACCGGTATTTCCAAATCCAACATTTCAAGATTTGAAAGCGGAAAGCATTCCCCTACTCTGAAGATGGTTGAAAAGATTGCAAACGGATTGGGAAAGAAAATCCGTTTCGATTTAACAGACAATGATAACAAAAACCCTATCAATGCATAGGGTTTTTCCTATGATTTTTCAATGCACAAACACCGTCAACGACATCTAAGAAATTGAACAACTCAGCAATGCTATCCACAAAGGTCTGTTAAAGGCTTAATCCATTGAATTAAGCCCATGTGTAATGTATAATAAAGTAAATGGCAGGGACATCGGAGGGACACTATGAAGAAAAAAGAAGAAACCATCGAACTGAATAACAAGAAAGTCTCAATCGAGAAACTGATTGAGTCTTTTGTGGTCATACCATCTGAAGAAATCGTCAAATACCTGAAAAACAAGGAAATCTTTCTTCCGAATTATCTTCACAAGTCTCTTGTTCGCAAGAACATCGCTCCGATCATCGCGTCTGCCGACAACAACGACAAGTTTTCAGACGAGATGAAACACCGTCTCAAATGGTTCGACAAATTCACTGTCTTCCAGCTTGAAAGACTGGCCGATGCCTACCGCATACAAATAGACGTCAAGGAATACAAAAAGGATTTTTGGGACATCATCGTACACAACCGTAACGAACTCGGCATCAACAACCTCGAGTTCATCAAGCTTCAAAACCTCACCATGAAATACCAGCGAAGCACCCAGGAACCCTACGATACCCTGAGAGAAAACTTCAAAACCGTATATTTCGAACCTGAAGGCTACTTCGAAGGGACACGCATCGACGAAGCGAGAGAAGTCCTTCAACACGCCACCACGCTCAACGACATCCGCGACCTCGGCAAGAAGCACGGCGTTGAAATCCCAAGACGCATCAACAAGAAACAACTCATTGAAATCATCGCCCTTCGCCTTGATCTCAATGACAGCGAACAGGAAAAACTCGAGAAAAAACCAATCCTGGATCTCGAAAGGTACGCCAAAGAACACAACATCAACATGTCCATCGAACTCAAGAAAGTCGACATGATCGAATACATCCTCATCAAAAAAAGACGCACAAGTGTACCCGTCCATGAAGAAAACAGCAAGATCTTCGAAGGCATCAACATTGAAGAGTATCTCTACAACGCAAAATTCGAAGAAATCGCGCAGAAATATTCACAAAGTCATCGCCGCAAGTCAAAAGCCTTGCGCGACATCGTGATCGCACTCATCATAGTCGGGGCCGCCGTAGCGGTTGTCGTATTCGATCTTTTATAGTGCAGGAGTGAACCCCTATGGCCCGTGAGAAACAAAACTACACCCCGATGATGCAACAATATCTGACCATCAAAGAAGACTACAGCGACGCTATAGTCTTTTTTCGTCTTGGAGACTTCTATGAAATGTTCTTCGAAGACGCCTTGCTGGCGAGCCGCGAACTTGAAATCCAGCTCACCGCAAGAGACGGAGGTGGCGAGAAGGTCCCCATGTGCGGGGTCCCTCACCATTCCAGTGAAACCTATATCGCACGCCTGGTCGACAAGGGCTACAAAGTCGCCATCTGCGAACAGACCGAAGTCCCGACCAAAGGCAAGAAACTCGTCAACCGCGACGTCATAAGACTCGTCACACCAGGCACGAACATCGATGAAGCGGGCATTGAATCCTATCACATCGCCTCCATTGGTCTTTTCGAATATTTCTACACCATCAGTTATCTGAATGTCTCAACCGGTGAGATGGGCGCGATGCGCGTCCCAAAAGACACCGGCGCCCTCGTCAACGAACTCTCCACCATCGAACTCAAGGAAATCGTCATTTCCCACGAGTTCGACAAACGCTACATCGAAGCCTACGCAAACCACGAAGGCATCACCTTGTCCATTCACAACAACACCGAGATTGACGAGACCCTGTCTCATCTTTATGAAGCGCTTCCCACCAAGGAAGAAAAGAAAACCACGAAACGCCTTTTAAGCTACATTCTCACGACTCAAAAAAGAACCCTGATGCATCTGAAAACCGCAGAGCACATCGAAGCGAGCAGCTACATGAGAATGGACGCGGGCACGCTCAGACACTTAGAGCTGACCCGTACCATGATCAAAAACAAGGAAAACGGATCGCTTTTCTGGCTTCTCAATCAGACCAAAACCGCGATGGGCGCACGCTTTTTGAAGCGCCAGATTCTAAGACCAAGCGTCAACAAGGAAACACTCAACACCCGCTATGACTTCATCGAACGGTTGAACAGCGAATTCATCGT
>JASMTQ010000057.1:0-20942 GCA_041694275.1 Caryophanales bacterium
TTGTTTGAAGGCATCGTAGATCTTGTGAAAGCCGTTGTAAGGGAAACATCTGTAAACCACCCTGAGAATGTATGGTCAGCTTTAAAAGGGGTGGGAAGGTCTGGAAGCGTCGTGTCTTCTTCAAGACTGAGTGGTGTGTGTATTGATCCCCCGTTTGAGTTGAATGAGAGTGTGTAAAGCGTTGGGGCTTCCTGGTTGGCCTCCCATTTTGCATAAAGTGTTTTGGACGTGCTTGGCATGGTATCAAATGTAAAAGGGGTCGTCAATTGACTGTTTTCATACCATCCAATGAAGACGTATCCGTTTCTGATGGGGGCATCCGGGGCGTTTAGGGAAGTCCCACCTTCCTGAATGATGGCATCGACAGCCGATCCGCCATTCGAGTCGAATGAAAGTGTGTAGGTCGCTTGATTTTCCTGGTCAAGTCGCCACTTTGCATAAATAGTCATTGAGGTTCGTGGCATGGTATCAAAGACAAACGGAGTGGTGAACGTACTCTCTTCATACCATCCTTCAAAGACATAGCCGATTCTCACAGGAGTAGTGGGCTCTGTAATGGCGTCTCCAGCATCCCGTGTCATGTCGCTTACGTTTGAGCCTCCGTTGGAATCGAATGTCAAGGTAGGGGGTGATGAGGTCTGTGCTTGGTCCCAATGCGCAAAAAGCGTCATATCAGAATCAAGTGACAGATCGAAGTCAAACGGATCAAGGGCGTAGCGGGATGTAGACCATCCATTAAATGCATAGCCTTGTTTTGTTGGCTCACCCGGTGGGCTCAAAAGAGTGCCCTCTTCAATGGTTAGTGGATCCATTGAAGTGCCGCCATTGGTTTCAAAATTGACAGTGATGGTGCGTGTATCTTCTTTGTTGTCGTCTTCATTGTCTGAAGTGTCAGTATTGTCACATGCGGTCAAAGACATGAAAAACGCGATACTGATGATGAGCATCCATTTTTTCATCTTTAACACCCTCCTAGGGATTGTGAATACACTTTAAGTATACGCCAAGGGGTATCAAAATAGAATAAAAAAATATACAATTCATAAAAAAACCGCATCCACGGGGATGCGGCAGTTTGTTTAGTTGAACTGTCTTGGGTCGCCTTTGATGTTGCTGAGTGTTTCCATGTCTTCCTCACTGATGGTGAAATCGACCTGTGAATTTTCAATGATTCTCGATTCATGGGTGGATTTAGGAAGTGGGGCAGCGCCTTTTTGAACATCATAGCGGATGCAGATCTGTGCAGGTGTGACATCGTATTTTTTGGCCATTGCCTGAATGGTTTCGTTTGAAAGTGCGTAACCGATGGCAAGCGGTGAATAAGCCACAATCTGGATACCCTTGCTTTCACAAAACGCCTGAAGTTCGTCGTTGTCAAGACCGATGAAGTACCCAATCTGGTTGACAGCGGGTGTGACTTCGCAGTTGTCCAGGATATTTTGAATATCCGAAATCGAGAAGTTGGATACGCCGATGGCGCGAATGCGACCATCCTTGTAGAGCTTTTCCATCGCTTTGAAGGCTTCTACATTGCCTTCATCACAATTCTTGCCCATTTCGCTCCAAGGCCATGGGGCGTGGATGAGAAAAAGATCGAGATATTCAAAACCGAGGTTGTCCATGGTTTCTTCAAAAGCTTTCAGTGTTTCATCGTAGGTTTTGATGTGGCTTTCTAGTTTTGAAGTAACAAAGATTTCTTCTCTTTTAACCCCCGAATCCTTGATGGCACGTCCAACGCTTTCTTCGTTGCCATACCCTGCCGCGGTATCGATATGCTTATAACCGTTTTTAAGGGCCGCAAGAACGGAATTGTAAGTGTCCTCTCCGTTTGGCACCTGCCAGGTTCCGAGTCCGATTTTTGGTAATTTGACGCCGTTGTTAAGCGTATAAGTCTGATGCAATGTTTTCATGTGAACCCTCCTTTATGACTTCATTATAACATAAATTTTGTAAAATACGGAAACGTTTTCGTAAATGTGTTATCATGAATTTATCCTGACTATTGGAGGCGTACAATGGAAAAAAACACGTATTTGAAAGACACTTTGAAAGTAAGCAGATTAGGTTTCGGCGCCTGGCGGCTTGGCAACACTGCCCACGGCAGGGAGATGAGCATTGAAGAAGGTGTGTCTCTTGTAAATGAAGCTCTTGAAAAAGGCATTAACTTCTTTGACACGGCACCGAATTATGCGTATGGACGTAGTGAAACCATTCTCGGTATCGCGCTTGAAGGCAAAAGAGACAAAGTCGTCATCAATTCCAAGTTCGGACATTTCGCCGATGGCACCATCGATTTCAGTGAATCGAAGATAAGAATCTCTGTAGAGGAGAGTCTTAAACGACTCAAAACGGATTATCTTGATTCGTTGATCCTTCACAATCCTTCTTTCGAAGTGCTGGAAGGAAAGACAAGGCATTTTGATGAGCTCAGAGCGCTTAAAGAAGAAGGCATAATCAAAGGGTATGGCGTCAGTGTAGACACACCTGAAGAAGTGAAAACCGTGATGCGCAGTGAAGACATCGATGTGATGGAGCTTTACTTCAATATCTTCGCACAAGCCTCAAGAGAACTGCTTGATGCCATCAAGGAAAGAGACATTGCGCTTATTATCAAAGTGCCCCTTGATTCAGGCTGGTTAACAGGCAAGTACACAAAAGACACGAATTTCACGAATATCAAAAGCCGCTGGAGTGATGAAGACAAAGCGAGACGTGTCAGTCTTGTAGAGAAGCTTAAGGAACTAAGCGATGGTCCAATCAAGGAAACCGCCATTCGGTTCATCCTTTCTTACGACGCTGTCACGACGGTTATTCCGGGCATCAGAACGAAAAGCCATCTAGAAGACCACGTACATGCCAGTGAAAAACCGCTCGATGAAACCCTTAAAAAACAGTTGGAAGCCTTTTATGACGAATTGATCAAAGGCGATCCGCTTCCCTGGTAGTGAAAAAGTTTCATTAATTAAACAAAAAGCTTTCCTTTTTTTGAATTCATGGTATAATACTTAAGTTCGATACCTATCGATTCAAATAAAGGCGCTATGTAAACGTTGCTTTTCTTTGCAACGTTTTTTGTTTGCACCGCTTGTATAAACTAAGGAGAAACATAATGACATTTGCTGAACTAACACTGAACCAAACCCTGCTTGATGCGATTACCAAGGGCGGTTATGAAACACCAACCCCCATTCAAGAAAAGGCCATTCCTCATATTCTAAAAGGAAAAGATATGCTAGGAAGTGCCCAGACAGGCACAGGGAAAACCGCCGCATTCGCGCTTCCCATCATTCAAAAAATACAGGATGCGAAAAGACATGGAGACACGAAACATGTTCGTGCGCTTGTTCTCGCACCTACAAGAGAACTCGCCCTCCAAATCAAAGACAATTTCGTTATCTATTCAAAGGATATAAAAGTCAGAACAACCGCGATTTATGGCGGGGTTCCAAAACGTAAACAGATCCAGGCTCTAAAAAGAGGCGCAGACGTCGTAGTTGCGACTCCGGGAAGACTCATGGATCTTATGAACCAAGGCGTTATACGTCTTGACAAGGTTGAATACTTCGTACTGGATGAAGCCGACCGCATGCTTGACATGGGATTTATCGACGACGTCAAGAAAATCGCCAAAAGTGTTCCGAACAAAAGACAGACCATGCTTTTCTCAGCGACCATTCCAAAAAGCATTGAAAAGCTGGCGAGTGCGCTTTTAACAAGCCCGATCCGTATTGAGATCAATCCGGAAAACACCCCGCTTGACACCATCAACCAGTCCGTGTACTTTGTGAAGAGAAACGACAAGGCGGCCCTTCTCAGTGACATTCTTTTCAAAGAAGCCGTCACATCCGCGCTTGTATTCGTTCGCACGAAACACGGCGCGAACGATCTTGCCAAACTGCTCAATTCCTCAGGGGTCCTAACCGATACCATTCACGGAAACAAAACCCAGGGGCAAAGACAAAGAACGCTCAAATCGTTCAAACAAGGAAGAGTCAAAGTGCTTGTGGCTACCGATATCGCTTCACGTGGAATCGACATCGACGATCTTTCCCATGTCATCAACTACGACATGCCCGAGAGTGCCGAGACCTATGTTCATCGAATTGGAAGAACCGCAAGAGCTGGTAAAGAAGGCGTCAGCATTTCATTTTGCAGTCCAAGAGAATCGCATCTTCTAAAGGCCGTTCAAAAACATATTGAAATGCGTCTGCCTGTCGAAGCCGATCATCGCTTCAAGATTGAAAAGCCTGAAAAGAAACAAAACAAAAAACCAGGCAAAAAAGCTGCGAATGGTCAAACCCCACCTAGCAATAAAAACAAAAAAGGCAAGGGAAAAGGCAAAAAAAGCGGAGACTTCGGAAAATTCTCCAAAAACTCAAAGAAAAACTATGAATCCAAAGCCAAAAAATACAAAGTCAAAAGACGCTCCTATCAAGGGAAATAAACCGTCCAAACCGAAAGGTTTGGATTTTTCTTTAAAAAGTTTCTATGCAAAATGGTTGAAAAATATACCCCAGTAGGTATAATGGGCAATGGTTGGATAAATTGAACCTTGAAAGCAGGTGACATCATGCAATGCGATTCAGATCTAATCAACCGCTTGAAACGCGCCAATGGTCAGATGAAAGGCGTGCTTTCAATGATGGAAAGTGATACGGAGTGTATGGATTTGCTTACCCAGCTTAAGGCCATACGTGCAAGTATCGACAAAACCATCGGCTTACTTACGACAGAGAATCTGCTTCAAACGATCGAAAAAAGCCACGGTGTCAAACTGGATAGAAAAAGTGGCGCAATCGATCTCGTCGTAAAAGGCAAATAATCATCAAGGAGGCATCAACATGTTTGATTTCAGTGTAGAGACAACCAAGGAATCATCCGCTTTTGATACTGTCGAAAAATGGGATATGCTCATCATAGGTGGCGGTCCCGGTGGCATGAACGCAGCCCTTTATGCTCACCGTAAAGGCCTTAAAGTCGGCATTGTCACCGATGAAATCGGAGGACAGCTTCACAACACCACTGATGTAGACAACTATCTTGGGTTCGGACTTGTAGAGGGACCGAAACTCTCAAACGCATTTTTGGACCATATCAACAGCCTGGAAATCCCCATGCTGAAACACGTCAAAGTCAAGGCCCTTGTCCACTTCGACCCTGACTTTGAACTGGTACTTTCAGATGGAAGAAAACTGCTCGCTAAAACAGTAATAGTCGCGACTGGTGGCGCACCTAAAAAACTCGGGATTCCCGGGGAGAAAGCCTTTGTCAACAAAGGCGTAACCTACTGCGCCACGTGCGATGCACCGTTTTTCAAAGACAAGCACGTCATTATTGCGGGTGGAGGCAACTCCGCTGCGGAAGGTGTGCTCGATCTAGTGCCCTGGGCATCGAAGATTACCGTTGTCCACAGAAGCCAGTGGCGTGCTGACAAAGTGCTTCTTTCAAAACTCACGGAAGTTGAAAAACTCACTGTCAATCTTGAAAGCCAGCTTCTTGAAGTTTATGGTGATGACACCATGAAAGGTGTCAAGTACCTGGACAAGGAAACAGGAGAAACGAAGACACTTGAAGCGGACGGACTCCTAGTAGAAATCGGCACCGTACCAAACAGTGCATTCATCAAGGACCAAGTGGATACGAATGATTCAGATGAAATCATCGTGGACACACAGCAAAGAACTTCAATCACCGGGCTATACGCCATCGGTGATGTCACCGCACAACCCCACAAACAAATCATCATCTCGGCTGCAGAAGGTGCGAAAGCAGCACTTGTAGCCAGCCAATACTTAAATACAACTTATAAGGAGAGATATCATGGCGAATTTATTGAACGAAGAAGTAACGCAACAAATTAATGACTTTCTTAAAGGACTCAAAAATCCAATCACAATGGTTCTTTTCACCAAAGAAGAACCATGCCAGACATGCAAGGAAACCAAACAGCTTCTAGAGGAAATCTCAGCGCTTAACGATCTTGTGAACGTTGACTTCAAGGATCTTGATGCAGACAAGGAAACCGCAGAAGAATACGGTGTTGAAATGGCTCCAAGCTTCGTCGTCCTTGATCAAAACGGCGACTACAAAGGCGTCAAGTTCAACGGCATCCCAGCAGGACATGAAATCAACTCATTCCTAAGTGCCTTGCTTGATATGTCAGGTGTTGATTACGGATTCGACCAAGCCATCATCAACCGTCTTAAAAAAATCGACACACCCGTAAACATCAAAGTATTCGTAACACTGAGCTGCCCACATTGCCCAGGTGCCGTACAAAACGCACACCGCCTTGCAATGCTCAATGAAAACATCGAAGGTGAAATGATCGAAGCGCAAACCTTCCAGGAACTCTCACAGAAATACAATGTTTCAGGCGTGCCTAAAATCGTCATCAACGGTGAACACGAAATGGTTGGAAACCAGCCACTTGAACAGTACCTAGATCACCTTGAAAATCTTTAAACCAAACATACCGGATGCCATACCCCACATGGCATCCATTTTTTTATGCTTTTTTAATGATAAAAATTATAAAAAGCGTTTTGATTGAAAGTATTTCGAATTCGAAATATAATACGTGTGAGGTGATACCATGAACAAATTAAAAGGTGTGCACCATGTGACCGCCATCACAAGCAGTGCGGAGAAAATATATGAATTTTTCACATATGTTCTGGGACTTAGACTTGTTAAGAAGACCGTGAACCAGGATGACATAAAAACCTATCATCTGTTTTTTGCGGATGATGAGGGCAACCCTGGTACGGATGTAACCTTCTTTGATTTTCAGAACATACCCAAAGCTTCAAGGGGCAGTGATGAAATCAGTCGCATCGGACTTCGCGTGCCGAGTGACTCGGCCCTTGAGTACTGGGTGAAACGTTTTGAACACTACAACGTTGATCACGGAGAGATAAGCTCCTTTTTTGGAGGAAAAATTCTTGATTTCAAGGATTTTGACGATCAGGCGTATACCCTTTTCTCCGATGAAAAAGACGAAGGAATCAAATCCGGCATTCCCTGGAAAAAAGGCCCTGTTCCAGACACATTTGCGATTACTGGACTCGGCCCTATCGGCCTCAGGGTTAAAGACAAAGATAGAATTGATAAGTCCCTTACCGATATTATGGGTATGAGAAAAGCGGATGAAAAAGAGGCATTTACCCTTTATGAAATGGGGGAAGGTGGAAACGGAGCAAGTGTCATCGTGGAACACACCCCTAATCTTAGAAGAGCCTTCCAAGGGTATGGCGGTGTTCACCATGTCGCGTTCAGGATTGAAGACAAAAAAGCCCTTGACGCATGGATTGACGTTTTAAACAAAAAAGGGGCGAGACATTCCGGGTTTGTCGACAGGTTCTATTTCAAATCTCTCTATACAAGACTTTACCCCGGCATCCTTTTTGAATTCGCCACCGAAGGACCTGGCTTCATTGATGATCAGGAAGACTACAACACCCTTGGTGAAACACTGGCACTTCCCCCAAAATACAGAAACCACAAGAAGGAAATCGAGTCCATGGTCAGACACATCGATACGGTGAGAAGCACGAAGACGTTTGAAAAAGAGTATTTCGATGAATAGAGACTTAAAAACCCTGACGATACTCATGCGTACGCATGATACATTGGTCAACAAAATCAAGGAAGACGTCAAAAACTATGATTTGAACGTGACGGAATTCGGCGCCATGGACGCGCTTTATCACAAGGGGGACTTGAGCGTACAGGAAATTATCGACAAGGTGCTTATCCCGAATTCAAGTATGAGTTATGTACTTTCCACGCTCAGAAAAAAAGGGTATGTCAAAAAGGTTCAGTGCACTTTGGACAAACGCAAGTACTATGTGTCCCTCACTGAAAAAGGCAAAAGCACCTTTGAATGCATGTATGACGCACACAAAGCGTCCATGAGAAAACATCTGGACGTACTTAGTGAAGAAGAAGAAAAGACACTTCAGTCTTTGCTTAAAAAAATAGGAAAACAAAATCTTTAGGAGGATTTATAAATGAAAAACAGAATCGGAATCATCTTAGGAAGCACAAGAGAAGGACGCGTCAGTCCTCAAGTAGGAAGTTGGGTCAAACAAGAAGCGGATAAAAGAGGCTACGCTGAATACGAAATCGTAGACATTAAGGACTTCAATCTCCCATTTTTAGGCACCACTGAAGACACCACCGCCGCCAAAGCATGGAACGCCAAACTCAGCGAGTTCGACGGATTCATCTTCGTTGTGAGCGAATACAACCACGGTATGAGCGGCGCGCTTAAAAACGCACTTGATTCAGCCAAGGACCCTTGGCACAACAAGGCCGCAGCCCTTGTGAGCTATGGTTCAGGCTATGGTATCCGTGCCCATGAAACGTTGCGCCTTGTTCTTAGTGAACTTCAAATCGCACATGTGAGAACTCCGGTGCAGCTATCACTGTTCACAGACTTTGAAAACTTCACCACTTTCAAACCACAGGCGATTCATCAGGACAATCTTGATGGCATGCTCACGCAACTTGATCAGTGGACGAACGCCATGAATACTGTTAGGAAGTAAAGGTTAAGCCGGCTTTTGAAAGTCGGCTTTTTTTCTTTAATATGCTATAATGGTACATGAGGTGATATTATGGAACAAAAAATGATTGACGCATTAAACGATCAAATGAACTTCGAGTACTATTCAGCCCATATCTATCTGAGCATGGCTGCCTACGCAGGCGAGCTCGGACTTGCAGGGTTTGAACACTGGCTTCTCACTCAGTATGAAGAGGAAGTCTTCCATGCACAGAAATTCTATCACTACATCGTATCACGTGATGGACGTGCGATTGTCAAAGGGTTTGAAGATCCTGAGACCGAGTTTGATTCACTGCTTTCAATGCTTGAAACAGCGCTTGATCATGAACGTATCGTCACAAGCCGCATCAACGATCTTGTAAAACTTGCAGGCGAGCTCAATGATTACGCCACTCACAATTTCCTTCAGTGGTACGTGGGTGAACAAGTCGAAGAAGAGGAGACTTTTACAGATCTCATTCAAAAAGTCAAACTCGTCAAGGATGCAGGGCTTTATATTCTTGACAACGAACTTAAAACCAGAACTTTCACACCACCCAAACAAGAAGAGTAATTAAAGAAAACCGCGTCCTTATGCAGGCACACTGCACAAGGATGCGGTTTTTCTATGGAGGTAGGATAAGTGAAGACTAGGTGAATGGTTCGACGGCGTCTTTCATGGTTTTATGGTGACTCTCTTTTCCATAAGCATCTATTTGTCTAGGGTTTTTGGGACCGTGGGTGAGACAGCAAGGTCCGCCTACGCACCCGCCCTCGCAGGCCATGCCTTCGATAAAGTTTTCCTTGAGCTTGTTCATGGAGGCTTTCATGAGGGCGACTTTGCTTTCCTTGATGCCGCTGCAGATGAGGGGTTTGAAATCAAAGTCGATGTTCTGTTCCTTGAAGGCTTGCGTCATCGCTGAGGAGAGGCCACCGCTTCTTGCGAATATACGGCCGAAATACGAGGCGTTGTCGAGCGGTCTTTCCTTTTCTTCTTCAAGATTTATGTCATACGCGTCGATAAGCGCCTGGAGTTCTTCGAAGGTTAGGACATTGTCGATGGCGGTGTTTTTGGCTTCCTTTTTCTTTGATGTACAAGGACCGATGAAGACAACGTACGCTTCAGGGTCATGGGTCTTGATGTGTTCACCCATGATGACCATGGGGCTTTTATTGTGTGATATGTGTTTTTCCATTTTGGGCATGTGTTTTTTTATGTACTGTACGAAAGAAGGACAGCACGAACTTGTGAGAAAGCCTTTTTCAGCGAGTTCCTTGCTTTCAAGGAGTGCGGCCATGTCCGCACCAAGGGCGGCTTCATAGACTTCTTCAATGCCAAGCGTCCTGATTGCGGATACGATTTGAGGAAGGCTTGCGTCTGTGAACTGGCTTGCGATTGAGGGGGCCACAATCGCATAAGGGGTTTTGGCTCTGACGTCACGGTTTTTGAGGGTTTTTATGACATCCAGTATTTCAGATTTGTCCGTGATGGCGCCAAAGGGACACTGATAGACGCACGCACCGCATTCGATGCATTTTTCCTCATTGATTTTGGCGGCGTTGTTTTCATCCATGGTGATTGCGTCGACCTGGCAGGCAACCTGGCAGGGTCTTTTGTAATGGACGATGGCGTTATAGGGACACGCTTTTTGACAGCGTCCACACTCGATGCATTTCTCCTTGTCAATCACGGCCCTTCTTTTGTCATCGAAACTGATGGCGTCCTTAGGACATGCTTTTTGACATCGGTGGGCGATGCAGCCTCTGCATGCACGGGTGACTTCATAGCCTCCTACAGGGCATTCGTCGCACGCGATTGGGATGACCTGGATGGTGTTGTCGTTGTCCTTGTCACCGCCCATGGCCATGTGGATGCGTTCTCTGATAACGGCGCGTTCTTTGAAGATGCAACAGCGGTAGTTGGGTCTTGGACCCGGAATGATTTTGTTTGGAATGTCTCTATAGGCGTGGATCAAATCATCTCTTAGAGACGCTTCACTGACTTCTTTTAAAACCTGGTATTTGAGACTTTGAACCTGGGTATCGAACGTGGGCATGAGTTTCCTCCCTTGGATTACTGTTTTTGTCTGTTTCTTTCGTTCATGGCCATGAGCCTTGTAGAGATAAGGGCCAGACTTTCAGCCATGTCTTCATTGTGGAGAATGATGTCGTCTGGAACAACGAGTCTTACGGGGGCGAAGTTCCAAATCGCCTTGACGCCGTAGGAAATGAGTTTGTCGCAGACGTTTTGTGCGTTTTCCCTGGGCACTGTGATAATGCCTATTGGATTGGTGAGGTCTCTTACAAGGTGTTCCATGGCGGAGGTGTTGTATATCGGGGTGTGTCTAATCGAATAGGGTTCTTTGACCATTTCGTCAAACCCCGCAACAATGCTAACGCCATACGCTTTGAACCCCTTGTAGCTAAGGAGGGCGCGCCCAAGCATACCAACGCCTACAATAACGGCCTGTGTCATGTTTTTGCGTCCAAGAGCGGTTTCGATATCATTGATGAGTTTTTGTATTTCTCTTCCCTGGTTGGGGACGCCAGTGTGGTTTGAGACGAGGGCCAGGTCCTTTCGTACCTGGATGTTGCTCAGGCTGATCGCATCCGCAATCTGTGATGCACTGCAGTATTTTAGCCCTCGGTTTTTGTATTCTTTCAATATGAGGAGGTATTTTGGAAGTCTTCTCAAGGTATTGATTGGTAAATTGGATGACATACTGGCACCTTCTTTTGTATTCGATATTTTATTATCGATTACAGTATAGTTTTATTTGTTCGCGATGTCAACTACTTATGAAACGGAAACCGTTTCCATGCTAAAATTTGTATTACAAAAACATCTCACGGTTTTAAAATGCAGGTATGATCGACTTTGTATGTAGTGCCCGTTCTTTTTAAGGCTCCGGTTTTTTCAAGACGGCCAAGGCTTCTTGAAAGAGAAGGCCTTGCGACGTTTAGCTCAAGCGCCCACGCTTTGATGGAAGGAATTGAGATGGTGTCGCTTCCCTGTTTCATGGCTTGATAATCCAAATAGAAAAGAATCTTGTCTTCGAGCGTGGGTTGTTGAAACAGCTTGTTTCTGATATTGAAAAGACTCGCTTTCCTGGCGATGTTTGCGATGAACGCTTTTCTGAAATCCTTGTCTTTGTCTATAAGGGTTTGAAGGGAATCCTTGGAAAGGTAGGCTATTTTTACATCGGTTGATGCGACCAGGTGTCCGATATAAAAAGGCATGTCTGAAAAGATAAGGACGTCCCCGAAAAATTCGCCTTTCTTTAAAGACGCGAGCTTGGTTATGGAACCAGACTCGGTATAGTGAATCATTTCTATTTCCCCTTCAATAATAAGGCCGATTTCATTGCACTGTTCACCTTCGCTTTTAAGCATGTAGTTCGCTGGATAGACACAGGGGTAGGAAAGGTGAGCGTTTCTCGGATCCATGGTAAACATTTTATCACTCCGTAACATATGTTACATATTTTGGATCATGCATAGTTTAACATGAAACTGGAAAAAGGAGTGATTTCTATGAAAAAATTATTGGTTTTACTAGTGTGTATGATAGGTACTCTAAGTGCATGTGATGATGAAAAGACGCTAAATGTCATGGTGCCTAACGGTGCCCCTGCGCTTAGTCAGATCAAAGTGGAACATGCCATGCATGGTGTAGAGAATCCCAGATATGATGTTGAAGTGGTGTATGGTCCCGAGCCTTTGGTGAGCGCATTTGGAAGTGAATCACACGAAATCATCATCGCCCCTTTGAACCTTGGTGCGAAACTGTATACGAAGGCCGATGCCCCATATCAATTCGCAGCCACCATTACGTGGGGCAATTTGTATTTGGCTTCAAATGATGCGTTGAAAACTCTAAGAGACCTCGAAGGAAAGACGATTACTGCGTTTGGTAAGAACACCACCCCTGATATTGTACTAAGCGCAATCCTGGATGCCTACGTCTTTGAAGAGGCACCTGAGATTGAGTATGTGGATGGTGTGGACACAGCCATTGCGCATCTAAGTGAAAACAGTGCTTCAGTCGCTCTAGTCGCCGAGCCCGCGCTTAGTGCATTTGAAATGAAGACGGAATCAATGAATACGATTGATCTTCAAGCAAAGTGGGAAACGCATGTCAGTGATAAGCCCTATCCTCAGGCGGGCGTTTTCGTGCATTCTACTTTGAGCGAAGCTACGATTGAAACCTACATTGAGGCGCTTAAAGAAAGTATGGAAATGGTCACTGAAGACACTGCGAGCATGTCAGAGATGATGGAAACGTTGGACTACCCATTTCCGCCAGCACTCATGCCTTCGGTCATTCAAAGAAGCCATATTGAATTCAAGAGTGCGAGTCAATCAAGAGACAGTGTCATAGCGTACTTTGAAGTGATTGGTTCTTTCAACCCCGCGCTTTATGGAGCCACAATGCCAGATGACGCATTTTATTACGACTACGAATCATGAAAAAAACGCTTCTTTCATTGCTCGGGGTTTTAACGCTTGCGTTGATCTGGCAAATCGCTGCTATGTACACCGGCAATGAATTCTTTCTTCCAAGGCCCTTGAGTGTGGTGAAGGCCCTTGCTGGGATACTTGGTGAAGGCGACACATATCGTGTCCTCCTTGCTTCTTTTGCGAGGCTCTTCGTTTCACTTTTGGTAGCGTGCATGCTCGGGGTAGCGACCGGCCTTGCAGGCGGTATGAACACATATATCGACGCTTTCTTGAGACCATTCGTGAGTGGGCTTAGAACAGTTCCCGTGATTTCACTCGTGGTTATTGTTCTCATTCTTTTTGGGAATATACTCACGGTTTACATCATCGGGTTCCTCGTTGTGTTCCCATTGATGTATGAAGCTTCGAAAGAAGGCGTGAAAAATATCGACAAGGGCATCAAGGATGCGATCAGTATCGAACCTTTGAACCTACCCCTGCTGATTTCAAAACAGATCATTCCTTTGTCGCTTCCCTATATCAAGACTGGCCTCCTTCAAAGTGTCGGCCTTGGCTTCAAGGTGCTCGTGATGAGTGAATTCATTGCTCAAAGTGATGTAAGCATCGGACGCATGCTTTATGAAGGGCGCATCACGCTTGATTATGAATCGGTCTTTGCCTGGACGCTGCTAATCATCCTCATTGTATTTGTGATTGAGAATGGACTTGGGAGATTCAATCCGAGTGTATAGACAGTATATGAATATCTATTCTTCAGGTGCATTGGTATAATGAGCGTGAGGTGATATGATGTCTTTCTCAACATTTTTGTTCAATACGATTGCGCCTGTCTATGGTCTTTTTTTCAAGCGTCAGGTGAAGCATTTCAAACAGATTATCCCTGAAAACAAGGATGCCTTCGATCTTCTCAAGTACGACAAAATCCTTGATGTGGGGTGTGGGACAGGGGCGCTTGCCTATGCGCTCAGTGACATGGGCGTGAAAGTGACTGGAGTGGACCCCGCCAAACGCATGCTTAAAGTCGCACGGAAGAAAATAAATTCCCAGGGTGTGATCTGCACTAAGGGAAGTGTTACCGAAGGGCTCCCCTTTGATGACAACAGTTTCCCTGTAAGCATCATGAGCCATGTGGCTCATGGACTTAAACCAAATAAACGCGCCATTATGTATGAAGAGATGAAACGCGTCACCAGTGACTTTGTGATTTTCCATGACTACAACGGGGTGAGACACCCCTTGGTTGATACGGTTGAATTCTTTGAGCGCGGGGATTACTTCAACTTCATCAAGGGGGCGAAGAAGGAAATGGAAACCCACTTCAAAAGTGTCACAAAGGTCAATGTATCCAAACGAACCGCATGGTATATCTGTGAAGTATGACATCCTGTTCAGGGTGTCTTTTTTTTAGTTTGCAGAGCAAATTGTATAAAGGCTTTTATTGGCGTATAATGCTTTTGAAAGGAGGCTGAGCCATGCGCTTAAAACCCAGGTTTGTTTATTTCGCCTTTGTCTGGCACGGATTTTTTCTTGCGCTTACCATGTCGATGATTGATTTCAATACGGTTCTGCCCACACTGATTGATACCCTGAATGATTCCAAGATCATTTTCGGATCGCTTTATTCGATTATGCTTGGCGGTCCGCTTATTTTCAATATTCTTTTCAGTCATTACTTGAAACGCTTTAAAAGGAAGAAGAAGTTTCTTTTGATTGGGATGTATTTGCGGGGCCTTTCTTTTTTTGGGATGGCGTTCGTGACGTACTTCTATGCGCTTGAGTCTCCTGCGATGGTTATCCTATCATTCTATTTTTTTATTACGCTTTTTGCGGCCAGTGCGGGGTTTGCGGGGCTCAGTTATTCAGACATTGTCGCAAAGATGGTGAGGAAAGAAGAAAGAACAACCCTTTTCACACTCAAGCAGTTTTTCAGTTCGTCGGCTTCGTTTCTGGGTGGGGTGCTAGTAGGATTCGTGTTCGCTTCAGACATCGCTTTTCCGCTTAATTATACCTATACGCTCACTCTTGGGTTCATCGGGCTTTTTATCGCGTCAATCGGGTTTTTATTGTTGAAAGAACCTGAAGGCGTTGTTGAGAATGATGGGATGGGACTCATCGATTTTATAAGAACCGTACCCAAGCTGATTAAAGGAGATAAAACGTTTTTTAGATTCGTCGTGGTGGAGAATCTTTCCTCTTTTTCAATGATGATTCTGCCCTTTTACATTCTTTACGCGCGTGAAGTTTTAAAAATCCCAGATTCCTACATCGGGGTGTTTCTCCTGTTTCAAGTGAGCGGAACCATCCTTTCCAACATCCTTTGGGGACTTGTCGGCAAGAAGAAAAATGCGAAAGCCATCGTTCGTGGGTGCGTTCTCCTGGGTGCGCTCAATCCGCTTATCGCCGTGATTCTCGGAATGCTTTCTCCTGAGCTTTTCGCCCTTGTGTTTCTAATCATCGGTTTCAACATGAGTGGAAGGCAGGTAGGGTTTGAACCGTACTTGCTTGATATCGCGCCAGAAAATAAACGGATCGAGTATCTTGGAATCAGAGGTTCGCTCAATGTACTCGTCATCATTCTTCCCTTGCTTGGGGGCGTGTTCATAAGTCTTGTTGGCTACGAATTAACGTTTTTCACAGTCGCCTTGGTCATGATGGGTGCGTTTATCATGCTCAAAACCATGAATGCACATCAAAAGGACGCTTTTTAACGTAGCTGGTTCTTCACTTGAGTTGAGAATGTGAGGGATTTATAATGAAGATAGAAATGTGCTGGAGGCGGTACCATGTTCAAAAAGGCCATACTTTCCACACTTGTTTTCCTCATAGCGTTTGTAGCGAGCATCAGCGTTGATGCTGTTATGCGTGAAGGAAGAAGTGCGTCTTCAAAGGTTGCTGAAAAAATTATTGCTATGGGGAACACCGCCATGGTTGATTATGGCGTTGAAAGTCAGAATGCCTTTTTTGAAGAGAAACTCGAAGACAACCAGGACCCTTACGAAAAACCATTCCATTTCTATAAAACAACGGTTACTTCAAGTGAAGTTGAAGGGCTCAAGGACTACCATTTCACCCCTGAAAACGCAGATTCAAATAAAGTGCTTCTTTATCTGCATGGTGGCGCTTATATCAATCGTCCAACGTTTTTTCATTTTCGCTTTGTGGATAAGCTCTCACACGATCTCAACATGGAAGCCCATCTTCCACTTTATCCGCTTGCGCCTGAATATGAAGCAAAAGAGGCCTATGAAGCGGTCCTTGTCTACTATGAAACATTGGTGGACACCTATCCTGAAAAAGACATCATCCTGATGGGAGATAGTGCCGGAGGCGGCCTTGCGCTTGGATTGACCCAGACACTTAAAAACAAAAACCTGCCACTACCAAGTGAACTTGTACTTATCGCTCCATGGCTCGACATTCGCCTTGAAAACCCACGTGTTGACGCGGTGGAACCAAGGGATCCCATGCTTGATAGAAAGGCCGCTCAGTTCATCGGTGAAAAGTGGGCTGGTGAGTTGGCACTCACTGATCACAGGGTCAGTCCGCTTTTTGGTCAAATAGAAGGCCTTCCCCCCATCACCCTTATCCAGGGCACCTACGATATTCTTTATCCAGATAGTAAAAAGCTCTATGAAAAGGCCTGGGAAAGAGGCGTTGAAATCGATTATTACGTCTATGAGAAGATGGCGCATGTGTTTCCACTTTACATGTTCGTAAGAGAATCACGGGAAGCCTACGAGCAGATTGTCAACACATTGGAAGAATAAAAAAGCACTCGCTTGTGAATATCCACAAGTCGAGTGCTTTAGTTTTTATTTTAGTTTACGGGAATGACTGCGCCGTCGTACGTTTCTTCAATGAAGGTGGCGATGTCTTCGCTTTGGAGTACTTCGATCAAAGCTTGGATGAATGGATCATCTTCATCTTCGCTTCTGGCAACCAGTATGTTCACATAAGGGCTTGCGCTACCTTCAAGCGCAATGGCGTCGGTGAGAGGATCAAGTCCGTTATCTAGTGCGTAGTTTCCGTTGATGAGCACGGCGTCGCCTGAGTTGTTGTTGTAGTTGGTGAATAGGAGGGCCGAATCAATTTCAGTGAAGGTGATGGAATAATCGGATGTAAAGAGATCGTTTAGACCACTTAAAGACGAGCCTTCAATTGTCTGGTTGTCAACACCGTCATTCAAAGTGATAATGTCGTTTTCATCAAGCATTTTCAAGAGTCTTGGTCTGTCTGAAGGGGAGTTTGAGATGATGAGCTCCAAGTCGTTTGGAAGGGCTTCAAGAGAATCGTAGTCCTTGCTGTAGATGCCGATTGGCTCAACGTGGACACCGCCGACATTGACAAAGTCATAGTCATAATCTTCCATTTGGTTTTCAAGGTAAGGGATGTGCTGGTAGAAGTTCGCAATGAGTTCTCCACTGTCGAGGCTTGAATTTGGAAGGTTGTAATCGGTAAATTCGACGACTTCGTATTCAAAGCCTTTTTCTTCCATATAAGGTTTTGCTTCTTGTAGAATTTCAGCGTGTGGAACCGGTGTTGCACCTACTTTGTAGGTATCGTCTTGTCCGCAGGCTGCAAGAAGCACTGCAAACAGTAGTACTTGGGATAGTATGATTATTTTTTTCATGGGTTTCTCCTTTTTATTTGTGGGATAGTTTTTTGGTGAGTCTGTCTCCGCCATATTGAAGCAGGAGGATGAAGAGGACCATCAGGATGGTCGCGATGATGGTGACGTCCTGACGGTTTCTCGCGTACCCGTAAAGATAGGCGAGATTCCCAAGCCCCCCAGCCCCGATTGCGCCGGCAATCGAGGTATACCCGGCGATGGTGACGCCGGTCACGGTGATGCCGCGCACGAGGGCGGGAAGACTTTCAGGAATGAGGATGCGACTCATGACCTGGTGGAGTTTCGCACCGAAGGCAAAGCCGGTTTCTTTTAGGTATTTCCCTTTTTCAAGCAAGGCGAGTTCCACGATGCGTGCGTAAAAGGGCGTGCCGCCGATGGTGAGAGCGGGGAGGGCCGCAGAAGGGCCCAGTATCGTTTGAAGCAGGATTCTTGTGAAAGGAATGAGAAGCACAAGCAAAATGAGGAATGGGATGCTTCTAAGGGTTGTGGTGATGCCCGATAAAATCGCGTAAGTGACTCTGTTGGGCGCAAGCCCGTCTTCATGGACCATGTAGAGGATGCTCCCAAGAAGGAGTCCTAAAATGAATACCATGAATGTGGCTGCGAGGGTCATGTAGATGGTTTCACCGAGCGCTTCAGTGTAAAGACTGATTTCAATTGACATGGGTCACTTCAACCCCTTTCTCGTGAAGCGCCTCAAGTACGGCTTCCTTGTTTTCACCGAGGATATCAATGAGAAGCACCCCTTCATGGGTCGGTGTCACATTTGCATAAAGAATGTTCATGTGAACATGGTAGGTTTCGCTCAATTCGCTTATCAAAGGGTCTTCCTTGGCTTTTTGGTTGAATCTTAGAAGGTATAATGTATGATCGATATGATAGTCACTCAGAATTTTGTCGATGTTGTAGCCGACCGTTTCAGTAAGCAGTTTGGTCGCTTCCGCCTTGGGTCTAAGAAGAATATCGTTGATGGTGCCGGTTTCAACGGCTTTCCCCTTGTCAAGAATCGTGACGGTGTCACAGATTTCCTTGATGACGTGCATGTCGTGTGAGACGAACACGATGGTGAGGGACTGTTCTTTTTGTATTTTCTTGAGAAGTGAAAGAATCTGTTTCACGCTGCTTTGATCTAGGGCGCTTGTGGGTTCGTCGCAAAGAAGAATCTTCGGTCTGTTGATGAGGCTTCTCGCAATACCGACGCGCTGTCTTTGTCCGCCTGAGAGCTCTGAGGGGTAGCGGTTTTTGTACTCTGTAAGGCCTACGGTTTCCAATAGGTCATCAGCGTAGGCCTTGTCATCGTCAGTCGGAGTTCTGAAAAGCGTAATCGGGAAAAGCACGTTTTTGTAGACGGTCTTGTTTTCAAGAAGGTTGAATGACTGGAAAATCATGCCGATTTTCGTTCTGAGCATTCGTGTGGACTCCTTGTTGGCCTGTCTTACATCGGTGTATTCCATGATATCGAGGGTGCCTTCGTCGTGGGCTTCAAGCTGATTGATGATGCGGATAAGCGTGCTTTTGCCTGCGCCACTTGGTCCAATGACGCCGTGAATGGTGTTTTCTTTAACATCCATATCAACGCCGTTAAGGGCGTGTTCGATGCCGTCCTTGGTTGTGAAACTTTTTGAGATGTTTGTGAGTTTGATCATGGAATCACTTCTTTCTAAATAAAAATGGCATTCGCAATGAATGCCATTATGAAGACATCATTGTTAGGCGTTCGCCCCTGGACACAAGCACCTAAATCAATAGGTTGCTGCTACGTCTTAGGGAGTCCGCCCTCAGTAGCTCTGAATGATAGTATTTACTTTTGTTTAAACTTTACATGATGCGAGCGCGGTTGTCAACGGAATGCCTTATGAAAAGGTTCACATGCATTTTCAAGGTTTATTCAAGGAGTATGCGGGCAACGGTTTTTATGATACACTTATAGTAACAGCCATAGTAAGGAAGTGTGACTATGCCACTTAGAAAAGATCCTCTCCTCGAAGAACTCTCTGAAGTGAGAGACGCGCTCAAGGAGCGGTTTAAAGAACCAAATGGGCGTACGCCTGTTGTCTGCAAGGACGACGCGCTCAAGGAAATGGCCAAGAGAAAACCCTTAAAGAAACCGGATTTCAAAGCGATTCAAGGCTTGGGCGACGTGTTCATCGAACGCTACGCCGAAGATTTTTTACGTGTGATCTACAAGCACAAGCAAAGTGAAATCGGAGAAGTCAAGGTTTCAAGACAATCAAGAAAGACCCTGGCCGATTATAAGGACAGACTCACAAACATTTCAAGAAGAAACAGAAACCTCTATACGGGAAAACTCTCACGCAAACTAGGAGTAGATCTTTACAAGGACCATCTTGAAGACCTCAAGGCATTCATGCTTGGCATTTATACCAAGCCCTTGAGACTTACAGACACCAAAGGCAAGGCAGCTACACGCGAGATGGAACAGTTTCACAGACACCTGACACTTCTTTACAGGCAGATCAACCGTGAAGCCAGGGAATCGGGGTCCTATCACCTTCATATCGCCTACCCGTTCGTACAGGGAAAACTCCAGGGCGAAGGCTTTGAAATCAAGGCGCCACTCATGTTTTTTCCAGTGAAACTAACGCGCAAGGGGTATGATTTCTACCTTTCTTTCGACAAGGACAAAGACGTCCTTTTCAACCGTGACATTCTACTTGCCAACAACAAGTTCAATAACCTTGGAGCCATCAAGGGCTATCCCGATTCAAGTGAGTTCAGCGTCAAGAACATAGAAAAAACCGTTCTGCCGTTTCTAAAGAACAACCACATATCCATTATGAAATCCCCGCATCACAAAGGCATGTTCGAACCCTTCGAAGACACGCGCAAGGAAGACTTCAAAAAAGTCAAGAAGGGTGAACTCACACTCAAGCACTACATTGTGCTAGGAAACTACAAAATCCATTCATCAAAGGTTCAGGAAGATATCACCGCCATCCTTGAAAACAAAACCTACAACGAGCTTTTGGAAGGCCTCATCGATGACCCGTACAAACCCTATGACTATTCAAAGAAAAACCCTTTTGCGAGTGACGTGAAAAGTACGGTGGAAGAGAAGAATCTAACCTATATCAACGACCTCAACTATTCACAGGAAAAAGTACTTGATCTTTTGAATACCCAGGACAGTCTCGTTATCTGGGGGCCCCCAGGTACCGGGAAAAGCCAGACCATCACCTCACTTATCGCGCGTCAGATAGAAAAAGAGGAAAACGTGCTCGTAGTAAGCGAGAAAAAAGTCGCCCTCGACGTTATCAAAAGCCGTCTTGGCTACGCGAC
>JASMTQ010000058.1:0-3803 GCA_041694275.1 Caryophanales bacterium
AGTTTCAAAGACGTGACTGTCTACGAAAATGACCCCCTGGCACTTGCCAAACGCTTCGAAGCGATGGGTGTAAACCGCATCCACGTCGTCGATCTGAACGGGGCCAAGGACGGCTCAAACATAAACGAAACGATCATTGAAATGCTTGCCACCGAACTCTCCATTCCAATCCAGCTTGGTGGAGGCATCAGAAGTCTTGAAAAAGCGAAACGTCTTCTGTCAATCGGGGTAGATAGAATCATCATCGGCTCCATGGCCGTGAGAGATGAAGAAACACTTAAAACACTGGTTGATACGTATGGCGAGCGAATCATCGTCGGTGTCGACGCGTTTGAAGGCATGGTCGCGACCGACGGTTGGGCCACGAAAGAAAAAGTCGAAGCGTTTGAATTCGTGACACACATGGCGACACTGGGCGTGAAGACCATTGTTTATACCGACATCGCGAAGGATGGCACGCTTGAAGGCGTGGACGCTTCGCTATATGACAAACTCTCAAGACTCGGTGTAAACGTCATCGCCTCAGGTGGCGTCGCATCCATTGAGGATATCAAGGCGCTTAAGGGTTTGCCGCTTGAAGGCATCATCACCGGCAAGGCCATTTATGAAGAGAAACTTGATATCAAGGAGGCCCTCTCATGCTTGCAAAACGGATAATCCCCTGTCTTGATGTGAGAAACGGCCGTGTGGTAAAGGGCACACAGTTCAAAGACATCGTCGATGTCGACGACCCTGCCGTCCTCGGCAAGAGATACAGTGAAGCCGGTGCGGATGAACTTGTCTTCTATGACATTACCGCGTCCCATGAAAAACGTGAAATCTCTCTTGAATTCGTCAAAAAAGTCGCAAAGACCATTCACATTCCTTTCAGTGTCGGAGGCGGCATAGGAAGCCTTGAAGACATCAAGAACATCCTTCGTAACGGCGCGGACAAGGTAAGTCTCAACTCCGCCGCCGTCAAAAACAAATCCCTCATCAAAGAAGGCGCCCGCTGGTTTGGCAATCAGTGCATCGTGCTTTCAATTGACGCGAAAAGAGGCGATAATGGGTATGAAGTGTTCATCAATGGCGGCCGTACCGCTACCGGCATGGACGCGATTGAATGGGCGAAAGAGGGCGTCGCACTCGGCGCTGGTGAAATCGTCATCAACTCGATTGATTCAGACGGTATGAAAAACGGCTATGACATCGAACTCTTAAGCCTTCTCAAAGACGCCGTCAACGTTCCTATCATCGCCTCAGGCGGTGCGGGAACGATTGAGCATTTCATAGACGGCGCGAAAAAAGGCAGGGCGGATGGTCTGCTTGCCGCAAGCGTCTTTCACTTCAACACCATCCCGATACCAGTTCTCAAAGAAGCATTGTCAGAAGCGGACGTACATGTCCGACCCATCAAGGAGGTACATTATGGAAACGATTGATCAAAGCACGCTTTCAACCATACAGTTCAACGAAGACGGACTCGTCCCCGCAGTGGTCCAGTCCGTTAGCGATAACGAAGTCCTCATGCTTGCCTACATGAACAAGGAAGCATTGAAACTTACGCTAGAAACGAGAAAAGGGACCTATTTTTCACGCTCAAGACAAGAACTCTGGGTCAAGGGGGAAACGTCTGGCAACACGCAAGCCGTCAAGGAAGTCTACTACGACTGTGACGCTGACAGCATTCTTCTCAAAGTTGAGCAGACCGGAGTCGCCTGCCACAAAAACCGCAAGAGCTGTTTTCATAATCCGATGACCGAAACGTCTTCCACTACCGAGGTCAGTGACATCATCAGCGAACTATACAGTGTCGTCAGTGAAAGAAAAGAAAACCCGGTTGAAGGGTCTTACACCACGTACCTATTTACCAAAGGGATTGACAAGATTCTTAAAAAAGTCGGTGAAGAAAGCAGTGAAGTCATCATCGCTTCCAAGAACCATTCCAAAAGCGAGATGACTGAGGAAATCAGTGATCTCGTCTACCACACTCTCGTACTCATGGCCAATGAAGGCGTGCGTCCCGAAGACATCGGTGAAGCCCTCCAAAAAAGAAGACCGAGCGATGATTGACCAACACAGCCACACTGTAGAGTCGCCTGACGCCTCAGTAAACGCGACACTTGAAAATTACCTTGAAAAAGCGAAAGCCCTGAATCTAAAAGGGCTCACCTTCACCGATCATGTGGACTTCGATTCCCCGGTCGAGCTCTTTGAAACCTATCCGGATTTCAAAACGCTCTTCAAGGAAAAAGAGCGTCTGAATTCAGTGCAGAGCACCTGTTACTTCGGGATGGGTGTGGAACTCGGATGGCAGGCTGAGTCCGAAGATAAGATGAACGCATTGACCAAAGAATTCCCTTTTGATCTCGTCATCATGAGTCTTCACGTAGGAGACAGCCTTGATTTTCACAATGGTGACTTCTTTCAAAAATACGGAAAGGAAAAAGGGATTCGCCGTTACTTCGAAATAATCCTTGAATCTTTACAAAACAATCCCGACTTCGACGTATACGGACACATGGACTATATATCAAGATACGTGCCCGGTATACCAAAAGCGTATGTCTATGAAGAACACAAAGAGGTCATCGATGATATCCTGAGAAGAATCATTGAACTCGACAAGGCGATAGAGATCAACACCTCTTCTTCCAAGTACGGCCTTGACGCGTTCAATCCACGCTTTGAAGTGGTAAAACGATATTTTGAACTCGGAGGACGCAAAATCACGCTTGGCAGTGATGCCCATGACCCAAAAGACATCACCCGTGATTTTGACAAAGCCCTTGAAGAGCTTAAATCCATCGGATTCAAGGCAATCTGTCACTACAAGAATAGAAAGTGCAACTGGGTAAAAATCTAACTTCAAGTTAAAAATAATGAATCGACCATGTTCAGGGTCGATTCTTTTTATTTGGGTATGGCAATTGAGCATATGTGTATAAGTGGCGTGTTCAATCACGTATAATAAAAATGTATAGTATTTCCCCTATAGGCCGCTATTTGTTGTAAGGCTTGATGGGGTTTGTTAAAATAAAACCATAATAAACGATTGATTTAGGAAATACGTAATCCGTTCATCACAAAAACTGCTATGAAGGAGCACGTTATGAAAAAACTGATTATCATACTCATCGTACTCGCTGCACTCATCTTCGGAGGCATTGCCTATGCGACGTCTTGGATTGATGAAACCGTCACTGAAGAAGACCTGCCTGAAGCCGTCTATGATTCTTCAGGAACCACTGAACAAGGTATGACCGATACCGCAATTGCATTGTTCAACCCTGCCAATACTGAAGATGAATACGACCTGGTAGAAACGTTCATCAACTATGTCATCTATGACTCCATCAAGGAAAATCTCAATGAAGATTATGACCCTCTTGGTGACTGTGAGACGAGTGAATGTTACACCATTCAAGGTTCACAGTATGCAGACGTTCGTTATGCATATGCCCACCTCAATGACGATGACCAGCTCATCATCACGGTGAGTGCTCACAGGGATTCCTATCCTTCGTTCGACACAGCCGTTCACCTTACCTTTGACGTCTCAATAGAAGTTGCGTCCGGTGAACTGGTCCTCACCTTGCAAGATACCCATCTTGCGAACAATCACATCAAGGAATCCATGCTTGATAGAATCCTCGGCTTTACTGATCAGGATGCCATTGAAGACAGTGTAACCACGGGTACGCTTGATTTGGATGAAAAAACCTATACCTACACCTTCACCCCTTGAACGTTTTTAAACCATTCCCTTTAAAGTAAACAAAAACGGCTCAATTTTGAGCCGTTTTTTCATCGGTATAGCATCA
>JASMTQ010000059.1:0-5862 GCA_041694275.1 Caryophanales bacterium
TCTGGTCTCACATCATTTACAACTTAACAATCCATCCTATCATGAAACCGCTTGTATGAAAAGCCTTGAATTAAAAAAATTGAATATTACATTTAATTTTCAAGATTCAAAACCAACAACCGCAAAGAATTATATCTAAATAAGTCGCCTCGTGAACGAAAATCAATCTTTTGAATCCTTTCTTGGTTTGTAAAGAAATTCTACTTTATCAGTTTTACTTTGAACAAAGCTGTATTTTTCAGCACACTAAACAATAACCCCGACACTACCAAGTCATCCAATGTTTGACAAACGCTTTCAATCATGATTTAATCAAAGTAAGATAATAGAGGGTAAAAGAGATTAGAGCCAACCGAATAGAGCCAGAAAGGCGTTTTTCGGTTGGCTTTTATTATATTTAGCAAACATAGTATACTATAGATACAAAAGCAAGATATTTTAGTCGTTTCATTGCGTATAAGACAATCACTACTGTACTTATCGCATACTTCTGGACTTAGTGACAAACAAAACAATTCTCTATTGTTTTGTGTCTGTGATAGCATCATTAATGCTAACAACAAGACCCATTGCATCTTGTAAACTAAACCAACTATTTATGGAGGATCTTTCTATGGACAAGAAATACATTATGGCCATCGATCAGGGAACCACGAGTTCAAGAGCCATTCTTTTCGACAAATCAGGATCAATTGCCTACACTGCACAACGTGAATTCAAGCAGCACTTTCCAAAACCAGGGTGGGTCGAACACAATGCGAACGATATCTGGATTTCAGTACTAGGGGTGGTTTCTGAGGTCCTAAACGCAAATAACATCTCCCCTAAGGAGATTGCTTCAATCGGTATCACGAACCAACGTGAAACCACGGTTATTTGGGACAAGAATACAGACAAACCCATCTATAATGCCGTCGTCTGGCAATCCCGCCAAACCATGGACATTTGTGACAAACTCAAAGATGAAGGCTATGAAGAGATGGTCAGAGACAAGACCGGACTTCTGATTGATGCCTACTTCTCCGGCACCAAGGTCAAGTGGATCCTTGACAACGTAGATGGTGCCCGTGAAAAAGCTGAGAACGGTGAACTTCTCTTTGGAACCATGGATACCTGGGTCATCTGGAAACTCTCAGGCGGAAAGGCCCATGTCACTGATTACTCCAATGCTTCGAGAACACTCATGTACAACATCCACGAACTCAAATGGGATGATGAACTGCTTGATATGCTCGGTGTTCCTAAATCCATGCTTCCGGAGGTCAAGCAATCTTCTGAAGTTTACGCCAACACCGCCGATTATCACTTCTTCGGTGAAGAAGTGCCAATCGCCGGTGCAGCAGGCGATCAGCAATCCGCACTCTTCGGACAAGCCTGCTTTGAAAAAGGCATGGCGAAAAACACGTACGGCACCGGTAGTTTCATGCTCATGAACACCGGTACGGAAGGCATCAAAAGCAAAAACGGACTTTTAACAACCCTTGCCTGGGGCGTTGATGGAAAAGTCGAATACGCTCTTGAAGGGTCTCTCTTCGTTACCGGAAGCGCCGTTCAGTGGCTCCGTGACGGACTCAAAATCATTGATCAGGCTCCAGAAACCGAATCACTTTCCAATAGCATCGAATCCAGTGACGGCGTATACATGGTTCCCGCATTTGTCGGACTCGGAACCCCTTACTGGGACAGTGAAGTCAGAGGCGCCATATTCGGCATTACCCGCGGAACCGAGCGTGCCCATATCGCACGTGCCACACTTGAAGCAATCGCCTATCAGTCCGCAGATGTGCTCAACACCATGAACGAGGATTCCGGCATCGAACTCAAAGCCTTGAGGGTGGATGGTGGCGCAGTCACCAACGACTTCCTCATGCAATTTCAAAGCGACATCCTGAACGTCCCAGTCGAAAGACCGGTCATCCAGGAAACCACGGCTCTGGGCGCGGCTTACCTCGCCGGGCTTGCGGTAGGGTTTTGGAAAGACAAAGAAGAAATCGCGAAACAATGGGCCATTGAAAAAACCTATACGCCAAACATGGACAAAACCACACGCGATAAACTCTACGGTGGATGGAAGAACGCCATTGAAGCCACCATGGCGTTCAAACCAGGCAAAAAATAATCCTGCACCATACACAAGATAATACCATTCAAAAGAGTAAGAGAGAGAAGTGTCCGCATTCGTCAGGATGTGGATACTATCTCTTTGTTTATTAGGAGGAGGGTCACTATGAAACATACAGGCATCATACCAGCCATCAAAACTCACAAGAAACTCGACCAGTTCTTGAAAAGCGAAAACCACTACGGCGTGCTCATGGACTTTCAGATTTCACAGCTTCCACCGCTCATCAAGGATATCAAGAAGGCGGGCAAGAAGGTACTCGTGCATCTGGACCTTATCAAAGGCATTTCAAGTGATGAATACGGTGCAATCTACCTTATTCAAGAACTCAGGGTCGATGGTATCATAACCATCAAGCCCAGTGTGGTCAAACTTTGTAAAAAACGCAATGTCATGGGCATTATGAGATTGTTTCTAAAAGACCGTCATTCGTTTGAACAAAGCATGGCACTTGTTGAACGCACAAATCCGGATCTCGTGGAGGTTCTTCCATATATGCCTTCGATTCTCCCTGAACTCAATGAACGCCTCAAATGCCCATACCTTATGGGAGGGCTCATAGAGACAGAAGAACAGGCAAAAACCGTCATAAAAGGGGGCGCAATCGCCATTACCACATCACAAGACAGTTTATGGTCGGTTGATTTTACTAACATCGTGAGCACCACAGGAAAGGATAATTCAAATGACTTATGACTATATCATCATCGGAGCCGGTGTCGTAGGCACCGCCATCGCGCGTGAACTCATGAAATACGACGTACGTGCGCTCATGCTGGAAAAGGAAAACGATGTTTGCAACCACGCATCGCTTGCGAACAGCGCAATCGTCCATAGCGGCCATGACCCGAAACCCGGAACCCTCAAAGCAAAACTGAACGTGGAAGGCAACAGACTCTACGAAGAACTCGAAGATGTTTTGGACATTCCCCTGCTTAAAAACGGGGCGCTCATGGTCGCAACGAGTGAACAGGAAAACACCACGCTTGAAAAGATCCATGAACAGGCCCTTGAAAACGGTGTGAAAGATGTTTCCCTCCTTGGCAGAGAAGACGCGCTTAAGCGCGAACCGAATCTCAATCCCAAAGTCACCATGGCCCTCGATCTTCCTACCACAAAGGTCACCTACCCCTGGGAAGTAACCCTCGCGAACGCTGAAAACGCCATCGACAACGGCCTTGAATTCCAAAAGTCAACCGAAGTCACAGACATCGAAAAGACCGATGGAATTTTCACCGTCACGACCGATAGTGGAAAAACCTACAAATCAAGATCAATCATCAATGCGGCTGGTGCCTTCACAGGAAAAATCGCCGCCATGGTCGAAACAAGCACGGACTATGAAATTACCCCAAGAAGGGGCGAGTACTTCGTCATCGACAGACACGCCGAGGGGTTTGTGAACCATACACTCTATCCTACACCTAGCGACTTGGGAAAAGGCGTACTGATTGTGCCCCAAGTTCACGGCGAAACCCTGATTGGTCCCAATTCGGTATTCCAAGACGACCCTGAAAACATCGACAACACAAAATCAGGGCTTTCCTACGTTCGTAAGCAAGCCACGCGTCTTTGTGACAAGATTCCTTTCAACAAAGTCATAAGAACCTTCACAGGCGTCAGGGCTTCAAGCACCCATGAAGATTTCTACATCAAGGAATCCAGTGAAGTTGAAGGGTTCATTCACGTTGCAGGGATCGATTCTCCCGGGCTTACAGCCGCACCGGCAATCGCCAGGTATGTTGTGGAAGACATTTTGAAGGCAAAAGACACCCTGAAACCAAACAAAACCTTCAACCCGAGAAGAAAAGGCATCAAACTCTTCCATCAGATGAGTGAAGCTGAGAAAAAAGAAGCCTTCAGATACGACCCTCGCCACGGCAACCTCATCTGCAAATGCGAAAAAGTCACTGAAGCGGATGTTGTTCACGCCATCAACAGAAGCGTTCCAGGCGATACGGTCAAAGGCATCAAGAAACGCTCAAGAGCCGGAGCCGGTCTCTGCCAGGGCGGATACTGCGAACACAACGTCATCCATTTGATTGCGAATGAAATGAAAAAACCCGTCACAAAGGTCGAATACTACGACAAGGACTCCTACATCCTCAAGAGTGAAACGAAGGTGAAAAAATGAAATACGATATCATAATAATCGGCGGAGGGGCCGCCGGTGTCGCCGCACTCAAAAGCGCCTATGACCCAAGTCTCAAAATACTGCTTGTAGAACGAGAAAAGACGCTTGGCGGTATATTGAAACAATGCATCCACAACGGATTTGGCGTCCATCACTACAAAGAGGAACTCACAGGCCCGGAATACGCCGTACGCGGCATTGAAGCCATAGAGACGCTTGATGTGGACATCATCACAGACACCACCGTCATCGATGTCGAAAAAACAAACAACACGTTCAAAGTTCGTATGACCAACACAAAAGATGGTGACCATACGCGCAGTGCCAAGGCGGTCATCCTTAGCAGCGGCTGTTATGAACGCACACGTGGTGCCATTCAGCTTCCAGGTGACAGACCCGCAGGCATCATGCCCGCCGGAAGTGCTCAACGTTACTTGAACATGGAGGGTTACCTGGTAGGCAAGAAAGTATTCATTCTCGGGAGCGGAGACATCGGACTCATCATGGCAAGGAGAATGACCCTTGAAGGGGCCGAAGTCAAAGGGGTTGCGGAAATCATGCCCTATTCAAACGGTCTCACCAGAAACATCGTTCAGTGTCTGCACGACTTCGACATCCCCTTGTACCTTTCACACACCATCAGTGACATCCGTGGAAAATCCAGACTCGAAGGCATAACCATCAGTGAAGTCGATGACACCTTCAATACCATTGAAGGGACGGAAAAACACTTCGATGTGGATACGCTTTTGCTTTCCGTTGGGCTCATTCCGGATATCAACATGTTCGAATCCCTTTCTTTTGAAACATCGAGAAAAACCAATGGCGCCGTTGTGGACCAGACGTATCAGACAAGTGTTGAAGGGCTATTTGCCTGTGGAAACGCACTTCATGTACACGATCTCGTTGATTTCGTCACCGAGGAAAGCGAAAAAGCCGGAAAAGCCGCCAAGGCATACATCTTGGAAAACGGAAAGAAAAACGACCATCTTATCGACATTGAAGCCTCTGATAATATCGGCTATGTCCTTCCACAGAAACTGGATATGGACCAACCCTTTGAAGACGTCGAGCTTTCATTCAGAGCGACCATGAAAGGGGACAAGGGCGTATTCGTCATTCACCAGGGCGACCAGGAAATCATGAGTAAAAAAGCCCGCTTCGTCATGCCCGCCGAGATGGAAAAAATCAAACTCAAGCGCGAGCTCATTGATACTACAGAACCTATCACTGTACGGTTTGAGGTGACACAATGAAAAAGGAAATGATTTGCATCGTATGCCCTGTAGGCTGTCATCTTTCCATTGACACCGAGTCTTTGGAAGTTACCGGAAACCGGTGCCCAAGAGGGGAAAAATACGCAAAAATTGAAATCACGAACCCAACCCGCGTGGTAACTTCTACTGTCAAGATCAACAGTACCCTGCAAAGACGTGTAAGCGTAAAGACCACAGACGCCATCCCCAAAGACAGAATCTTCGACCTCATGGACATGCTTGATTCAGTCGAACTGGAAGTTCCTGTCAAAATCGGTGATGTCGTACTTGAAAATGTGTTCGATACAGGGGAAGACGTCGTCGTTACCATGAAACTGGAAGAATAACCA
>JASMTQ010000060.1:0-3238 GCA_041694275.1 Caryophanales bacterium
TCAAGGGTTACCGGGGCGCCTACAGTCAGGACAACGACGATGTTGTCATTGACTTCTTTGAGGCTTTCAATCAGTTTGATCTGATTGTCAGGGAGCTTCATGGTGGTTCTGTCAAGGCCTTCTGCTTCGCGGGTTTCATCAAGCCCGAGAACGACAATGGCGATGTCTGATTTCCCTGCGAGTTTTCTCGCTTTTCTTGTCAGACACTTGCTTGAGCGGTTCTTGAAACGTTTGTAGCCGCGTTCGTAGCCGATGAAGTTGAAGGCGTCCGTTTCCTTTATCTTTGTAAGCAGGGACTCTTCTACGGTAGGATTGACCTGACTTGACCCTGCGCCTTGTATGCGCATGGTCTCTCCAAGTTCTCCGATGAGTGAGACTTTCTTATCTTTGTCAATTGGAAGAATGTCATCGGTGTTTTTAAGAAGCACAATGGACTGTTCTGCCGCTTTTCTGGCAAGATCATGGTGCGCGTCAAAATCCAGTGTGTTGTCCGGTTTTTCAATATTTGTGGATTCAATGAGGCTTAGGAGTCTGTCCACTGATTCGTTTATGGTTTTTTCTTCCAGTTTGCCTTCTTCGAATGCTTTTTTGAGTTCACGGTTCGTCTCACCCTCATTGCCAGGCATTTCCAGTTCGTTGCCGGCTTTGAGGCCTTCAAGACGACTGTTTGATCCTCCCCAGTCGGTTACGACGACGCCTTCAAAGTTCCATCTGTTTCCAAGAACGTCTTTCATGAGGTAGGTGTTTTCGTTAGCGTATTCTCCGTTGATTTTGTTGTAGGCAGACATCACGACTTTCGTTTTCGCGTCCTTGACTGCCATTTCAAAAGGCAGGAGATAAAGCTCATTGAGCGTTCGCTCGTCGACCTGAGTATCGACCACCATGCGGTTGGTTTCCTGGTTGTTTGCGGCGAAGTGTTTCACTGTGGAGGCCACTCCGCTTGATTGAATGCCCTTGATCATTGAAGAGGCGAGGTGACCGGCGAGGTAAGGGTCTTCTGAGAAATACTCGAAGTTCCTTCCACCAAGTGGGTTCCTTTTGATGTTGACGCCCGGTCCGAGAAGGACATTGACGTTTTGGTATCTTGCTTCTTCCCCGATGGCTTTTCCCACTTCGTTTAATAGGTCTTTGTCAAAGCTGTTGGCCAGGGTTGCTGCGGTTGGAAAGCACGTGGCTTTGACGCTTTCATTAAGACCGAGGTGATCGGCTGATTTTTCCTGGCGTCTGATTCCGTGAGGCCCATCCGCAAGAAAAATGCTCGGTATGCCCTTTTCAGGCAGTTCCTGGGTTTCCCAGAAATTCTTGCCTGAAGTCAGGGACAGTTTTTCATCTATGGTCATTGTTTTTATGAGTTCGTTGTTTTTTAACATATTAGCTCTCCGTATCAAAGATTGCTGGTAGCGATTTCAGTCGTAAGTCATTCTAGCATAAAAAACAAATTGTGCTCGGTTCAAGCACAATTTGTCATTAATTTTGCATATTTTGTCTTTACTAGGTTTGATTTTTAGGAATCGGAATCAAAATCAGAAGCTCAAACCACTGGTTTTCGGTGTCAATGTGAACGGTACCACCGTGCTTTTGCACGATGCTACGGATGCTTGAAATCCCAAAACCATGGTCCAGATCGCCTTCCTTTGTTGTCACGATCTTTCCGTTTTCATACTGAAGATTTCCCTTGTAGGTGTTCTCAATACGGATCATTAGAAAATCGTCCTTGTTATAGATTGAGAGGTTGATGATTTTCTCTTTTGGGTCTTCGATTTTGTTGACGGCTTCTATGGCATTGTCAAGGGCGTTTCCAAAAAGGGATACCTGGTCGAGCACTGACATGAAGTTCAATAGTTCACCGTTGGCCACACACGTAAAATAGATTTCGCTTTTGTGCATGAGAGGAGCCTTAGAAGCGAGCACTGTATCAAGCACTTCGTTTCCCGTATTGTAATCGGTTTTGAGAGTGCTTATTTCCTTTTCCATCTGAGAGATGTAGTCTTCTTTTATTTTAGGGTTCTCAGCGGTTTTTATGAGATGGATGTTGTGTTTGAGATCATGGTACTTCTGGTGAATCAGTTCACGGTCGTTTTGCGATTTCTTGTACTGATCGTACTGACGCTTCATGATGTTCTTTACAGCCCCAAGTTCCAGTTTGGACTGTTCTGCGAGGCGGTGTTCTCTTTGTGCATAAAGAAGAATGATGCCAAGCAGAAGGACGAGGGTTCTGATGTAGAATATTTCTGCTGGGTAACGTCCTGTGAAGGGCGTGTTTATTTCCACGAAATTGAGGTTTCCAAGCGCAAAAACGAGCGTTGAGATGCCTACTGCGTATAAAATGTCACTTCTTTCAAGATCTCTGGCATTCGTTTTGCGCATGTATCTTCTTTCCAAGGCGAATAGGGACAAGAAGATGCCCGCGTATACGACTATGAACAAGAAGATTTCAAAAGCCACTGTTGAAACTAAAGGGAAATTCACGATGAAGTAATAGTAGAGTTGCCATTCGAGCGAAGCGCTGAATTCCGCGAGGATAAATGCATGAGCGGTGAAAAAGAGGGCGGCCGTCACGCTTGTTTTGGTTGTAAGATAGATGAACAAAAACATAAGTCCAACCGCTCCGGCCATGCCGGGGATCCAAAGATAAAGCGGCAGAAGTTCCATTAAAAAGTGATACCCGATGAACACGCCAAGCGCCAGGGCGATGCTTGCAAACAGTGTAACCCCATGCACGCGTTTTTTAAGGAATGCTATGTAGAGAAGCGCGAAAAGAAATTCCGCAATCGCCGTATAGATTCTTGGGATATTCAAGAGTTCCTCTGTCATTTGAGTTTCCTCCCTACAAACGCCGTCAAGGTTTCCAAAAAGGCCTTTTTGCGTGTACGACTGATTTTGAGCTTGTCGCCGCCAACAAGTGCGTACTCATCTTCCACGCCGCTTACTTTGTTCAGGTTCACGAGATAGTAACTGTTTATGCGGTAGAAATCATAAGGCGTCAGTTGTTTCTCCATGGATTTCATCGTGGCATTCAATGTATGGATGCCTTTTGTGGTGTGGAAGTGGAGTTTGTGTTTTTCGCTTTCAACATAATGGATGTTGTGAACATCCAGTTTGATCATGCCCTTTTCTGAAGGAATCAGGACATGCTTTTCCTTGCGCTCTTTAAGGCGATTGATGGAACGATCGAGTTCCTTGGAAAACGCCATGTAGGGAACGGGCTTCAAAAGATAGCTGAGTGCGTTGACCTGAT
>JASMTQ010000061.1:0-4335 GCA_041694275.1 Caryophanales bacterium
TTCTTTCAATATGACGCAGAAACTGCATACCGAGCCCATGGCCCTGAGACGCGCCTTCGATAAGACCTGGAAGGTCCGCAACTACGAAACTGCGTTGATCGGACGTCGCGGTCACACCGAGATTGGGTTGAATCGTTGTAAAGTGGTAATCCGCAATCTTCGGACGGCTTTTGGAAATGACGCTAAGAAGCGTACTTTTTCCTACAGAAGGTTTACCTAGAAGTCCTACGTCCGCAAGGAGTTTGAGTTCGAGACGCACTTCAAGTTCTGCGCCCGGTTCACCGTTTTCGCTGATCTTAGGTGCGGTGTTTCTACTTGTTGTGAACTTGACGTTCCCACGTCCACCGCGTCCGCCACGCAAAATAACGGCTTTCTGACCATGTTCGGTGATGTCGGCAAGAACCTTGCCGGTAACTTCACTGAATATGGTTGTGCCTACTGGAACTTTTAAGAATGCATCTTCTCCGTCTTTTCCGTGTTTTTTCTTGTTTTGCCCGTTTCCGCCGTCTTCAGCGCTGCGGTGGCGGTCATACCTGTAATCAAGCAGGGTGGTAAGCCCTTCATCGCCGACAAATGTGACATTGCCGCCGCGTCCGCCATCACCACCGGATGGACCGCCTTTAGGAACGTATTTTTCCCGGCGGAATGCGGCCATGCCATCTCCGCCTTTACCACTTTTTATTTTTATTTTGACTAAATCTACAAACATGGTGCTCACCTCATAAACTGTTCAACCAATGGTGAAGCGACGCGCGGTCATCAAAGATGAGCACGTTCTTTTTACTTTCCAGACGGTTGAGCAAGCCTTCAATTTTATGTTTCTTGTTTCTAAAAAACGCTACGTACTGCAAAAATGCCTGATCGACATCTTCATAACAGCCTGTTGCCATGTCACTTCTGTAACGGTGCTTGTACTTTTCTTCTCGTTCAATGATGCCTTTGATCGCTTCTTTGGTTTCGTATCTGAGTAAAATGAGAGTATCGCAAACATCTAGGCGGTCTTTGAACGTCTTGGAATTCATATAGTTGCCATCCATCACGAACCGTTCATGGGTTTGCATGTAATGTCTTATTTTTTTCGTGAACTTAGGCTTGGGCAGGGTCGTCCAGTTACGCCTCCAGTACACGGTATCCAGATGCAGGATGTTTAAATTCAGTTTTTGTGAGAGAATTCTTGCAAGGGTGGTTTTTCCAGTACCGCTGCTGCCAAAAATAGCGACTTTTCTGATAAAATCCATATTTACGATGCGTTCATAGGCATTTCTGTGAATGGCCTTTAGATAGCCACGGTATTTGAACTGATGTTTTTTTAAAAACGCACGCATGTTCGGATTCCCTGGATGCGTATCAATCTTGATGGATGCCTTTCCGCGTTCTTTTGCGAGTTTTATCACGTGCATCACAAGTTCACTGCCAATGCCCTTGTTTTGATACTCGGGCGCCGTAATCATGCGATGGATGATGAGACTATTTTCTCTGGACCAGTTAACCGCCTCATAATGGGGTTCATCTTCTATAACAGCCATGACCCCGATGATTTTACCATCATCAGACTCTTTAACATAAAGTCTTTTTTCTTCAACGTCCTTAAAAAAATGGGGTTTCCTTGGATAGGAAAAATCCCATTGCTTAATGGATGCTTTCCGCATGGCATCAATGGCGTTTTCACTGAGTTTGTCTATGGCGTCCAGGTCGAATTTGTCAGCAAGTCTGATCATAGGGGTTCTCCTTATTATATCCTCATGGTTTATTATACACGCGTGCAATAAAAATGGCAAACAGGATTGCCTGTTTGCCATACCGGTTATTGAGGATATACTGAAGCTTGTTTCTTATCTCTTCCGATGCGTTCGTATTTGACGATTCCGTCTACTTTGCTGTAGAGCGTGTCGTCTCCGCCACGTCCGACGTTATTGCCGGGGTGCACCTTGGTTCCGCGTTGGCGGTAGATGATGGATCCGGCTGTGCAGAATTGACCGTCTGCGCGTTTGCTGCCAAGACGTTTCGATTCTGAGTCGCGACCGTTTTTGGTCGAACCAACACCTTTTTTAGATGCCATGAGTGGCATAAGTTGAATATTGATCAACATGTTCGTCACCTCCGTGTATGACTGAGCTTTTAATTTAAGCTAGGCTTTGATGCCTGTAATTTCGAGTTTTGTGTAAGGCTGTCTGTGGCCTTGTTTGCGATGGTAGTTCTTTTTCGGTTTGTATTTGAAAACAACGATTTTGCGTTGTTTGCCGTGTTTGACAACTTTAGCTTCAACTGAAGCGTTGGCAACGGTTGGGTTGCCTACTGAAAGTTTGTCGCCACCGACCAACAAGACTTTGTCGAATGTAACTTTTTCGCCTTCTTTGGCATCGAGTTTTTCAACATAGATTTCCTTGCCTTCTTCGACACGAAGTTGTTTTCCACCTGTTTCGATCACTGCGTACATGTGTGAGCACCTCCTCATAATTTCAAGACTCGCCATTAGGGTGAGAGTCGCCTCTTCTTTAAACCCATTCTGCGCGGTATGCTGCTAGCATGAAAAGAGTATCAAACCAGGCCTGGTTTGTCAATAAAATCTTCTCATAAGAACAACTTACATCATTATACATGATTACTTCCCTGTTGTAAAGGCATTACGCTTAAATTGCTTGACTATTTACATGGCTCTGTGAGCCTTGAATGAGTAGAACTTCCCTTTGCCGATGATGATATGGTCTATCACTTCAATATCCATGAGTTTTCCGCTTTCCATCATCGTATTTGTAATGGATTTATCGCTTCTTGAAGGGGTTGGGTCGCCTGAAGGGTGATTGTGCACGATGATGATCGAAGCGGCTGAGAGTCTCACTGCATGCTTGAAAAGCTCACGCGGATGGACAAGCGAACTGCTGAGTGACCCTACAAAAAGCAGGTGTTTCTTGATCAGACACGCCTTGGTATCAAGATAAAGCGCGTAAAACTTCTCCTGGGTCTCCATTTCCACTTCGAGTTTCATGTAGTCATAAACCATCTCCGGGCGCATCAGCTGAATGGACTCCTTGTAGGGTTCTTCTATCATGCGCTTGCCAAGTTCCAAAGCCGCAAGAAGCTGTACGGCTTTTGCAGGGCCCACGCCTCTTATGTTTGTAAGTTCCTTGAACGTAAGCTGATTCAAAGCTCTCACACTTTCGCACTGACGGAAAATGTCCTGTGCGAGGGCAACCACGCTTTGCTCCTTGCTACCAGTTCTAAGAATAATCGCAATCAGCTCCTGGATGGAGAGGGCGTCTCTTCCATAATGAATGAGTCTTTCTCTTGGTCTTTCACCAAGTGGCAGTTCCTTGATCAGTAACATGTTATTCCTCCTATTCACTTCAATAATAAGAAGGAATGGGCGATTTTACTTTTCAAGGGCATCGATTAATTTCTTATGGGCATTTGAAAGTGCCGGTAAATCGTCAAGTTCGTAAAATGAATGAGCCATGGGTGCTTCAACATCAATCACGTAAGCATGCATGTGCCAGACTTTGTGTGTAAAAACATGTTTAAAGGTTCCAACCTTTTCGGTATTGACTAACGTGAAGCCATACTCTTCTTTAAGAGACCTGATCGCGTGATCAAAGTCTAGGTCTTCATACTGAACAAATCCGTAAAGCCCACCGAGCAGTCCGCCTTCAGGACGTTTCTTTAAAAAAAGTGAATCCTTGTATCTGATCATCAGGGTTACGTACTGAACGCTTTGTTTTTTCGCACGCTTGGAGACAACCGGAAGGTCTGACTGCTTATTTTGTTTGTACGCGAAACAGTGAGCTTTGAGGGGACACGTCTCACAAAGAGGATTTGTCTTTTTGCATACGAGGGCTCCGATTTCCATAAGCGCTTCCGTGAAATCGGAAGGCTCTTCATGAATGATCACAGGACCCAGTGTCTTTTCTATTTCACGCATGTGCGCGGTTTTCCTTATATCCTTTTCATAGCCAAGGATTCTTGCCATGACACGCATCACATTCCCATCGACTGCCGGAGAGGGTTCAGAGTACGCGATGGAATGAATCGCGCGTGCGGTATAGCGCCCAACCCCTTTGAGGCTTTCAATATCCTTTAATGTCCTAGGGAAGACGCCTCCATGGATCCCTTCAATCATTTGCGCGCTTTCATGCAGGTACTTGGCGCGTCTGTAATACCCAAGTCCCGCCCATAGTTCCATAACCTCGTCCAAACTGGCATCGGCAAGCGCCTTCACGGTTGGAAAACGTTTCATGAACCGTTCGTAGTAGGGGATCATGGTATCAATCTGGGTTTGCTGGAGCATGAGTTCACTGACAAAGATTCTATAAGGATCCTTGTCCATTCTAAAAGGAAGGT
>JASMTQ010000062.1:0-42733 GCA_041694275.1 Caryophanales bacterium
GGCCACGCTTTCTTTTGTAGCGGCATGCTCAACAGGGGTCGTAACGATGGTTTTATCCTTGTGTTTATGATAGACCCCTTTGATTGCGGTATTGCTGGCTTCACTGCCGGACCCTGTGAAAATCAGATTTTTGTGGGGGGTGCCAAGAAGGGATGCAATGTTTTTCTTGGTGGCGTTGTATTTCTTTTTCGACTTGATTCCGCACGTGTGGATGCTTGAAGGGTTTCCCGGGAATTCTTCAAGGGTATTCACCAGCGCATTCCTGGCATTATCACTAATGGGCGTTGTGGCCGCGTAATCGAAATAAATCATAAAATCACCCTTTCAAAATCAAAATGGCGTCCTCGGGTGCATCGATGAAATAAAGGGCGTCCTTGTAGTCTTTCAACATCAATTCATTGTCTTCATGTCTTTCAATGACGCTTTGAAGCGTTTTTACAAATTCACGAGCGATGTGCGATTGATGAATAATGCAGGGATCGTCATCGTCAAAGAGTTCGAGACTCTTTTTTCTGACAGCGTCTTCTTTAAACGGCATGTTCAATGGCGTTCCTTCATATAGAACATGACCTCCCTGTTTTAAAATGACTGTTTGTTTCATAGTATCAAACCCTTTTTATAAGATTGAAATATCAAATACGAGGAAAATGAAGTAAACCGCCATAAGAATGAAGAAGATGCTGGTAAGCAACTTGATCAAAGGCATCTTCCTTCTGAAGAAGTCGGAAACCCCCATGACATTTTTCGTCATCACGGCCACTACGGCTATAATGATAAGGGGAAGTATGAACATGAGATTGAAAACTATCAGGTAAAGCGTACCAGTCAATGGTTCGCTTGTACGGATGCTTAAAAGAATCATCAAATAAATCTGTCCTGTACATGCAGCTTCGGTAATTCCGATGACAATACCGATAATGAATGGAATAACCCCTATAAAGAAAATACGTTTGGTGGGATTCTCTTCGTTTTCAATGATATGTGAAAAACGTTTCATCAAGTTCCTGTTCCATTTTTTAATACCGCTAGGAAGCTGGTTCTTGACTTTTCCGTATTCTTCCTTTTTAGTAACCAGGAAGTCTCTGAAGGTGAGTATGAATAATGCAAGTGCGAGCAACGCAAAAAGGCCATAGAGAATGTGAGAGAATGCATTGAGGGTGCTTTGGAATGCGGTCATCACCCAAAAGAGGCCTACTCCGATTGCGAAGTATGTGAGGAAAATACCGAGTATATAGGATGTTGCGACGAAAATGAGAGTTTTCTTGTCTTTTAGGAATCCTATCATCGAGATGAACATAAGCAACATTGCAATTGCGCAAGGATTGATGCCATCAAGCAACCCTGATCCGATCACGCGTAACAATCCGCTGATGCCTTCAAGCGATTGAAACTGATCAGGAACGTCGAGCAATGCTTCATTCGCCTTGGACTGAAGGTCACCATTTTCATAGGCGTCAACAATATTATCAGGGCCGTAAAAATGCGTATCCCCTACAAACATCAGAGGCGTATAGCGTTCATTATCCGGGACGTTGTAGGTTTCGTTGAAGGCAAGGAAACGCCTGGCTTCATCTTCGTCCCCTGTGTTGTATTTGATCACGGTAATGCCTTCGCTTTCAAGGGCGTTTACGATGCCTTGTTCTTCCACGATGGCACAGCCGCTGCATTGAGGGTGATAGAAATAAACGACCGTGGGCTCGTGATTGTCGGCGCCTAACGCTTGAAAGGGAAAAGCGCTACTGAAAAGCAGAAGGAATACAAAAAACAGTTTGAATATATATTTCATAAATTTAATCTCCATAAGTGCTAATATTAAAGGCCCTTTTATTATAGAAGTGTTCAGTTCGGATGTCAAACTATCCAATCCCCTTATATGCATTTTAAAAACACATGGTCTGTTTTCAAAAAAGCAATCATATATGCTATAATATTTACGGTGATAACATGGAACAGAAAAAGATAGAACTGGCTTATGAGCTGGTTGATGAAATAAAAGAAACAGATACTTACCTTCGTTACCTGGAAGCAGAACGTGCAATCGAGAACTCCCCTGAAGTCCAGTCCCTTTCAAAAGCATTCAAAGAAGCGGAAGCTTCTTATAATGACGCTAAACAGTACGGCAAGTATCATCCGGACCTGAAGAAAAGACAACAGGCCTTCCAAATGGCCAAAAAAGCCTTGTTTGAACATCCGCTTGTAAAAACACACAAAACAAGTGAAAAAGCTTTGCAAAAGACGCTGGACAACGTAGCCTCAAGCATCGCAAAAAGCATCTCACCAAGAATAAAGGTCACCTACAACACAGGATTTCCACAGATTGGAGGCTCATCATGCAAAGTAGAAAAAGCCTGATTGTCTATTTCAAAAGCCCCAAGGTTCTGAAGAAATTGAAAACCTACGGCAACCTGACTTATTATCATAAAAAAAGAAAGTATGCAGTCCTCTATGTTGACGGCGACAAAGTCGACCATCTTATAGGAGAAATAAAGAAACTTCACCATGTGCGATATGCGGAAGTCTCAAGACTTGATGATGATCAGTTCACACTTGAAGATTTTTCAGATCTTGGCGAAAAAGAAGACGAAGAAATAGACTCTGACAATAGCACGGAAGAAAACATTGAAGTGTCAAGTGAAAAAGCTTGACAACCCACTCCTTCTTTGTTAAACTAATCGAGACTGAAATTTAAGGAGGAAATATCTATGGTTAAAATGCGTTTACAGCGTTTCGGAAAAAGAAACCAACCTTACTACAGAATCGTCGTTGCTGATTCAAGACGTGCACGTGATGGAAAATATCTTGAGGTTCTTGGTTCTTACCTTCCAACAAACGCCGATGACAAACAAGTTGAAATCAATGAGGAACGCGCTCTTGTATGGCTTTCTTATGGAGCTCAACCAACAAGCACAGTAAGAAACCTACTGAGCAAACAAGGTGTAATGGAGAAATTCCACAATCAAAAAAACGCTAAATAAGGGGCGCTAAAATATGGCTGTTGATTACGAAAAGCTTATTGCGGACCTGGTGAGGCCTCTTGTCATTCATGATGAAGATGTTGCGGTTCAAAAGATCGCAGATGATGATGACTTGGTAACCATGCAGGTACTCGTACATAACGATGACCTTGGCCGGGTCATAGGCAAAAATGGTCGTATCGCGAACGCTATTAGAACCATTGCCTATGCGAGCGCATCCCGCGAGCACAAAAAAATAACCATCAATATTGATGCGTTTTGATCACAATCTCCTTTGAAGTTTTCACTTTTAAGGAGATTTTTTCAACTCATTAAACTATTGTTCAGGAGGCTACCATGGAATCCTTGCGTGTAGAGAATATCAGGAAAACCTTCAATCTATCCAGAAAACAAAGAAAGCTTCAAAACACGGATGAAAAAAGAAAAGTCGCAGTTGACGGTCTTTCCTTCGAAGCGAAGCCGGGAGAAATCTATGGTCTGCTTGGCCCCAACGGGGCAGGCAAGACAACTACACTCAGATGCATCTCCACTTTGATATCGCCTGATGAAGGGGATATCACCGTCAATGGCATGAGCGTTAAAAACGAAAGCATCAACGTCCGCCGCGACATCGCTTTTTTGACAACGGAACTCAAACTGGATGAACATTTCACCCCGAATTACCTATTTGATTACTTTGCGGACCTTCACGGTCTTGACAAAGCCACAAAGCAAAAGCGCAAGGCTTTTTTCTTCAAACGCTTTGGCATTGACAGATTCGCCGAAGTCAAAGTCGCTGATTTATCAAGTGGGATGAAACAAAAAACGTCACTTGCCATTGCGCTTGTTCATGATCCGGGAACCGTTGTCTTCGATGAGCCAACCACAGGTCTTGATGTTCTTACTGCGAAAACGGTGACCGATTACCTGGTTGAATTGAGAGACCTTGGAAAAGTCGTCATTATCTCTACACACATTTTGAGCGTCGTTGAAAAAATATGCGATAGAGTAGGCATTATTGTGGATGGTAAAATAAAAATTTCAGATACTTTGGACAACGTGAGAAAAGAAAGCAAGGATGGAACGCTTGAAGGCATTTTCTTTGATTATATGATTGAAGGGGGTGTCGCCGATGCGTGATATATGGACGGTTTTCAGGAAAGAGATTTATCGTGTTTTCAGTGACAAGCGTCTTATTTTAAGCATATTCATACTTCCTGGTCTAAGTATTTTCCTCATTTACTCCCTGATGGGCACGTTCCTTGGAGACATGGAGGAGGACCTTGAAAGTCATGAATCAGTTATTTACGAATCGAACATGCCCAGTGCACTGAGAAGTGAGATCAACAGCGAGTATTCTGTTGAATTTCACGATGCAACTGACGTGAACAGAGAAATCCTTGAGGATAACGTTCTTGAAGGGGAGTATGACCTTGTCATCCTGTTCGAAGAAAATTTCGAATCAAAAATCGCAAACTATGAAACTGAAGAAGCCCCCGATCTTGAAATCATCTTCAACGAAGGGGAACAAAATTCAACAAGAGCCTATAACCAGGTCAGTGCCATACTGAACAACTACCAACAGTCCATCATTCAAAACCGCCTTGAGAATCCCGAGGATTACCTGGTTTACAATCTAAATGCCGTGCAGCTTGTTGATGAACAAAACGTGCTTGCTGAAGGCATCGCGAGTCTCATGCCGATGCTTATCATCATTTTCCTTTTTACCGGTGCGATGAGCATCGGACCCGACGCAATTGCGGGAGAAAAGGAAAGAGGGACGATTGCGACCTTGCTTGTAAGACCCATAAGAAGGCGCTCCATCGCACTTGGAAAAGTCGCGTCGCTTTCACTGCTCGCGTTGCTCAGTGCCCTTTCTTCGTTTGTGGGAATCATCCTGAGCCTTCCAAAACTCATGCAGATGGATGACAATATGCCGGATGTTTCCATTTATACCTTCCAGGATTATTTTGCGATTCTGCTGGTGCTTTTAACCACGGTCATCTTTGTGGTCGGACTGGTTTCAATCATCAGTGCCTACGCAAAGACCATCAAGGAAGCCTCGATGCTTATCATGCCGGTTTATTTCCTCGCGATTATTGTAGGCATGATGAATTCTTTTGGAGCGGATGTGAACCATGAAATGTGGGTCCACCTGATTCCAATATACGGGCAGATCAATATTCTTGCAGGCGTTCTTACATTCGATTATACGATTGCAAACCTTCTTGTAACCATGGCTTCAAGCCTTATATACACACTCGGCTTCGTCATTTTGCTTAACGCGATGTTCAACAGCGAAAAGATTATGTTCAGCCGCTAAAGGATGATTTAAATGAACAAGGTAGTAATAGGAACTGTAAAAAAACCACACGGCGTCAAAGGCAGTGTCCGCGTCAAAAGCGAAACGGACTTTGTCTCTGAGCGCTTTAAAGTTGGGAATACGCTCACGCTCAACTGCAAAAGAAAAACTGAAGTCGTGACCCTTCAAGAGGTCGGCAACGGCAAGGATTCCATCGTCATGAAATTCGAAGGCTACGACACCTACGAAGCGGCGGAGGCTCTTAGAAACTGCACCCTTGAAATTGACGGTGAAAAACGTCCTGCTCTTGAAGAGGACGCCTTTTACTTCGATGAACTGACAGATTTTGAAGTGTATGCCGGCGAAGCGTTCGTAGGGACCGTCAAGGAAGTCCTGGACATGCCACAAGGTGCGATGCTGAGAATCAAAAGAAGCAAGCAGAAGGATCTTCTAGTGCCGTTCATGAAACACTTTGTTTTATTTATCGACAAAGAAAAGAAAACCATGACACTTAATGATATTGAGGGATTGCTATGAGAATAGACGTATTGACACTTTTTCCACAGATGATAGCCCCAGTGCTTGAGCACTCCATTTTGAAACGGGCACAGGAAGACAAGCACGTGGAAATCCATATTCACGATTTCCGTGAATACAGCGAAGACAAGCACATGCGTGTGGACGACACGCCTTATGGCGGGGGTGCGGGCATGGTACTCAAGGCTCAGCCGGTTGTAGATACGCTTCGCTCAATTGAAAACAGTGACCACGCCCTTAAGATACTCATGACACCCCAGGGCAAGCCATATACCCACGAAAGAGCACAAACGCTCATCAAAAACGATCACCTTATTATCCTTTGTGGTCATTATGAGGGTTTTGACGAGCGCATTCGCACCTACTTCGATATCGAGATTTCCATAGGAGATTTCGTCCTTACCGGAGGAGAAATCGCCGCACTCGCACTCATTGATTCCGTCGTGCGTCTTCTTCCAAACGTGCTTCACAACGACGAATCCAACAAGGATGACTCGTTTGCAAGCGGTCTTCTTGAATACCCGCAATACACAAGACCACGCGTTTTCGAAGGCAAAGCCGTCCCGGAAGTGCTGCTTTCAGGGCACCACGAAATGATTGAATCCTGGCGCAGAGAAAAGGCGCTGGAACGCACCAGGGAAAGAAGACCCGATCTTTATGAAAAATATATTAAAAAACAAGATAAATAGTTGCGATTAAAGTTTCGATATGCTATAATTATTCGCGCTGTCAACAAATGTCTGTTCCGCTGGAATACGGTTCCAAGAGCAGGACAATTCAAATAGTCAAGGAGTGATTCCAATGTCACAGCAACTCATCAGCGAAATTACCAACGAGTACCTGAAGACTGACGTACCCGAGTTTCGTCCCGGGGACAAAGTAAGAGTTTCCGTACGCATCAAGGAAAAAACCCGTGAACGTACACAGAACTTCGAAGGTCTTGTCATCAAACGCCAAGGCTCAGGCGTCGGTGAAACATTCACTGTTCGCAAAGTGTCTTTCGGTGTCGGTATCGAACGTACATTCCCTGTTCATGCACCGACTGTAGAAGCCATTACGGTCATCAGAAAAGGTAAAGTTCGTCGTGCCAAATTGCATTACATTCGTGGACTTTCCGCGAAACAGGCTCGTATCAAAGAGCGTCGCTAACAATTACGATAAAAAAGCCTTTTCGAAGGCTTTTTTTATCGGTTTTCATCCTATTAAGAAAATAATGCAAATCATATTGAAAACATTTTCATAAAATGCTATAATAGCCTAAAGTAGAAAGTAGGTGGTTTCATGAGTAAAGCGACAATCTACGACGTCGCCGGCGCAGCCCGCGTCTCACTAGCAACCGTATCTCGTGCTATCAACAACCCAGAAAAAGTCAAACCGGAAACCAGGGAAAGAGTTTTGAGAGTCATCGAAGAGCTTGGGTACAAGCCCAACGCGTTCGCAAGAGGGCTCGCAAGCCGCAAGTCGACAACTGTTGCCGTACTTGTACCGGACATGAGTCGTGCCTCCATTGCTGAGATGATGAATGGGATTGCCGATATCGCCCGTGTGTACAAGTATTCAATCCTGCTTTATATTTTGGACAACGAGGATTCTTCAGAAGAAGACGTTCTCAAGGAAATCGTCGCCGCTCAGGTCGATGGCATGCTTTATCTCAACGATGAGATTACCGATTCTCAACATGACTTCCTCAAGAAGGTTCGTGACGAGTATCAGATTCCTATCGTTTTGACAAACACCATTTATCCTAAAAGCGATGAAATTCCAAGTGTCTCAATCGACTATGAACAGGCCGGTTATGAAATGACCAAACGTCTGATCGAAGACGGTAGAAGCAATATCTACATGGTCTCAACCGTACGCAAGTACATGGTCAACGACCTCAAGGAGCAAGGCTATCTTCGCGCAATTAGTGAAGCCGGACTTACCCCGCGTATCATGAGAACCAGTGGTCGCATCTCCATCAACACGGAGCACTTCAACGAATACTTCCATTCACACACCGTGGACGGAGTAATCGCGGTACGCGACTCGATTGCCGTATCATTCATAAATGTGGCTCGTCAAAATCACGTCAAAGTCCCTGAAGACATTTCAGTCGCAGGGTTCCAAAATACGAAATATTCATTGCTTTCACGTCCGAGACTATCTTGCGTAGATGTTCCAATTTACGATATCGGTGCCGTCTCAATGCGCGTGCTAACAAAGCTCATGAATCAAGAAGAAATCGAAGACCGCATGATCAAGCTTGATCACGATATCATCAATCGCGGTTCAACAAAACAAAAGTAAGACTTTGAACAGAAGAAGTAAAATGACCGTCATTCAAAGAGATCCAGTGGGGCTGTGAACTGGAAATGGCTCATTTGAAATACATCTGGGAGTCGCCATTGCAAAACAATGGACGGTGGTTCCGTTATAACCGAAAGTGTTGGAACAATCCAAAACATAGGTGGTACCGCGGACTTACGTTCGTCCTTACAGGTGCCACCTTTTTATATTTCAGGAGGGTTATCCCATGAATGTCATTGAAGAATTAAAAAAACGCGAACTGTTATATGCCGTGACCGACGATGCACTTGAAAAAGTCATGGAAAACGAAAAAGTCACCTTCTATCTTGGAGCCGACCCTACAGGAGATTCTCTTCACGTAGGCCACCTTGTGACCTACCTTGTTGCGAGAAGACTCTCAAAACATGGCCATCAACCCATATTGCTCGTAGGCGGGGGAACTGGCCAGATAGGCGATCCAAGTGGCAAGAACACTGAAAGACCTTTACAAAGCGCAGAAACCATCAAACAAAACGTTGAAAAGATTTCCGCCCAGGTCAGGAAAATCCTTCCTGATGCTCTGGTCGTCAACAACTACGACTGGCTCAAGGAATACGATCTTTTCAGTTTCCTAAGAGACATCGGAAAGCACTTCAATTTGAATCAGATGCTTGCAAAAGACAGCGTTCAAAGCCGCCTCGCCTCAGGTATAAGCTTCACCGAGTTCACCTACCAGATCATTCAGTCTCTGGATTTCTGGGAACTTTACAGAAATAAAAACTGTACCCTTCAACTTGGAGGGCAGGACCAATGGGGCAACATCACCGCTGGCCTTGAACTCATCCGCAAAAAAGAAGGCGCAAACGCAAAAGCCTACGGACTCGTCATTCCACTTATCACCAAAAAAGACGGCTCCAAATTTGGAAAAAGCGAAGGAGGCGCCGTGTGGCTTGATCCTGAAAAGACCTCGCCTTATGCGTTTTATCAGTACTGGATCAACCTTGAAGATGATGAAGCGATGCTTCGGTTGAAACAGTTCACCGATTATTCCTTTGAAGACCTTGATAAAATCGAAAAGGATATGGCAGAAACCCCGCATCTAAGACATGCTCAAAAGGCGCTCGCCAAAGCCATGACCCTTCTCGTTCACAAGGAAAAAGGGCTTGAAAGTGCCATGAACATCACTGAAGCGCTTTTCAAAAACAAAATAGACACCCTCAGTGCCAACGAAATTGAAATGGCCTTTGAAGGTCTGCCCACTACGAATGTAGGAAATAGCCATCCACTCGTGGACGCACTTATTGAGACAGGCTTGTCTAGTTCCAAAAGAGAAGCGCGTACCATGATCAAGCAAAACGCCGTCAGTGTGAACGGCGATAAAGTGAAAGATGTGGATGCGACCATCGATAAATCGGATGCGCTTCATAGCACGTATACTGTCTTAAGACGTGGGAAGAAACATTACGCGCTTATCAGACATTCCTGATTATCATTTAAAAGAAAACCTCCAGTCACTTTCGACTGGAGGTTTTCATATAAATAAACAGGGAAGGTCCCTTGGGGAGGGTTAATTGACTGGTTGCCATACTTCATAATCACCAGAGTGTTTTTTAGGGTTGTCTCCTTGTGTCCACCACTGGGCTTCATAGGTGGTGTTTCCGTGGGTGACAAGGTCCCCTGCGATGTATATTTCATTTGCATTCCACCGCACTGGTTGGTTGCCTTCGTTAACTACGGACCAGACACTTGAAGTTTCTGGGTTATCGTTTTGAGTAAAGTAGCTCGCTTTATAGGTTGTGCCTTTGTATTCAACGGTATCACCGGAGTCATAGGTGTTATAGGGTTCCCATTTGTCGCTTGATATGTTTTGCCATACTCCGGTTGAGGCTTTTGTACCGGGTTCTATGCCTGTTCCCCAGTTCAAAGCCACGTATGTACTGCCTTTATGGACAACGGAATCACCCGTATCATATACGTTGTAGGGGGTGTATCGCATGGTTTGGGCCTGCCAGGCCAAAGATGTTGAAGGGTCTTCGCCGTTTCCGCCTTCATGGCGCATGGTATAGGTCATGCCTTGATAGCGGACCGTATCGCCAGTCGTGTATGTGTTGTATGCTCTATAACTGTTTCCGATTTCAACTTCCTGAAATCCACCATAAGGTCGAAGGTTATCAACCGTCGGAGGGCTCCATACACCGTCGCCGTGTCTGATCTCAAACACTTTTCCATCGTATTGAATTCTATCTCCTACAGAGTGGGCGCCTTCTTCCCATTCTGGAAAGTCTAGTACGCTGGAATTGTCGTCATTACCCAAATCCTGATCAGGAACGTCTTCACTTTCTCCGGGGATGTTTACAAGGTCTCTTGTGGCTGTTCGTGCACTCAGTTCTCTGGAAATCAGCTTTCCTTCTTGATTGAAAGGAAATGAATACTCGTCCGTGGATGCATAATATATACCAAAAGACCTTTCTGAAATACGTTTTACGGTCACTGTATAACTTTCATCGTAGCCATCGATATATTCAACAAGCTTTTCCATAGGGACGTCTTCACCTATCGGACATGCATTTTCAGGACGCAGGCAGTAGTTTTCAGCCGCGCGTTCTATATGCAGGGAATCTTCCAGTATTTTATCTTTTTGCATGTTTTCAAAGGATTGACCAATAAGGGGGGTGCTCATCGCTCCGATAATGCCTAGAATGACAATACCGACAAGCAATTCTATCAGGGTGATGCCTTTGTTGTTTTCGGGCATAGAAAAAACCTCCATTAAAAAAGCTGCGCATTCTGTGAATGGCAGCTGGCTGTCTTTTTAGACCCTTTAGCTTTCCGTCGCCGGATTTCTCCGGGTTTGGCTTATTTATAATATACACTGTAATGATTTCAAAGTCAAGACATTTATGCGTCAATCACATTCGGTGACATGGTCCTTTGCCATCACGTATATTTTCTTGACGTGGTCATCTTTAAGGCTATAGTATATTTTCTTTCCGTCACGATCCGCGGCGACCACGTTTTGTTCGCGCAAAAGCTTGAGCTGATGTGAAACGGTGGATTGCTTGAGGCCGAGTGTCTCATGGATTGCCTGTACGTTGAGTGGCCCTTCGAGCAAAAGGTCGATGATTCTCAGTCTCGTGGTGTCTGAAAACAGTTTGAACAGTGTCTTGCATTCATCAAGCGCCTTGTTTTTTTTCATGGTGTCTCCCCTTCTTTTTATAAATGAGTCTAAGTGCGTTTAATACGGCAATCATGGTGATGCCGACATCTGCGAAAATGGCTTCGAACATGGACACTTCACCAAACCCTGCAAGGATGAGAAACGAGAATTTCACACCGAGAGAAAGCAGAATATTCTGATAGACGATGTTGCGTGTTTTTTTGGAGAGTCTGAACGCTTCATCGACAAGGGTGAGGTCGTCATCCATGATGATGACGTCCGCAACATCAAGCGCGAGTTGACTGCCTCCACCCATTGCAAGTCCGATATCCGCGGACTTTATGAGCGGGGCGTCGTTGATGCCGTCTCCGATATACATTTTCTTTTTTTGGGTTTTTAATGCATTAAAGTGTGTGATTTTGTCTTCAGGTAGCAAGCCTGGTTCATAGTGAATGCCGCCAAGCTCGGTTGCGACCTCGCTTGCGGTGGCGTCATTGTCGCCCGTAAGCATGGTGATGGTCCGGCCTTTAGAAAGTTTTTTGATCGCTGAAATGCTGCTTTTTCTGAGCTGATCCTTTACGACGATGCGACCCATGTATTTACCGTTCAGCGCTACGAATACGTTGGTGCCTGCAAGGTCTTTTTCATCTTTAAGCGTGATGCCTTCGTTTTCGAGCATCTTCTTGTTTCCAACAAGCAGTGTGCCTTCAAGGGTGTTGGCTTTCATGCCGTACCCTGCAACTTCCATGACATCGTCATAACTTACGAAGTTGCCTTTGTAAGCGTCGACGATGGAGCGTGCAATCGGATGATTCGAGTAGTGTTCAAGGCTTGCGGCGTATTTTAAGGTTTTATAGTCGGTATATCCAGCCACTTCGAAATTACCGTGGGTGAGCGTTCCGGTCTTGTCAATGCCAATGGTGTCAACATCGTTCATCATATCAAGGAAGTTGGAGCCTTTGAAGAGTATGCCTTCTTTTGCGCTTGCGCCAATGCCTGCAAAGTAGGAAAGCGGGATTGAAAGCACCAAGGCGCATGGGCAGCTTATTACAAGGAACGTCGCGGCTCTGAAGAGGTATTCTTCCATATTGCCGGGATCCATGATGGAAGGAATGATGAAAATAAGAATCGCCGCCAGAGTAACAACCGGAGTATAGACCTTTGCGAATTTGGTAATGAAGTTTTCGGTTTTGGCTTTTTGGTTTGTGGAGTTTTCTATGAGATCGATGATTCTTGCAATGGTTGAATCGCTGTATTCCTTTTTAGCCTCGAGTTCGATGACACTGCCGGTATTGATGTTTCCACTCAAAACCTCGTCGCCCACGCCAACGGATTTGAGTTTTGATTCACCGGTGAGAGCACTTGTGTTGAGTGCGGTATTTCCCTTGGTGATGACACCGTCTGTAGGAATTTTCTCGCCATTTTTGACAATCAGCGTATCGCCGATGTTGACGCTCAATGGATCCTTGATTGTGACTTCGCCATTTTCAAGGACATTCGCGTAATCGACGTGAAGATCGATAAGCGCGCTGATTTCGTCTTTTGATTTGTCCACGGCCTTGTGCTGAAGGTGTTCACCCACTGAATAGAAGATGATGACAGCCGCCGCTTCAAAAGGTTTTTCAATGATCATGGCTGCGAATGTTGCGATGAACATAAGAAAGTTCTCATTGAAGAATTCTTTGCGCTTTATGCTTTTTAAGGTGCTTTGAAGGATGTCTTTTGCAATGAGGGCGTACCCTACCCAGTAAAGAAGGTTCAGTCTGGGTCTTAAAATGTCAAAATAGCCAAGCAAGCCACCCAGTAAAAAAATAAGCCCACCCAAAAACACAAAGCGGTATGCTTTGATGAAATGGTGAGGCGATGTTTTATTACGGGCGCCATAAGGCATGACTTCAACGCCGTTTTCAATTGAATCGACAAGCTTTTGAATGGAGGCTATTTCATTTGAGACGACAAAGGACTCATCGGCGTCCAAAAGCATTGTCTGACTCGCGAAATTAAAACTTGCAGAATGTATATCGGAACGTTCATTGAGCGCTTTTTCAATTCTGGAAGCGCAGCCTGAACAAATGAGGTTTTTCATTACGATTTTCTTAATCATAGTATCACCTACTGTTCTATTATATTATATGAGAGAACATTCATATGTCAAGCAATAAAGGGTCCGAAGTTCCTTATTGTTGAACTATGATATGACCCGTGGTAGTATAAATTGCATTGGAGGGCTGTTTATGAGTTATCTGGAATATGTAAAAAAACATGAAGACCGTTTGATAGGAGTGCTTGAAGATCTTGTACGCATTCCAAGCGTCCTTGAAAACTATGACAAAAAAAGGAAAGCACCGTTTGGCGAGACCATTGACAAGGCTTTGAAGATGATGCTTGATCTTGGTGAAGAAGATGGATTCATCACTAAAAACGTGGACAACCACGCTGGTCATATTGAGTGGGGAGAGGGCGAAGACATCCTCGGGATTCTGACACATCTTGATGTGGTCCCGGCAACCGGAGACTGGACGCGTCCACCCTTCGAACCATACATCAGCGATGGTAAGATTTATGGACGGGGCACCATGGACGACAAGGGACCGACCATCGCTGCTTATTTTGCGATGAAACTCCTTAGAGAAAAGGGATTTATTCCGAAAAAACGAATACGTCTAATCCTGGGGTTGGATGAAGAAACCGCGAACCGCGGTATAGAACGCTACTTCGAAAAAGAACCGATGCCCGATGCCGGTTTCTCACCGGATGCGGAGTTTCCTGTCATTCACGGTGAAAAAGGGCTTTTTTCCTTCGACTTCACCGGGAAAGCTCAACCGGGTAGTCTGATTTATTTTTCTTCGGGTGATCGCTACAATGTCGTGCCCGCAGAAGCGACTTCGGTCATCGATGAATCGCTTGATCTCAAAGACGATTTCGAAAGGTATTTAAGTGAACATGGACTCAAAGGAAACGTTCAAGGAAACACCTATACGCTTGAAGGGAAAAGCGCGCACGCCTCAACCCCTGAAAAGGGTATTAACGGAGCGGCCCATCTGGCCACATTTTTAAGCAGTCATATCGACCATCCCTATATCAACGCAATTGCGAACGTATTCGCGTTTGACCACTATGGTGAGAAGACAGGCATCGCTTCAAGCGATGAACAGCTCAAGGCCCTCACACTGAACGCAGCCGTGTTCAGATATTCAAAAGAAGGCGCCTTGATTGGCGTGAATGTCCGCTATCCGGGGAGCTTCGATCTTGAAAAGGCAGGGCACACCCTTTCAAAACTTGCCTACAAGTACAAGCTGGCTTACGAATCCAAGGGCCATGTGCCACCGCATTACGTGAATCCCAAAGACCCACTTGTCACTACGCTTATGGATGCTTATCAAAACGTTACGAAAGACTATGAAAATCCACCGTTCACAATAGGTGGTGGCACGTACGCACGTACCCTCTCAAAGGGTGTGGCGTTTGGTCTTGTGATGCCCGGAAGAGAAGACGTGGCACATCAGATTGATGAACACATTTTCATTGACGATCTTCTCAAGGCGACCGCAATCTACATGGAAGCCATAGAAAACTTAAGTGGTTCAGAGACTTCTCTATAAATAAAGAAAGACTTTCCTGGAGAAAAAGGATAGGCTTTGATATAATAATAACGGTGATTTGATGAGACTTAGAAAAGTAAAACACGCAGAAAAAACAATAAAGACCCATCCCGATAAAATCGTTGAAATTCCAAGAGGCGCAAAAGTCGATCTTCATTCTAGAATCGACAACCGTCCGCTTGATCTCGAAATAGGCGCCGGCAAGGGTCAGTTCATACACAATCTATCAGCCGCTTATCCGGAAAGGTTCTTTTTAGCGGTTGAACGCTACGACAGTGTGATTGTCAGAGCCCTTGAAAAATTCATTGAAGAACCAAGAGACAACGTTCTTCTGGTTCAGGCCGACGCACAGATGCTCAAGGAAAATCTGGAACCTGGCAGTGTCGATACGATTTATCTGAACTTTTCAGATCCATGGCCGAAAGTACGCCACGCCAAAAGACGCCTTACCCATCCAGGGTTTTTAAAGCTTTATCGTTCACTCTTAAAGCCAGAAGGCGTGCTTGAATTCAAAACCGACAATCGCAATCTTTTTGAATACACACTTGAAACCATGAATGACTTTGGCGTTGACTTCAAGGAAATTTGCCTCGATCTTCACAAAGCATATGACAAGGATACATTGTTCATGACGGAATTTGAAGAACGGTTTTCCAAGGAAGGCCCAATATATAAACTTACCGCTACATTCAAGGAGGAAACTAAACATGAAGAAAATCTATAAAGATCTGGTGAACCTGCCAGGTGCACCAAGTTTTGAACATCACGTAAAAACATACATGAAAAACGAACTTTCGAAGTACACAGATGACATCATCGAAGACAAGCTTGGGAGCGTCTTCGGCGTATTGAACCGTGAAAGCAAAGGCCCAAAGGTCATGCTTGCAGGCCACATGGATGAAGTCGGTGGCATGGTCACCGGCATTACGGACAAAGGCCTTGTCAAGATGAAGGGTCTTGGCGGCATGAAACCAGAAGTATTCTTGTCACAACACATGATTATCTACACGGATGACATGGACGAAATTCCCGGGGTTACGGCTTCAAAGCCCCCGCACCTCACCCGTGGTGACAGCAAGGAAAAGGCCCTCAAGAGCTTTGACGACCTTTTGCTTGATATCGGCGCAGACGACAAGGAACACGCACAGAAACTCGGCGTGAAAATCGGACAACAGATCATTGCGAAAAATTCCTATACACCTACAAAAGATGGCAAGAAATTCATCTCCAAAGCCTGGGACAACCGTTTTGGTTCAGCCATGGCGCTTGACATCATGGAAACCCTCAAGGATGAAACGCTGCCTTGTTCACTTTACGCTGGTGCGACCGTACAAGAAGAAGTGGGCCTAAGAGGTGCGTCAACGGCCACTGCGCTTGTGGACCCGGATGTATTCCTCGCAGTAGACTGTTCACCATGTACGGATTCGTTTGACGACGATGAAGTCGGCGGAAAACTCGATGGAGGCTTCCTTCTAAGATTTTACGACCCGAACGCCATCATGCACAAGGGCATGAAAAAGCATTTCGAAGCCCTGGCTGAAAAGCACGGCATCAAATACCAGTACTACCAATCCAAAGGTGGCACCGACGCTGCGCGTGCGCAACTTCACGGTGACGGAGTCATCGTTGCGACCATCGGTATGCCTGCACGTTACATTCATTCAACCACATCCATGATTCATGAAAATGACTACCAGGCCGTCAAGGACATGGTGCTTGCGGTCATTCGTTCCATGAATCAGGAAACCTACGAAGAAATCCGTTCCAACGTATAGTTCACCATTAAGGATATTCATGCGCGTAAGACCGTGTAGCTCAAGCACGCGAGTCTTTAAAGCGTATCAATATAAATAAACTTCACAATAAGGGACCTATCAAGGCCCAAAATAAAGGAGAATTTCAAATGAGAAACAGAAAAACATCAGAAATGACAATGATGGCGATGTTTATCGCGATTATTGTCGCCATGTCAATGATTCCGTTCCTTGGCTACATTCAAATCGGACCGGTCGCCATTGTCACGATTCACATTCCCGTCATCATCGGTACCATTTACGGAGGAAGAAAATACGGTCTCGTACTGGGTACGGCCTTTGGGGTGTTTTCCCTGATTGTCGCCTACGTCAGACCCGGCGTTGCCGATGTAGTGTTTCAAAATCCGTTTATCAGTATTCTGCCAAGAATCATATTCGGCTTGCTTACCTGGTACATCTACAAAGGACTTAGAGCGCTTATATCCAATGAACCGGTTGTCATCGGTCTGACCTTCGGTCTTGCCACTTTGACGCATACGATTGTAGTGCTTTCTAGTCTCGTGTTCTTCCAGGATTCCATTGAAGAGTTTTTCGGACCGCTTTTTCAGTTCATTGCGGCCGTCATGGCACTCAACGGTCCTATTGAAATCATTCTCGCAATCATGATTGGAACCCCAATCGTAAGGCGTTTGAAAGCAAGCAACCAATTCGCCATGAAGTAGGAGGACCACCCATGCGTCTATATATCGACATAGGAAACAGCAACATCCATATCGGAAAAGGCAACGGCACGATTGAGAAAACGTATCGTTTCAAAACCGATCAGACCAAATCAAGTGATGAATACCAGAGCCTTCTTGGCTATCTTTTTGAAGATGTAAATGCAGTGATCATTGCAAGTGTTGTGCCACAGCTCAATACGGCCTTTAAAACATTCATCACACAGTACTATGGCATTACGCCGGTATTCGTAGGGCCGGGTATCAAGACCGGGGTCTCCATCAAGACGGACTATCCACAGCAAGTCGGCGCCGACTTAGTGGCTGCGGCCGCAGGGGCCGTCGCCACCTACCATAAAAACAGCATCATCATCGACATGGGAACGGCGACCACGTTCACATACGTCGAGAAAAACGTTATCAAAGGCGTATCGATTACGATTGGCCTTGATACGTCAAAAGAAGCCCTTGTCTCAAGAACCTCGCAATTGCTTCAGTTCGAGTTTGAAGTGCCTAAAAAGGTCCTTGGCACGAACACGATTGAAGCCTTGAATTCGGGCTTTCTTTATGGTCATGCCCATCAGGTGATGGGCTTTGTCGAAGCCATCAAGCGTGATTATTCTAACAGCGACGTGGCCGTCATTGTCACAGGTGGCGCCGCCCAACTGATTAAAACCCTGCTTCCTGATGATTACATCATGGACGATCTGCTTATCTTGCGCGGACTTGTTTCCATTTATGAAAAGAACAAAAGCACTCATTTATGAAAAGAACAAAAGCACTCTTCATTGACAAAGCACACCTTAAACACTATAATGATAGCGAATAAAAAAGGAGTGATGCTCGTGTTAGAGAAAATCAGAGCGATTATCGCGGATGAACTCGGTGTTGAAGAAGATTCCATCGATGTTGATTCACAACTAGCCGATGATCTTGGTGCAGATTCACTGGACGCCGTGGAACTCATCATGGCGATCGAAGAAGAATTCGATATTGAAATCGACGATTCTTCGGCCACTAAAATGAAAACTGTTCAAGACATTGTCGACTACTTGGAAAAGCATACAAAATAAATACTCATTTCGATGGGTATTTTTTTTATTTTACCCCCGCATGTGGTAAAATACACATAGATTTCAAAACGGAAACGAGGGAACATCAATGAAAAAACTGATCCTTATTGACGGCTCCAATTTAATGTTTCGAGCCTACTACGCAACCGCGTATTCAGGCCGTATGATGAAAAACTCACGCGGTGAGTTCACCAATGCCGTTTACGCAATCACAAACATGCTCAATCTGATCTTGAAAGAGGACTTCACCCATATCCTCGTCGCATTCGACAAGGGGAAGGCCACTTTCAGACACAAGGAATATGAAGAATACAAGGCGGGCAGAAAACCGATGCCCGATGAATTCAGAGAACAGCTTCCCTACATCAAGGCCGTACCTGACAAACTGGGGATGAAAGTCTTTGAAAGCGAAGCCCTCGAAGCCGACGACATCATCGGGACCCTTGCGACCAAATTCTATGATGATTTTGACGACATAGAAATCGTTTCAAACGATCGTGACCTCTATCAGCTTTTGAACCACAAGGTTCACCAGAGAGTGTCAAAAAGCGGCCTTCAGCCTGAAAAAGACTATACGGCGGATTCGCTTAAAGAAGACATGAACATCACGCCTGCGCAGATTCCCGACCTTAAAGGCCTCATGGGCGATTCTTCAGACAACCTTCCAGGCATCCCAGGCGTCGGTGAGAAGACGGCACTCAAACTTCTCCATGAATATGAAACCGTCGACAATCTGCTTAGAAACGTGAACGAACTCAAAGGCAAACTCAAGGAAAAAATCGAAACATATGGAAAAGACGCCATCAAGTACAGAGACCTCGCGACCCTCAAAACCGATGCGGATCTAGATTTCACACTTGATGATCTCCGCTATGAAGGGATTGATCGTTCCGCACTGATTGATTTTTACGAGTATCTTGAATTCCATAGTTTGCTGCGTCGTCTTAAAAAGGACAATGGCATTGAAGATGACCCTGAAGAGTCCAAGAAAGACGTCACACCCGTTGAGCCGATTGAAAAAGAAACGGACATCGAAAAGGCCGTCTCACAAAATGAGACCACCCTCGTGCTCGAATCGTTTGGCTCCAACTATCATTTCGCGGAAAAACTCGGCTTTGCGCTTCTAAGTGACGCCGGTCTTTTCTTCATCCCTTATGAAAAAGCCGTTGGTTCAAAAGCGTTCAAGGCATTCCTCAAAGACGAAAAGAAGAAAAAGTACACTCATGATGTGAAGCGTCTTCAGGTTTCCCTCATGCAGGATAATCTTTCTGTTAAAGGGATTGAATTTGACTTGCTGCTGGCAGCGTACGTCCTGAACCCGACAAACACCAAAGAGGATTTCAAAGTTATCGTATCGAACTTCGATTACCATGACGTCCCATACCTGGAAGACGTATACGGAAAAGGTGCGAAAGCGGCTGTGCCCGAGAAAAAGACCTATATCGAATACGCCGCCAGCAAGGCGCGTGCCATCAAGGCCCTCAAGAAAAAAATGGAAAGCGACCTTGATGATCATGATCAAAAGAGCCTTTATGAAGATATAGAGCTCCCTTTATCCTTTGTACTCGCCGAGATGGAACACTACGGCGTACAGATTGATGAAGACGCGCTTAAGGATATCGACAAAACCCTTGAAAAGGATCTTAAGGATCTCACAGAAAAAATCCATGAACTCGCAGGAGAAGAATTCAATATAGGATCACCCAAGCAGCTTTCCGAGATTCTTTTTGAAAAACTCGATCTCCCGCCTCAGAAAAAACTCAAAACCGGGTATTCCACAAACATCGACGTCCTCAAAAAACTCGAAGGCAAACACCCGATCATCGAAAAAATCATTCGCTACCGCATGGTCGACAAGCTTAGAAACACCTATATAAAGGGCCTTCAGGACGCCGTTCACGAGGACGGCAAAATCCACACCATCTACAAACAGGCCTTTACACAAACCGGAAGGCTCTCAAGCATTGAACCGAATCTTCAAACCATCCCAATCAGAAGCGAGATGGGCAGAAACATAAGAAAAGTCTTCATCCCTTCAAAAGGCAACGTGTTGATTGCGGCGGACTATTCCCAGATTGAACTGAGACTTCTTGCGCATCTTGCGAATGAGAAACGTCTCATCGAAGCCTTCAACAACGGCGAAGACATCCATAGCGCAACGGGAAGACTTGTCTTTGACAAGGAAGAACTTACGAGCAACGAGCGCAGAATGGCCAAGGCCGTGAACTTCGGCATCATCTATGGTCAGACGCCCTGGGGACTTTCACAGGAACTGGGCATATCAGCGGCTGAAGCCAAGACATTCATCAGCCGTTACTATGAGCGCTTTTCAGGCATTGAAGCGTATATGGACCAGGTGGTTGAAGACGCCAAGAAAGATGGATACGTCGCAACCCTTTATGGCAGAAGACGCTACATTCCTGAACTTTACTCCAAGATTCACACCCAAAGAGAAATGGGCAAAAGAACAGCGATGAACGCACCGCTTCAAGGCAGTGCGGCTGACCTCATAAAAATCGCCATGAACGAATTGGATGACGCCATCAAAAAACAAGGCCTCAAATCGAAACTCATCTTGCAGATACACGATGAACTAGTATTTGACGTCCCTGAAGACGAAAAGGAAACCATGCAGAAACTCGTTAAGAAAACCATGGAAGAAGTCGCGAATCTCAAGGTGCCTCTCACTGTCGATGCTTTGATAGGAGGGAACCTCAATGAAGCCAAATAAAAGCCGCGAATCGGTGATGCTCAGGAGTTTCTTCGTCAACATCACCATGATCATCGTCAAAGTCATAGGCGGATTCGCCGTAAACAGCGCCGCACTTATAGCGGATGCCGTACACTCCACAAGTGATCTCTTCAGTGATGTCCTTGTGCTTCTCGGGCTTAGAGAAAGCCAAAAACCCCCAGACAGCGAACACCCTCTTGGACACGGGAAAATCGAATACGTTCTCAGCATATTTTTAGGTCTTGGTGTGCTTTTCATAGCCTACCAGCTCATAAGAGACATGATTCTCAATATCGGAGACGGACCCGAAGTGCCGAATATATACGGGTCTTTCATCGTCATATTCGTTATCATTATCAAACTCATTTTAGCGCGGTATCTGACGTACCACGGAAACAGACTCGACAGCCAGATCGTCAAGGCGAGTGGAAAGGAATCCTTCACCGACATGCTTGGGAGCCTTGTCGTTCTCGGCGGGTTCTTGATGTCCTTTCTTGGAGAACGCTATGATATCAACGCCCTCAGATACGGAGACAGAGTTGCCGCCTTCTTCATCGCACTGCTTGTCATCTACGTAGGCATCAGAATCATCCGTGACGCCATTACCTTTGTGCTTGGCAAAAGTGCCTCAGAAGAAACCATCAGGTCAATCAAGGAAACCGTATGTGACGTCAGAGGCGTCAAAGGTGTGGATACCATCACCGCCATTACCTATGGGCATTACTACCAGGTCACACTTGATGTGGTCGTTGATGGTGCACTGAGTGTTGAACAGGGCCATGACATTGCCCATGAAGTAAGAGACGCTTTAACAGATAAACACAATATTCAAGAAGCCGTAGTTCATGTAAACCCGGAGGTGAAATCATGAACAGAGTATGCATGCAACGTAGAAGCATAAGAAAATTCGAAGAGAAACCCGTTGAAAAGGAAAAGGAAATCCTGCTACTTGAAAGTGCCATGCAGGCTCCAAGTGCGACCAACCAGCAACCATGGGAATACATTGTCATAAGGAATAAAGACATTTTGGAAAAACTCTCCAATGTCTCAACAGGTGCCTGGCCTTTGAAAAAAGCGCCACTAGGCATCGTCACGCTCATGAGAGAAACCGGTAATAAATCGAACATGCGCGCCCAGGACATGGCCGCAAGTACGGAAAACATACTGCTTGAAGCGGTTGAACAGGATCTTGGCGGAGTATGGATCGGTGCCTACCCTCTAGAAGAACGCACGGATAAAATCAAGGACATCCTTGATGTTCCTGAAGAACTCACACCGTTTAACATGATTGCGCTTGGCTACCCTGCAGAGTCTGAAAAAGTCGCCATTAAAAAACGATACGACGCTTCACGCATAAAAAGGATCGACTGATGCCCGAACTACCCGAAGTGGAAACCGTCAAAAGGTCATTGGAGCCTCTCGTAAAAAACCGCACGATAGAAGATGTCCTGATCTATTATCCAAAGATGGTCAAGGATGTGGACAATGAAGTCTTCAAAAACAGTGTCATAGGCAAGCCTATCAAGAGGATTGAACGCCTGGGAAAACACCTGATGTTCAAAGTTGGTGATCTTACGATGATCATCCATCTTCGCATGGAAGGCAAGTTTCTGATCAAACAGAAGAACACGCCCAAGGACACCCATGAACATCTGAGGTTCATCCTGAGTGACGGGCGTGCGTTAAGTTATTACGACGTGCGCAAATTCGGCACAGTGCATCTAAGAGAAGAAGCCGAGCTTTTCACAACCAAACCACTCATGCACGTAGCCGAGGAGCCAATCAGTGAGACGTTCGATATTTTGAAATTGAAAAAGAAACTCAAAAGCAATCGCCCGATCAAGGCCGCCATCCTTGATCAGACAGTCATCAGCGGAATCGGAAACATCTACGCTGATGAAATTCTTTTCTGCGCGAGAATTCATCCTGAAACCACGGCGAAGACGCTTTCGCCTTACCGCATAGAAAAACTCGCCCATTGTGCGAAAGACATTTTGAACCGTGCGGTTGAAAGCGGAGGCACAACGATAAGAACCTACAAAAACGCCCTTGGGATTGACGGCATGTTTCAGCTACATTTGAATGTGCATATGCGTGAAGGGGAAGCCTGCAAGAATTGCGGCAGGACAATCAAAAAGGAAAAAATAGCGGGAAGAGGCACGTACTTTTGCCCAACCTGCCAGAAGAAGGGGTGACTCCGATGAGTGTGAAACTCGGTCTTACAGGCGGCATTGCAACAGGAAAGTCCACAGTGGCAAGCTTCTTTGAAAAGCGGGGTGCCCATTTGATTGACACCGACATCATCGCCAAAAACGTCATGGAAAAAAAAGACACGCTAAATGAAATCAAAGCCGCGTTTGGCCGTGAAGTCTTTGATGAGGAAGGCACCCTCGACAGAAAAAGGCTCGCCAAGTTGATTTTCGCCTCAAAAGACAAACGGAACACGCTGAACGCGATCGTTCACCCGAAAGTGAAAAACGAAGTAAAAAAGAGACTCGACACACTTGAAACGAATGATGACAACCTCATCGTCATAGAAGTGCCCCTTCTTTTTGAAGCGGGATTTGACGATCTATGCGACAAGACACTTGTCGTTTACACAAGCAGGGAAGTACAACTTCAAAGACTCATGGACCGCGACGGTATTGATAGCCATTACGCCCTTGAGAAAATTAGCGCACAAATGCCGCTTGAAGAAAAAAAAGCCCGTGCGGACTACCTGATAGACAACTCCAAATCAAAAGAAAACACCCTTGAACAAGTCGATACACTAATCAAGAAAGTAGGTGAGTGATGTGGGACTAAAAGAATACTTTTCAAACTTCGCTGAAACCAGTGAAACGCATCTTACCAAAAGCTTGCAAACCCACTATTACTACGCAAATCAAAAAACCATCATGGATACGCTTGAAAAACACTTCAACAATTCCAAAGACGCCAAGGTAAAACACCGCGATGACAACTACGGTGAACTCTTCATCCAGGGCGGCAAGTTTCACATCGTCGCAAGTGTTCATTCGTTCAACCCGAAAGAAACCAGTGTGGATTTCAAAGTCCAGACGTATAGAATCATCGGCCGAGGCCGCCCCAAAACCATTATCATAAATCTTTACAAACACCTTGATAAGACCCTTGATCTCAAGGGAACAAGTCTACACCGTGAATAGGAGGCTTCCATGAAAAAAATCGATAGCAACACCCATCTGTCAATCGAATCAAAAGCCCCTCTTTCACACACCCATGCTACGACGCTCAGTCTCCTTTATCTTCCGGTTATCGGCAAGGAGGCCTTTTCACTCTATATGCTTTTTCAAAGCCTTTTGGAGCGTTCAACCTTGAAAAGTCCAAGCTATACGCACGCTTTTATCTACGATATGCTAGGCGTGCGTCCTGAAGGCTTTGTGAATGCAAGAAAAACCCTTGAAGCCGTCGGCCTCATAGAAACCTATGAAAAAGACGAAGCGTATCTCGTGGAATGCTACATGCCACTGAGCGCGGATGCCTTCATCAAGGATTCTCCCTTCGCCCCCTATCTACTAAAAGCCATCGGTGAAGAACGCTACAAGGATCTCATCGCACACTTCAAGATAACCAAGACAAGGCACAGCGACTACACCCGCAAAAGCGTAGCCTTCAGCGATGTGTTTCCGCCTGTAAAACCAACGCCGACAACACGCTCGCAGTATGTTGAGCCTGTCTCTGGAAAAATCAGTGTCAATACGGATCTTGACCTCGATCTTGTTCTTGAAGGCATTCCTTCTTCACTTTTAAAAGCCAAGGGCAGAACCAAGAATGCGAAAGATAAACTCGCGTCCATGGCCTACATCTACAACTTCGATGAAGAAACGCTTCAGGACGCCATTAGGAAAAGCCTCACCGAAGACGGCACCATTGATTTCAAGACCTTGTCAAAATACGCGCAGGAAAACTACAGACAAACACGCGGACCAGTCACACGCAAAACGGACAATGCGTCTCTTGCCTACTTCAAGGAGGTTCACCCAAGAACCCTGCTTGAAGACCTGACCGGTCAGAAAGTCCCCGCAGCCGATCTAAAGGTCATCGACCGCCTGACAAGTGAGACAGACATGCCTCTTGAAGTCATCAACGTCATGATCGCCTACGTCCTGAAGGAACTCGATCAGCAGTTCCCCGTATACAATTATTTCGAAAAAGTCGTCGCAGAGTGGAAACGCCTCAACATAAAAACCGCAGAAGATGCCATCAACCATGTAGAAAAACGTCTTCGAAAAAAACGCGAACCCAAAAAACAAAGCCGTGGCTATGGCTACAACAAGAAAAGCCAACCCATCGACACCAGTGTCGGATGGTTCAAGGACTATCTAAAAGAAGGAAAGGAGTGAGTTCATGAAACCACTCAACTTCAAAAGAAACCCGAACCTCGTAGAAGAAATCACCGAATCCCTGAGTGAAGATCCACTACTGAAGGATTTCTTCATCAAGCACGACGTCAGTGCAGAGACCATTGAAAACTCACTCAACGACCTATTGCTTTATAAACAGCAAAGACCCCTATGTGACGGGTGCGCAGGCCTCCATGAATGCAAACAGGATACTCGGGGCATGCAACCGGTCTTGAGGTACAAAGACGGAAAAATTTCTCTTGCCTATAGACCCTGTGCATACCTGCGCGCCGAACAAAGCCAAAAACGTGACATGAACCGCGTGACGGCCCTTCACATGCCCAAGATGATCTATGAAGCCTCCCTTGAAGATTTCCATATGAACACCAAGAACCGAAAAGACCTTTATCAGAAAATCATTGGTCTCACCAATCAGTATGCCAAAGGCGAACACATCCGCGGGCTTTATCTTCACGGACGTTATCAGATTGGGAAAACCTACGCGCTCGCCGCGATTGGGAACCGCTTTTCAGAGCTCGGTTTCAACGTCGTCATCGCCTATTATCCCGATCTCGTAAGAGAGATGAAAAGCGCGATTGGCGCGGGCACTTTGGAAAGCCAGATCAGCCGTCTCAAGACCGCTGATGTTCTACTCATCGACGACATCGGAGGCGAAGCCTTCTCACGCTGGGTCAGAGACGAAGTGCTCGGTCCCATCCTTCAGTACCGACTCCTTGATGAAAGACCAACGTTCTTCACTTCCAATCTCCCAATTGACGAACTCGTGAAATCCATGCTTGAAAGCAACCAGGAAGCGGAAATGATCAAGGGCTACAGAATCCTTGAACGCATCAAACGTCTCAGTGTGCCTTTCAATCTCAAAGACTGAACACCTTTATTGACAAAGCACCGATAATCCATTATCATAAGTTAAACAATTGAAAGACTGTGAAAAGGTCAATACCCGCTCTTTTTAGCGAGGCAGGACGGTGAAAGCTGCCAGCGAGACGGGTTACTCCCTTGGAGTCGGACTCGAAAGAGCCCCCGTAATCCTGCGTTAAAGGAAAGAGCGCCAGTAATGGAATCTAAGGTGGTACCGCGGTTATCCGTCCTTGAAATGTGTAATGTTACACGTTCAGGGACTTTTTTTATTAAAAGGAGTGATACAGTGCTTAAAAAAGACCTGCTTATAAGTCAGCTTCAAAAACACATAAGAGACGTCGACCATCACCCCGACAAGAAACACGAAGTCGTCTTGAAACTGTTCGAAGAAGTCGGCGAGCTTTCCGTCGAAATGCGCAAGGAAAGTGAAACCGGGCTTTCAAAAGAACGTAAGAAAGCCATTAAATATGAACTCTACGATGTGCTTCATTACGTGAACCACATCGCAAACATCTATGATATAGACTTAGAAGAAGCCATCATTGAAAAAGACCATATCAATGAAGGCCGCTACAACGATAGGAGGAAAAAACAATGATTGAAATCAGATTCCCTGACGGCAACACCAAATCATTTGAAGAAGGCATTACCCCTGAAGAAATTGCAGGTGCCCTCGCACCCGCTCTCAAGAAGAAAACCGTCGCAGCTTACGTCAACGGCAACCTTTATGATCTCAACCGACCAATCAAGGAAGACGCGTCCATCGAACTCATCACGAAGGACCGCGAAGAAGCCTTTGAGATCTTGAACCACTCGGCTGCTCACCTGCTTGCACAGGCTGTGAAACGACTTTATCCTGACGCAACGTTCGGTGTAGGCCCCGCCATCAAGGACGGATTTTACTACGACATTGCAACCAAGGACACCATCAAGGAAGAAGACCTGCCGGCGATTGAAAAGGAAATGAAGAAAATCGTCAAAGAACAGGACCAGATGGACCGCAAGGTCGTCTCCAAGGAAGAAGCCTTGGAAGAATTCGCGGGTGACCCTTACAAGGTCGAAATGATCAAGGAGATGGCCGAAGATGAAACCATCACCATCTACACCCAGGGTGAATTCAAGGATCTTTGCCGCGGAGGCCACGTCGGAAACACCAAACACATCAAGCACTTCAAACTGCTCAGTGTCGCTGGGGCCTACTGGCGCGGAGATTCTGATAGAGACATGCTTCAACGAATTTACGGGACTGCTTGGTTCACCAAGGAAGACCTCAACAACTACCTTGAAATCCTCAAGGAACGCAAGGAAAGAGACCACCGCAAACTCGGCAAGGAACTTGAAATCTTCATGCTCGACAACAAGGCGGGCCAAGGCCTTCCGATTTGGCTGCCTAACGGCTACGCCGTAAGAAAGACGCTTGAAGACTACGTATACAAACTCGAGAAAAAACATGGCTATCTCCATGTACAGACCCCGGTGCTTGGAACCAAGGAACTCTATGAAACAAGCGGACACTGGGATCACTACCAGGACGGCATGTTCCCACCAATGGAATATGAAGACCAGACCTACGTCCTCCGTCCTATGAGCTGCCCGCATCACATGATTGTCTACAACCGCAAGCTAAGAAGCTATAGAGACCTGCCACTACGGTATGCGGAAATCGTCACCCAGCACCGCCACGAAGCTTCTGGTGCACTCAGCGGACTTGAACGCGTCCGTCAGATGACGCTTACCGATTCACACATATTCGCGCGCCGCGACCAGATCAAAAGCGAAGTCTTATCAGCATACAACCTCATCCAGCAGGCCATCAACGATCTCGGTCTTACCATCGATTACATCGAACTCGCCCTTCGCGATGAAGCGAAAGGCAAGTTTCATCCCGATGACGTCTTGTGGGATGAAGCGGAAGCCTTACTCAAAGAACTCCTCGATGAGGAAAACATCGACTACAAGGTCATGAAAGGCGAAGCCGCCTTCTACGGACCTAAAATCGATGTCCAGGTAAGAACCGCGATGGACCGCGTCATCACCATGAGTACGGTTCAGCTTGATTTCCTTCTGCCTGAGCGATTTGACCTTACCTATATCGGCAAGGACGGAGACAAGCACCGCCCTGTCGTTATCCATAGAGGCCTCATCTCTACATGGGAACGCCTCATGAGCATACTGCTCGAACAATACAAGGGCGCCTTCCCAACCTGGCTCGCCCCTGAACAGGTAAGAGCGATTCCGGTCAATCTGGAAGCACACGGAAAGTACGCAGAAGCCATCAACAACCGTCTGATTGACGAAGACTTGAGAAGCACCACCGACTTCCGCGAGGAAAAACTCGGCTACAAGATCCGCGAAGCCCAGACCAAGAAGATTCCATACTCGCTTGTCATCGGTGACAACGAAGTGGAAAACGAGTCTGTCACCTACCGTAAATACGGTGAAAAGGACCAGGTTACCATTCCACTTGAAGAGTTTGTTCAGAAAATCAAACAGGAAGTCAAAGACCGCAAATAAAACAATCCCTGCCAAACTTTGGATTTGGCAGGGATTTTTATGTTATTTTTTGGTTTTCAGCGTGCTTGGAAGATTTTCATCCGGATCAATGTAGATGGTTTTCTGGTTGGTATACCGCACTTCGTTTGCGGGTCTTCCGGGAATTTTTTTTACGTTCCTCACCGGCGTGTAATCGACAGGGACGCTTGAAGAATAGCGCATTTTTGAATAAAGGGCCGCAAGGTTTGCGGCGGTACGCAACGTCGTTTCACTGATTTCATCGATGGTGGTTTTCGCGATGACGTGTGACCCCGGTGCGCCCTGGGTGTGAAACCACACATCGGTGTGCTTGGCGACATTGTGGGTGAGGTTAGCGTTTTGAAGATTGTTTTTGCCGACTAGAATCTCAACACCGTCTTCATCGATGAATCTTAGATGCTTTGCCTTTTTGGAAGGCTTTTTCTGGTCGTGTTTCGAAGAAGGTTTCATATAGCCTTTATCAATCAGTTCGCTCCTGATTTCATAGAGGTCTGTGAGTTCAGCGTAGTCAAGCTGACTTTCAAGTTCCTGGAAGTACGCTTTTTCTCTTTTGACTCTTCGAATGGCCTTTTTGAGATGTGGGATTGAGCGTTTTCTTTTCTTGTAGCGTTTGAAGTACTGATTGGCATTTTCAATCGGTGTCTTTTTAGGGTCGATATCGATAGTGACCCACGCGTCCGTGTAGTAGTTTTTGCAGGTTAGGATCTTGTCGCCTTCGCTGATTTCGTGCTGGTAGGTGAGGATGAGCTCGCCCTTGACGCGGTCTTCGTCAATGTTTTCAGTGTTTCTGAGATCCTTTTGAAGGGCTTCGAGCTTCGCGTTTTTCTTGTCGAGTTCACGTTTGATGAATTTGGAAAGATGTTTTTCATGTTGGTGTTTTTTGTGGGTTTTGCCTTTGATTTTCGAAGCCTTGTCAAGCATCTGTGAAAGCGTCTCAAAATGCATAGGCTCTCCGTCTTTATGGGTAATGTCATAGAATGCGTAAACGGTTTTCTTACCAATTTTTATGGTTGGCGTGTAGCTATCCATGAGGGCTTTGAAGGTTTCAAACAGTGATGTGCGGTTCGCCCTACTTCTATGAAGCACTTCCTGAGCGAAAAGTGGTGATATGCCCTGGATTTTATTCAGAAAGTCTTTTGTGCTTTCAAACGTGTTTTCGCTTAACGTTTTCTCAAGCGTATCCAGATTTCTCGGGTTGATTCGGGTGTCTTCAGGAAACTGATAGATGGCTCCTGGTGCTACGGTCCTGGATGTTTCAAAAGGACTCACATGGTTGAGAGAATCAAGAATGGCGTAGTCTTCTTTGGTCACGATTATGTTTGTGTCTTTACCAAGGATTTCAAAGATGAGATGTTTTTTCGTGCGTGCTTTTCTTTCGTCCATGGTTAATAAACTGATATCTATGACACGATCGTTTGCGTGTTGTGTGAACTTTTCAATGATCGCGCCTTCCAGATGTTTGCGTAGAAACATGCAAAACATCGGAGGTTCCATGGGTTTTTCATAGGTGTCATGGGTTATACTGATGCGGGCGTCCTGTCTTGAGGCGTTTAGCATCAGTTGATGTTTCTGTCTTGTTTTCACGCCGAAAAGCAGCTCGAATGTGGAAAGCTGATAGATTTTCTGTATGCGTCCGTTTTTAAGGGTCTTGTTCAAGTCTTCTGTTATTTTGTGAAGCATTAGTCCGTCGAAACTCATAATTATCACCGAGCGTATTATAACACGCTTTGTAGGTTTTTAGATAACAGACTCTTTTTAAAAAAATGCTTAAAAAAACGGATTTTCCTTGCACCATTCTTTTATTCATTTATAATAGATAAGGAATTTGTTAAAAAATACGGCTATATACTTACAATTCACCAAATACCATGTTATTATATTCAATAATGGCAAAGAGATAGGAGGGCCGTCAATGAAGCTGAACGAACGCGGTTTGTTGATAGTGTTAAGTGGTCCCTCAGGTGTAGGGAAGGGAACAGTAAGAAAAGCCCTCTTTGACATGGAAGGACACGATTTAGTGTATTCTACCTCCATGACTACAAGACCGCCTCGCGGGGACGAAGTTGACGGTGAGGACTATTACTTTGTGACAAAAGAGGAATTCGAACAGCGCATCAGAGACGATGGATTTTTAGAATGGGCTGAATTCGTTGGCAACTACTATGGGACGCCTAAGGACAAAGTTGAAGAACAGTTGAAACAAGGCAAGGAAGTCGTTCTTGAAATTGAAGTTCAAGGCGCACTTCAAGTAAGAGAGAAGACCAATGACGGTGTGTTTGTATTCATCGCGCCTCCATCGAAAGAAGCCCTTTACAGAAGACTTCTAAGACGTGGAACCGAATCGAATGAAACGATTCAAAAACGTATGGACAAAGCGGAAAGGGAGTTCCCGCTTGCGCATAAATACGATTATATCGTTGTCAATGACGAAGTAACCAACGCTGCAGACAGGGTTCTTGCAATCATTCGTGCAGAACATGCGAAAACAGAACGCTCCATCCACAAATATAAAGAACTTTTGGGAGTTGATTTCAATGAGTAAACTAAAAAGAACCAATGAAGAAGGCCTTAGATACCCTTCCATGGATCATCTGCTCAAGCAGATTGATTCAAAGTACAAGCTAGCCTACACGGCGGCGCTTAGAGCCAAAAAGCTTAAAGAGACCTACAATGTTGAAGAGGACACGTATGAAACCACGGTTGAATACAAGTCGTCAAAACCTGTAGGGATTGCGCTTGAAGAAATTCAAGAAGGCAAGATTGACATCGATTTTGACAAGTAAAATCAAAGCAAGCGATTATTCGCTTGCTTTTTAATTTGAAGTGTGATGTGAGCGTTTGTATTCATATCACTTACATGCATGTTATAATGAAATTGAGTCATCCCACATTATTAAGGAGGACAATTGCTATGAGATTTTTGGGACTAGGAAAGAACAGAACCCCCGAGTATTACGATGAAGTCAAGAAAAGAGAACTTGACCAGAAGTACAAATCTGGTAGAAATCGTTACATTTCATGGAAATTTGTAGGTATCTTCGTAGCCATCGTTGCGGTCGTTTTGATTGTCATACTCGCTTTATAAGTACCCCTATGCAATAACCTTATGTCATCTTATGATGGCTTGTCATACGTGATAATTGTCAATTTGCCAATGTCTGCAATGAATGGAGGTTTTGTGTATGATGCACAATCCTGACAGTCAGAAAAATGCGGAACATTACAAACGCTTTGAAAAAGACAAACTGGATCAAAAGTATGGATCGGGTAACAATCGCGGACTGCCGTGGAAATATATCGGAATTATCGTAGGGGCCATCGTGGCTTTTATCGTAGCCATCATCATATTCGTTTAAGTATTCAGGAAAGGAGAAAACTTTATGGGTTTTTTCAATGGAAGCAATGCACAACACAACCCGAGCAGAGGTCCTGAATACTACAACGATGTGAAAAAGGGGAAACTGAATCAGAAATATGAAAGCGGTGGGAGAAACACCGCTTGGTATCATGTGGTTTTGGCACTTGGTGCAGTCGCACTCATTGTCGGATTTTCCTTATCTTTGGTTAATACTCTAAAGGCCTGTTTCAGGCCTTTTTCTTGAAACAGGTCTCAATTTTCAGAACTTTATTAAATAGGGAAGGTATAACGTTTATGAAGAAAACAGGGTTTATCGCTTTAGGCATTGTCCTGATTGCGCTTATAAGCATATTGACGTTTTGGGATCGTTCATTACCGGATGTTTATACCAACGATGAAAATGTCTCGATGATATCCAGAATTGATGAGAAGGATTATCAAGTCTATTCAGATGGAAATTTCGAAAACAAGTTCATAAAAGGTGTGAACATGGGGGCAACCGTTCCTGGAACATTTCCTGGAGAACTTGCGATTTCTAAAGAGAAGTACCTTCGATGGTTTGAGCAGATTGACGCTATGAACGCTGATGTCATCCGTGTTTATACAACCATGATGCCTCATTTTTATGAAGCACTGCATGAATATAACGAATCAGTTGATGAACCTCTTTATTTGATGCAAGGTGTCTGGGTCAATGAAAATGATATCCGGGAACTGGAAGATGCGTTTGGTGATGATCGTAGACTTTTCAATGACTTCTTGAATGACGCCAAGGACCTGGTAGATATCATACATGGCAATAAGACCCTCGAAAATCGACCCGGGTTCGCTCATGGAACTTATATGTATGATGTTTCCGAATATGTTATCGGATGGATTCTAGGCATCGAATGGAGTCCTGATTTCGTACTTGGCACAGATGAGTCAAATACTGATTTAGGCCCTTATAAAGGGACTTATATGGAAACTTCAAAAGAGGCATCCCCTTTTGAGATATTTCTAAGCGAAATTGGAGACAAGGTCGTGGAATACGAGGTTGATAACTACTCGTTCATGCGCCCGATGAGCTTCGTCAACTGGCCAACTACTGACCATTTGAACCATCCGAACGAACCGGACAGGAAAGAGGATCTGGTATCACTCAACATGAATAACATAGTAAAAACCGAAGCGTTTGATGCAGGTTTTTTCGCTTCATATCATATTTATCCTTACTACCCTGAGTTCATGAACTATTCCACTGAGTATAATGAACATATTGATCATCGTGGAGAAGTGAATCCCTACCAAGGCTATCTCGAAGATCTCATCACCAACCTAGATATGCCCGTGATTGTTGCGGAGTTTGGCGTGCCTTCTGCGCGGGGCATGACCCATGAATCCCCTATCAACGAATTTGATCAAGGGTTTGTGAGTGAAACCGAACAGGGAACCATGGACGTTCATATGCTCGAGGATATTCATGTAAGCGGCTATTCGGGGGCTCTGGTATTCAATTGGCAGGATGAATGGTTCAAAAGAACTTGGAACACGATGGATTTTGATTTGCCTCATCGACGACCCTTCTGGTCGAATATCCAAACCAATGAACAGCACTTTGGTCTATTGGCGTTTGACCCAGGCAATGAAACACGCAGCCATTACATAGATGGAAGTCTTGAAGACTGGGACAACTTTGACCCGGTTGTGTCAAATGAGGAACTTGATTTATACACAGCCGCGGATGAACGCTACCTTTATATTCATGTAAGGACAAATGAAATTTCTCTTGAAAACAACCGTATCCTGATTCCGATCAAGACAAGAGACAACCAGGGAAACACGCATATTAAGGATACCTCGATTTCATTTTCACAGTCCGCAGAATTTCTTGTTGATATCAAAGGCTTTGAATCTGGGGAAATTTTCGTGGATGCGTATTATGATTCTTTTTATTACATGTACCATGAAACCCTCGGCATGTTGGAAACCAAACCTGAATACAGAGAAAAGAACACCGGAATATTCAATTCAATTTATCAGGCGCTTTCTTCAGAACTTCATTTACCAGAAGAAGACAGAACGATTCCTTTTTCCAAGCACAACACCGGTGTGTTATTGCACGGCAACGCAAACCCAAAGGATGAATCTTACAATTCCCTGAATGACTATTATGTAAAAGACAACACTTTGGAATTGAAGATTCCTTGGCTGCTATTGAATGTATCCGATCCATCCACCAAAATGCAACTTGCAGACTTTTATGAAAACAACGGTATTGTATCGGAGTCCGTTGATACGTTTGAGATTGGCGCAACTGTTGTGGAAGACCCTGACATGTCAACACTCATAGAAATGACTTCCTTTGCATGGGAAGGATGGGAAGAGCCGACTTATCATGAGAGACTCAAACCATCCTATTATATTTTGAAGGACGCTTTCGAGGATTATGATTGATACCTGCTGAAGACTCTGTCTTGACAGTGAAAAGAAGTATTTAACCAATAGTGGTGTTATTGTATATGAAAGAATCATGGAATTTACGATTCGCCCATGAATTAATGTAAAGTGTGCTTGACATTATTTTTAAGTAGCATATAATAATGTTAACTAAACTTTACAATGAGGTGAATACCATGCACAAATTCTTATTATCTTTGCTTTTTCAGTCTCTTTTGATACTCGTACTTGTCTTCTTTGTCTTTCAAATGACAATGGATATCGATGCTGCAGGCTTCACGTTGACCATTCCTTTTATACCGTCTATTCTTCTCGTGTTGGTGGGTGTGGTCAATTATTTCACTTTCAAAAGGCGCGGCATTCCTACAAAGCACCTTCCCAATATTGCGGAAAGTGAAGACGAGCGTGAGCAAGCAATCATGAATGAAACCAGTTTAAAGGTCTTTCACGGCATTCTTCCCTTTGTCACTTTGATTGGGCTCATCATGATCGTGCTTGGGTTCGTGCTTTACTCAGACGCGCTATCCGTGCTAGGGATGCAAGGCTTGATACGGCTCATAGCGACCACACTTATATTGATGCTTGCCTTGCCGGGTTTCATACAGACAGTGCTCACTATCCTGAGAATCAACAAGGTGTCATGATGCGCATTGATAACACTATCAAGACTTTAAGACAGTCAAAACATTTGACGCAGGCAGATCTTGCTAAAGCGTTGAATGTTTCCAGGCAGACGGTTATCGCCCTTGAAAAAGGCGGGTATGAACCTTCTTTGAAACTTGCCTTTTTGATTGCGCGCTTTTTCAACAAAAGCATTGAAGATATCTTCTATATGGACAATCAATAGACTGATGATTCTTAGGATGGGATACTTATGCGCCTGATACATGGAATCAAGGATCTAATCAGAAATTACCATAGAATCATGCCTGTATATCTTATGGCTACGTTTTTACTGTTGGTCGTATCCAATGGGTTTCCGGTTCTCGGAACCATTGCATTCCTTCCAATGACCATAGGGATTGCGTTTGTGATGATCAGAGCAATCACCGGCCTGAAGTTCAAAAAGAAAAGGATTGTGACCCTTGGTTTCAGACACGGGTATTATTTGAAAAACGTTTATTACCTTTTGTTAAAACAAATCGCTTTTTATGTTCCGATTGTGGCAGGAGGTATCCTGTCGGGTCTTTTTCTTGGTCTTTATGGTAATTTTGAGACCAGCATCGGTGTGACCATCTTCAACCTTGCACTGTTTTCAATCCCATCAGTTCTCATATCATTGATGTTTGCGATGGTGCCCTACCTTCTTGCAGATCCGAAATTCAATCAGAAAAAACACAACCCACTTAGAGTGAGTGCCCACATCATGAAAGGGCACTATTTCCGTCTTGTTCTAGTAAGGCTATTCTTTCTCCCTTGGCTCGCTCTTAACATTTCAAGTATAGCGGTCGTGTTTTCTTCCCTTTACACGAGAATATTTGGACTGCAGGCGCCAGCTGAGAATTTCCTGACATCTTCAATAGTGGTGATTCCTCTAATGCATCTTTTGTTTTTACCGTGGTATCGTATGATGCATGCGGAACTTTACGTGTCACTCAGATACAAGGTAACAGGCTACATGAGATGAATTTTTCTACATAAAAAGAAGCTTGCCTTTTCTAAAACAGGGCAAGCTTCTTTTATGAGTAAAGAATCAGTTTTATTATTAGTTTCCTGCAAAACGCTGTTCGAGGGTGGCGGCTGCACGTCCACTCATCGCAGTACCGAGATTCTTGGAAAGCTCTGCGACTTTTTTGTTATCATCAAAATATTTGACTGCTTCAACAATGGCTTTTGCGCGTTTTTCAGGATTGTCGCTTTTGAAGATGCCTGAACCGACGAATACACCATCGCAGCCAAGACGCATCATAAGTACGGCGTCCGCAGGTGTCGCGATGCCACCTGCCGCGAAGTTAAGTACAGGCAGACGTTTGTTATCATGCACATATTTGACAAGTTCATAAGGGGCGCGGATGTCTTTTGCATAATCGTAAAGCATATCGGCGCTCAGACTTGCGACGTGGTTGATGGACTCGTTCATCTGGCGCATGTGGGTGACAGCTTCTGAAATATCGCCTGTTCCCGCTTCACCTTTTGTACGGATGAGCTTGGCGCCTTCACTGATGCGTCTCAAAGCTTCACCGAGATCTCTTGCGCCACAGACGAACGGTGTTTTGAATGCTTTTTTGTCAATGTGGAACCGTGTATCGGCCGGGGTTAAAACTTCGCTCTCATCTATCATGTCGATGCCGAGCGCTTCAAGGATGCCCGCTTCACCGATATGCCCGATTCTGGCTTTGGCCATGACTGGAATCTTGACCGCGTTCATGATTTTTTCAATCAATGCAGGGTCGCTCATTCTCGCGACTCCACCTGCATCACGTATGTCGGATGGGACTCTTTCAAGAGCCATGACACTTCTTGCCCCTGAGGCTTCTGCGATTTTTGCCTGCTTTTCATCGATGACGTCCATAATGACGCCACCATTCAATTGCTTTTCAAGTTTGTTCATAGTTACCTCCGTTTGTTTATTTATTATCACAGTTATATTATAATGGTCATGTGACATGATACAATATACAGATATCACTGTTTTTAAAGGGGTCAGATAAAATGTCAGACAATCAGAATTTCACGTATTTGAAGATTTATGAAAGACTCAAGAAGAATATCCATGAGGGAAAGATTCCCAAGGATTCTAAACTTGATTCCATTCGTAATGCAGCTTTGCATCAAGGGGTTTCAACCACGACCATGGAACATGCCTACAACCAGCTACTGATTGAAGGCTATATCAGAAGTGTACCGAGAAAAGGGTTTTACATAGAGGCGATACCTTCAAGCATGAAAAACGAAAAAGAAATCACCAAACCCAAAGGCGATGAAATTCAAACCCCATTCAATCTGGCTCAAACTCCGGATATGTTTGAAGTAGACAGATTCAGAAAGATAATGAATGAAGTGCTAGCAAATGAGGTGTCAATCTATACCCCTTGTCTTCCCAGGGGTGAATGGGATTTAAGAAAAGCCATCGCGAGTCATTTGAGACATGCGCGCGATGTCGTGTGCACACCAGAAGAAGTGCTTGTCGCCTCAGGGATTCAGCAACTCATTATTGCTCTGGGTGAAATGGAGAGTAAAAGTAAAAACGTAGCGTATTTGAAACCTGGGTTTTCAAGAGCCCTTCATGCATTCAGGATTAGCGGGTTTTCACTAAATGGGTTTGAAACGGTTGAGGCTCTTTTGAAGTCAAACCCTGATTTCATCTATCTTTCCCCATCCAATTTGTACCCTTCTGGTGAAGTCATGCCTATCAACGAGCGCATGAAAATCATTGAACATGCGAATAAGCAAGGCACTATTTTGCTTGAAGACGACTACAACCACCTGTTCAGATACAATGCCTACCAGATTCCGACGCTTTATTCACTCTCAAGTAAAGATAATGTCGTATATATCGGGTCCTTTTCACGAAGTACGCTTCTGAGCATCAGGATGAGCTACATGGTCATCCCTGGGCAGCTTGAACATCATGATGTTTCCGTGCTTGCTCAAACTGTATCCAAACCTGATCAGCTAACCATGGCTCACTTTATTGAGAGAGGACATTATCAGCGCCATTTGAAACGTCTTGCACGCCTGTCCAAACGTAAAAATGACGCCTTGAAGAAAGCGGTTGAGCCTTATTTGGAAGATGGACGTTTCCTTGTTTACGGCCTTGAAAGCAACATGCATTTCGTAATACGTCTTGAGAATGCTAAAGATCGAATGAAGATTATAAACCAGTTGAAATCAATGGATATGGCATTCAAGACATTTGATGAAGAACGTCCAATGGATGTACTTGTGCCTTATAGCGGCATAGAAATAGATTCAATGCAACCGATGATCGATCAAATCATGAGTGTTTTTTAAATTATCTTTTAAGAGGTGAAACCATGTCAAAGCTAGTCCTTGTTTTCCCCCATCAGCTCTTCTTGTCAATCAAAGATATGGAAGGAACGGTAGTGCTTGTTGAAGATCCTCTTTTTCTCGGCGATAAAGCGTACCCAATCAAGTTTCACAAACAGAAACTAATGCTTCACTTCGCAACTCTGGATGCTTTTCAGAATATGCTTGAAGAAGCGGGGAAAGAAGTAAGAAGACTTACATATAATGAGGGAATCATCCCTGATTATTTCAAGTATGCATCTTCAAAAGACACGGTCACCTATTTTGACCTTGTTGATTATACCTTGCAAAAGCGTCTTGATGAGCAGATCAATGCATTCAAAGGACAGGTCGAAAGGCTGGAGAGTCCTAATTTCATTGCGACGAGTAAAACGATTGACGCCTATTTCAAAAGTGACAAGGACTTTTACATGCACAAGTTCTACATTCACCAGCGACATACGCACGATGTGCTAATGAAAAGCGGAAAGCCTTTTGGAGGCAAATACAGTTTTGACACGGAAAACAGAAAGAAACTGCCAAAAGATATTCCTCTGCCAACCAGAAAGCCAAGTCATGACTCACCTTATCTGAAGAAAGCGAAAGAACGTGTGGAAAACAACTTCGCAAACAATCCTGGTAAGACACAAGGGTTTGATTACCCACTGACCCACGAAGAGGCTGAGAAAGCATTTGACTTCTTTCTTTCAAAAAAACTAAACAGGTTCGGCCCTTACCAGGACGCCCTCAGCACAAGAGGCAGTGAACTTTTTCATTCCAAACTCTCAGCCGCCCTCAACATCGGTCTTTTAAATCCGATGGATATGATCAAAAAAGCAGAAGCCATGGATGTGGACATAGCCTCCAAAGAAGGGTTTATCCGCCAGATTCTAGGATGGCGCGAGTTCATGCGTGCGAGTTATGTGAAACTTGGAAGCCGTCTTCGAACTTCCAATTATCTAAACCACACACGTGCAATGCCCGACTGGTTCAAGCAGGGGATAAGTTGTGTCAACCCTCTGGACATTGTCATAAAAAGAATAAAAGATACAGCCTATTCACACCATATCGAACGCTTGATGGTGCTTGGTAATATGTGTTTGCTTCTTAGAATTGACCCCAATGAAGTCTACAGATTCTTCATGGCAACGCACATTGATGCCTATGACTGGGTTATGGTTCCGAATGTGTATGGGATGAGTCAGTTCGCTTCAGGGAACCTGCTTGTTACCAAGCCCTATTTCTCCGGTGCTAACTACATCAAGAAGATGAGTGACTTTGAAAAGGGCGAATGGACTGATCTTTGGGATGCGTTGTTCTATTTGTTTCTAAGAGACAACCGTGAACTCATTGAGAAAAGTCCGAGGCTGAGAATGCTACTCACCCATTTGGACAGAAAAACCAAAGAAACCATGGAGCATTACGAACATATCACCAAAGAATTTTTCCAAGATTGAACAAAGTCATGACATTTGTCACCACCTTGGTATGTTAATCTTTTGTATACCGCTTTTAGGTGTTAAAATGATTGTACACCTTAACCATATAAGCAATTATCATTATCAAGATAAGTCCTTCAGCTAAGACATGATGCTCATTACATCAATCAGACACTTCACACAAAAGTGCTTTTTATCTTTTCAATATTGATGAACCGGCCAAACAGGGTATAAGGTAGCAATACAACACACCAAGGTAGTATTTATAAAAAGATAAAAAAGGCGTCGTCAAACACATATCTTACGGATACCAGAACAAGGAGATCGCAAAGCGCCTTTTCATAGGTGAAGGTACCGTGAGAAACGTCATATCCACCATACTCGACAAACTGTATCTGAGAGACCGTACACAGATCGCCATCTATTACTGGCAGACCAAGGAAAAATGACCAAACTTAGAAAGAGGGATACCATGCAGGAAAATTATCTTAAGAAGGAACTTTATGAAAAATTCAAACACGACAGCGAGATCTTTGATTTTTTACAGAGAGCGGCCCTTGACGGTCTTTGGTACTGGGATTTGGAAAATCCTGAAAACGAGTGGATGAGTCCGAAATTCTGGCGTACACTTGGCTATGACCCGGGTGATAAAAAACACGCATCCAGTGAATGGCAGGGTCTGATTCATCCTGAAGACTTGAAAGTGGCGAATCTGAATATGAGTCGTCATCTTGAAGATGCTGAATATCCATATGACCAAATAGCACGCTATACCCACAAAAACGGATCCACTGTATGGATTCGCTGTAGAGGCTTTGCGATCAGAGATGAAAAGGGCAAACCCCTTAGAATGATCGGCGCTCACATGGACGTGAGTGGCATCATGCGTTCAAACAAACGCATCAAGCATCTTAAAAACGAATATGAGACCGTATTCAATGGTACTCAGGATGCCCTGTTTTTAATAGATGTCAGAGGCCCAAGATATTTCAGATACATAAGGAACAACGAATCCCACCAACAGAAAACCGGCATCACCCAGTCCATGATAGAAGGCAAAACACCTGTAGAACTGCTTGGTGAAGAAGCAGGTCAAGCTGTCACGAATCGCTACCAGTCCTGTGTGGACGCAAAAGATGTTGTTAGTTATGAAGAAACACTGGACCTTCTATCAGGAAGAAGAATCTGGCATACGACGCTAACTCCGATCATCGAGAATGGAAAAGTGGTACACGTCGTGGGATCCGCTGTGGATATCACCGAAAGAAAGGCTCTTGAACAAGAACTTTCGCACCGCGCGAATTATGACGCGCTTACAGGCCTTGTCAACCGGGATCATCTGACCGAAATCGTGGAAGACAAAACCAGTGATTTAAATAGACAATTCGCGTTCATATTCATTGATCTTGATGACTTCAAACCAGTCAATGACACATATGGTCATCTTGCCGGAGACCGAGTACTCAAGGCAACCGCAGATAGACTACTTCATACTACAGAGGATGAAGACATTGTTGCAAGACTTGGTGGCGATGAGTTTGTGGTAATCAAATGCAACATCCAATCTCCAGATGCCATTGACGCGTTCAAAAGAAAACTTGAAGACGCCATTAACAAGCCAATCTATTATGACAATCATCAGTTAAGAGTAAAGGCCTCCATCGGTCACTCGGTCTTTCCACTTGACGGACTTGACTATGACCAGCTGTCATTGAAAGCTGACGCTAACATGTACACCGTGAAAAAACAATTGAAATAGTGTATACTGGAACCAGAAAGTTAATGGAACTAAGTTATCATAGGAGGGGAAACGTGGGATTTGATCACTTTGGTGGTGTGAAAGAGAAGTACAAGCGCAAGGATTATGCTGATTTCTATGACAAGGATCCCAAAGACGATAATCATGAAAGAAGCAATATGCCTTTTTTGATAATCATTGGTCTTTTCATTGCAACTGTTGTATTCTTTTTGATTTATTGAAAACCAGAAGACTGCTCTCACTTTTGAGGACGGTCTTTTTTTCTATTCATAATAATTACAGTCTAAGACAAATCCGCCAAGTGATTTAATCTTTGATGTCTAGTATAATGAACTTGACTCACATTTAAAGTTATCAGCATATATACATTTTTTTTGGAATCACTGTCTTGATTGTAGCGTTCTTTCTATTTTTCTAGCCGGTATGAATCTTAGTTAATTTTTATCAACAGCAAACAGTGGATTAGGGAAGGAAAATTCTTACCAGGATGAAAGAGCGCTTCAACAGGATTATGGATTAATATCAAATCTCAAAAAGGCCAATTGGCCTTTTTGCATATCACGCCAAAAACACAATAGAGTATGAAAACAAGTTCAATTTCTTTTAATGGAAAAGAAGAATAACATTTGGCTGTTTTATTCGAGGGAATACTTGTGGCGTTTTTCCTTATATTTGGAGGCTAAGAATCCACGAATCATCATTGATTGAATCATGAAGGGAATGAGTACGCATGCAGTATAAACAGGGATTAAGAAAAAACAGGGCGCTCAAGGTGCTTGACCTTGACCTCGATGCTTCAGAAGCTCAGATCCTAAAGCGGATTGATGAGCTGACAAAAAAGTATGAAGCGAGCGAAAACCCTGAAGATCACGCTAAATTAAAAGAGGCGTATGA
>JASMTQ010000063.1:0-5260 GCA_041694275.1 Caryophanales bacterium
TTCTTTACTGAATCTTGAATTTCTTGACATAAGAAAATCCCCCTAAAATAGTGTTCTGCAATCTTGTTTATTTGCAGTGTCTACTTTAAGGGGATCATATCAAAACGAGGACTCATTAGTTGTGCAGATTATTATTTGAATTGAACCGCCGTATGCCGAACGGCACGTACGGTGGTGTGAGAGGGGGATTAATTTCTCCCTACTCGATTTTTGTAGTAAACGCCTTTTATAAGCGTCTTCAAGCGTTTTGAACACAATATATCGCTTACTGATTTTTGGGTTTGAAGAAATTTTTTACCGATAATCCTTGCCATCTTTTTATGAAAACGCTATAATGAACTCGAAAAAGCAAGCAAGCACTTGCATGCTCATAATTTACGAAGGGAGTTTCGTATGAAAAACAAATTGGTCAGCTATTCGGATGCAGTTTCCAAGATTCATGACGGCGCGACGATCATGGTCGGCGGATTCATGAATGTTGGAACGCCTGTAGACATCATCGAAGAAATGCTCAAGACGGATGTGAAGAACCTCACCATCATCTGTAATGACGCAGGGTATCCAGACACTGGCGTAGGAAAACTCATCAATGCGGGCAAGGTGGACACACTCATTGCGACGCATATCGGACTCAATCCCGTAGCCGGAAAGCTTATGGGAGAAGAAAAACTGAAAGTGGAGCTCGTCCCTCAGGGTACCCTTGCAGAACAAATCCGCGCAGGCGGGTTTGGCCTTGGAGGATTTCTCACCCAGACAGGGATTGGAACCATGGTTCAAGAAGGCAAGGACGTCATCACGGTTGATGGGGTTGATTATCTTCTTGAAAAACCGCTCAAAGCGGACTTTGCGCTCATTCTCGGTGAAACCGTTGACAAGCGTGGCAACACTGAGTATTCCAAAACCACACGCAACTTCAACCCGCTCATGGCTACAGCCGCGGACACCGTACTCGTGCAGGCTAAAAACCTCGTTGAAATCGGTGAGCTCGATCCTGAAAACGTCGTGACGCCGCACGTATTCGTGGACTACATTGTCGGAGGTGACGCTTCATGAACGCCAAAGAACGCATCGCACACAGAGTTGCGCAGGAATTAAAAGACGGTGATGTCGTCAATCTCGGCATCGGACTGCCCACACTTGTATCGAACTACATCCCTGAAGGCGTGGACATCACCCTTCAATCTGAAAACGGTCTGGTCAATCTCGGCCCCAAACCTGAAGAAGGCCAGGAAGACTGGGATCTTACAAACGCGGGCGGACAGCCCGTCACCATCAATGAAGGCGGAGCCTACTTTGATTCGGCCACGTCCTTTGGCATCATCCGCGGAGGCCACGTGGACGCCACCGTTCTAGGGTCTTTGCAGGTCGATGAAGAAGGCAACATCGCAAACTGGATCATTCCAGGCAAGAAAGTACCCGGCATGGGTGGCGCGATGGATCTCCTTGTCGGAGCCAAGAAAGTCATCATCGCCATGACCCACACGGCCAAAGGCACCAAAAAGATACTTAAAAGATGCACCCTCCCATTCACAGCCATCAAGGAAGTTGACATGATCATCACCGAGATGGGTGTCATGGAGGTGACAGACGAAGGGATCGTACTTAAAGAACTTGCGCCAGGTGTTACAGTAGAAGAAATACAAGACGTCACAGAAGCACAGTTAATCGTAAGTGAAAATCTAAAAAAAATGAATTAATCCAGGAGGAATTATGAAAAAAGCATTTGACAAATTAACCCAGGGTTCAGTCAGACTTGTCGAGAAATACCTTCCCAATCCATTTATCTTTGCGATCATCCTGACATTTATTGTTTTCGTTTCTGCTCTACTCTTTACAGGGAACGGTCCTACAGGCGTCATTGACGCCTGGTATGGTGGATTTTGGAACCTGCTTCCATTCTCCATGCAGATGACTCTCGTGCTTGTAACCGGAACCATCATGGCTACGGCACCAGCGTTCAAGCGTCTGCTTCAAAAACTGGCCAATCTTCCAAAAAACAAGTTCCAGGCCATTTTGTTTGTCAACGCCATCGCGCTTCTTGCCTCGTTCATCAACTGGGGATTCGGACTAGTCATCGGTGCCCTTTATGCAAGAGAAGTCGCAAAAAAAGTCAAAGGCGTGGACTATCCGCTCTTGATTGCGGCTGCGTACAGTGGATTCCTGATCTGGCACGCAGGTATCTCAGGCTCAATCCCGCTAAAAATCGCATCCGGTGGAGACAGTCTTTTCAATGATACCGGTGGTGCTCTCACTCAAGCCATTCCTACAAGTGAAACCATTTTCTCTTCAGGAAACCTCATCATCGCCGCCTTCATCTTCTTGACCCTTCCATTCGTTCTTGCCTTCATGCATCCAAAAGAAGAAGACACCAAGGTCGTTGATCCAAAACTTCTTGAAGACGACCCAGAACCGGCAGAACTCAAACGTGAAGATATGACACCTGCTGAGAAACTTGAAAACAGCAAAGTCATCAACTACCTTCTCGCTGCGATGGGTATTGGGTATCTTCTAAGATATTTCTGGATGAACGGATTCGCTTTGAATCTGAACATCGTCAACTTCATGTTCCTGTTTATAGCGATTCTGCTTCATGGTACGCCAATCAAAGTCGTAAGAGCCGTTACGAACGCTGCTAAAAGCGTCGGCGGCATAGTCCTTCAATTCCCATTCTACGCAGGGATCATGGGCATCATGACCGCGCAAGGCGCAGCCGGCGTTTCACTGGCTGGTGGGATTGCCGAATTCTTCGTAAACATCTCAAACGAGCACACCTTCCCTGTCTTCTCATTCCTAAGTGCGGGTATCGTCAACTTCTTCGTACCTAGTGGTGGCGGACAATGGGCCGTTCAGGCACCAATCATGATGCCTGCTAGTGTTGAACTCGGTGTCGATTCAGCGAAAACCGCCATGGCCATTGCCTGGGGTGACGCATGGACCAACATGATTCAACCGTTCTGGGCGCTTCCGGCTCTTGCCATCGCCAAACTCGGAGCCAAGGACATCATGGGGTACAGCCTGATCGTGCTTCTTTATTCAGGTGTCGTCCTCATCCTCGGTTTCCTACTACTCTTTTAGTACCATCTAGGAGGAATATTTATGAGCAAAGTATATGTAGTTAGCGCCAAACGTACACCAATCGGAAAATTCATGGGCTCACTTGCAACCGTGCATCCTGCAAAGTTCGGCTCAGAAGTCATAAAATCCATGCTTGAAGAGACCAAGGTCCCTGCGGATGCATTCGACGAAGTCATCGTCGGAAACATTCTCTCTGCAGGCCTTGGGATGAATGTCGCGCGCCAGGTATCCCTTGGCGCGGGCATCCCTGTAGATATCCCTGCCTACGGCGTCAACATGGTATGCGGCTCAGGCATGAAAACTGTCATGAACGCTTATACCAACATCAAAGCCGGCATGAGCGACCTTGTGCTCGCCGGTGGGGTGGAAAGCATGTCCGGCGCGCCTTACCTGATTCCAGGCAAAGCGCGCAAAGGCATCAAGATGGGGGACTTCACCGCGAAGGACCACATGCTTTATGACGCCCTCACAGACGTCTTCAACGATTACCACATGGGCGTTACGGCTGAAAACATCGTCGAGCGCTACGGCCTTACCCGTCAGGCGCAAGACGCCTTCAGCGCTGAATCACAACGCCGCGCAAAAGTCGCTCAGGAAAACGGAAAATTCGACGATGAAATCGTCCCGATTACCGTCAAACAGCGCAAAGGCGAATTCGTCTTTGACAAGGACGAACACATCAATCTCACCACGAATGAAGAGAAACTCGCAAAACTTCGTCCCGCCTTCAAAAAGGACGGTTCGGTCACTGCTGGATCATCAAGCGGCATCAACGACGGCGCGTCCTTCATGATGATTGCTTCAGAAGAAGCTGTCAAAAAGCATAACCTCACCCCACTCGCGGAAATCGTGAGTGTCGGTCAGGGTGGCGTGGAACCTGAAGTGATGGGGCTCGGTCCAGTACCTGCCATCAACCAGGCGATGAAACGCTCATCGATCGATTTCAAGGCCATTGACCTCATCGAACTCAATGAAGCGTTTGCGGCTCAAAGCCTCGGCGTATTCAAGGACCTTGAAAAGGCCTACGGCCTCAAAACTGAAGACATGCTAAAATATACCAACGTGAATGGTGGCGCCATCGCGCTAGGCCACCCCGTTGGCGCGAGTGGAAACCGCATCACGGTGACCCTCGTTCATGAAATGCTCAAACGCGGATCCAACTATGGCCTCGCTTCGCTATGCATTGGTGGAGGCATGGGAACCGCGGTCATTCTCAAAAAAGTTTAACTTGGCCATTTGCATATCCACGATCCCTTCCCTTGGATATAGAAATAAACATGCAACCGGATGTGCAAATTAAATAACGCGCCCGAAGATTACAGACTTCGGGTGCGTTTTTATTACACCCCCTTATGACTCAGGAGGTCTTTATGATAAAAGAGAGACAGTTTCCAAAAACGTTGCTTTTGAGTTTGTTTCTTGCCATGATTATTCTGATGATTATTTCAAATGACTTCAGTTCTTTTTTCAGTGGGTACCTCTCAATCCTCAGAAGTCCAAGCGTCCTGACAAGCGATTATCTTGAAATCGGTGGATTGTCCGCGACGCTTTTCAATGTCGCGACCATCCTTCTTTTGAACATTTATATGGTGCGGAAATTAAACATCCACGTTACGGGTCCCGTGATTGCGGGGATCCTCACAATCTCAGGGTTTTCCTTTTTTGGCAAGAACCTTTTCAATACCCTGCCGATTTACTTCGGGATTTATCTGTTTGCGAAATCACAGAAGCTAAAGTTCAAGAATTTCATCATCGTGGTGCTTTTTTCAACCGGGATATCCCCGGTTGTGAGTTTCATAATTTTTGGGATGGACTGGGGAAGCTGGCTAGGGGTTTCTACGGTATTCAACTACCTCATTGGAGGTGTGATAGGCATCGTGGTTGGGGTGTTTATCGGGTTTTTTCTGCCGACGTTGTCCGCTCATACGATGCGGTTTCATAAAGGCTACAACCTTTACAATGTAGGATTCGCACTCGGTATTCTTTCCATGGTGATGTCCGCGGTTCTAAGAAGTTTCGACGTGGTTGATTTCAATCAGGGAGGCCCGGTGAATGAAACCTACCACAGTGAACTCTTCTGGTTCACTATAATCATATCTTTCTTGTTCATTCTTTTTGGGCTTTTGCAGAGTAAGTAAATCAAGAAAAACTACGCCAGACTCTTGAAATCTTCTGGACGCCTTGT
>JASMTQ010000064.1:0-30087 GCA_041694275.1 Caryophanales bacterium
CTTGGTTCCGAGTTTGAAGATGTTTCCGACTTCAATGCCTTTGGCAGTCTTCACCTTGCCCGAACATACAGGACAGTCGTCTCCATCCCTGAGTCCGTTGAATTCCTGGTTGCCAGCGTAATCACAGACCGTACAGTAGGCAATGGTATCTTCTCCGACTTCGCTCATGACCATGAATTCATGCGCGGTCTTTCCGCCGATCTGACCGGTATCAGATGCAACAATCTTCGTCTCAAGGCCCACGCGGTTGAAAATCGTGGTGTATGCATCAGAGATGAGACTGTACCATTCGTCGAGTCCGGCTTCGTCTTCACTGAAGGTGTAGAGATCCTTCATGATGAATTCACGTCCGCGCATGAGACCGAAACGCGGTCTCAGTTCATCGCGGTACTTGGTTTGGATCTGATAAAGGGCGAGCGGAAGTTTCTTGTATGAATCCACGTGGTCTCTGACAATTGAAGTAATGACTTCTTCATGCGTGGGCCCAAGCAAAAAATCACGGTCTTTTCTGTCTTTGAGACGCATGAGTTCAGGACCGTATTCGCTCCAGCGTCCGCTTTCTTCCCAAAGGTCCCTGGGTTGAAGGGCAGGCATCAGTAGCTCACTGCAGCCTCTTTTGTCGTGTTCATCGCGCACGATGGATTCAATGTTTCTAAGAACGCGCCATCCAAGCGGAAGGTACGTATAGACCCCTGATGCGGTCTGTTTGATGAGGCCCGCTCTTGCAAGAAGGCGGTGTGATTTCACTTCTGCGCCTACAGGCGCTTCTTTGAGCGTGGGTACGAACAGTTTGCTTTGTAACATGCGATTCACCTATCCTATATTGAAAAGTCTTAAAATATCATGGTACGTAATGTAAAAGAAAAATCCGATGAGTAAAATGAACATGGCCGCGTGAAGGTAGTTCTCCACGGTGCGGTTGACTTTTCTTTTCGTAATGCCCTCGTAACCAAGGAATACGAGTCTCCCCCCATCAAGTGCGGGGATCGGAAGCAAGTTGAGAATACCCAGGTTCACAGACAAAAGCGCCGTCCAGTTGATGAAAGTCACAAGTCCCTGTGAAAGGGCATTTGAGGTTATAGTATAGATACCTACGGGGCCAGATAAGTCACTGACACCGACGGTGTTGCTGAAAAGGAGTCCAAGCGTATCGAAGATCATGGTGCTCGCTCCAGCGATACCTGTAAAGCCATAAGAGATGCTTCTAAAGAAATCCGCTTCGTGTTCAGGGGATACGCCGATGACGATATCTACGGGGTCAACGTTTTGGTTATCGAGAATCGCTTTTTCGTGCGGTTCGATGTGAAGTCTAACACCTTCACCGTCTCTCATGACCTCGATCACCATACGGTCGCCTTCGGTGTTTTCCTCAGCCGCGCTCATCACGGTTTCCCAGGAGGTCACCGTCTCACCGCCGATTTCGATTATTTCGTCGCCTTCTTTAAGTCCGGCCTTATCAGCCGGCGTATTGGCTGGTACCGATCCTATGACCACGTCAGACGATCTGTCTGGATGGCTTGAAAAGCCCATGTTGTAAATGCTGATACGAGGGGTCAGATTGTCGGTTATGACCTCGCCATCGCGAACAAACGTGAGAGGCAGAGTTCTAAGCGCCCTGTTTTCCTGGATGGCATCGGAGAATTCACTCCAGTTATCAACTGCCTGACCGTTGACATAGGTAATGGTATCTCCGATTTCAATGACACCATCTGCAGGGTAGCCCTCTTCAACGGTTCCGATGGTTGTGGTCACATCGCCTTCAGCATTGGTTTTTGGCGCCCCGATGATAAAGCCCAGAATCAAAAAGAGTACAAACGCAAGCACGAAATTCATGAATGGCCCTGCAAATATGGCTTTGAATCTGTCAAAGACACTCTTTGCATCGAACCGTCTATTTTTGGGTGCGATTTGAAGCTTCTTGTCGTTAAAGACATAATGCGCTTTTTCTGCGACTGGAATTCCATTGATGTTGAGCGCGTCTTTTTCACCGCTAAGATTGAAGTCATTTATGGTTACGATATCCAAATCTTCCTGTTCGTCAGAAGGTTTCACCACGATTTCATTGACGGAATTTTCTTCGTTGTAGCGAAGTCCGACCTTGTTTCCTGGTTTGAGGACATCATCGTTGGCATCTTCACCAGCCATCATGACAAACCCGCCAATCGGAATGGCGCGAATGGCATAAAGGGTTTCTCCTTTTTTCTTGCTGTAAAGAATGGGACCCATTCCAAGAGAGAATTCATGGCAGAGAATGCCTGCTTTTCTGGCCATGATGAAATGCCCGAGTTCATGAATGACGATAACCAGGCTTAATACTAATAGAAATACGATGATATTGATAATAACCATTGTGTCACCTTCTTTTGGCTTCTTTTAATACGTAAGCCTCTACGGCTTTTTCGTGAGCCAGAATTGTATCGAGTGTTGGAGCGTTCTTGTTTTCAAAATAATCTAGGGCACTCTTGATAAGTGTTTCTATTTCAAGATAGTCAATCTTGCCTTTCAAAAAAAGAGAGACTGCGGTTTCGTTCGCCTTGTTCATGGTGGCGAGGTGAAGCCCGCCTTCTTTTGCGACCGCGATGCCAAGATCGAAAAGCGAATACTTATCACGATCAATCGCACTAAAATTGAGTGTCCCGATTTTTGCTAGATCGAAAAGACTTCTGTACTTGTGCATGTTTTTACCCTGCAACGCACTCAGTATGGCAATGCGCATATCCGCAGGCCCCATGTGAGCTATGACGTTGCCGTCTTTGAAATGCACAAGGGCATGGACCTGACTTTCTCTATGAATGATTGCATCAATTTTATCATATGGCATGTCAAAAAGAAAATGGGCTTCAATGACTTCGAACACCTTGTTCATCATGGTGGCGCTGTCTATCGTTATTTTAGCACCCATGGACCAATTTGGATGGGCAAGCGCATCATCAACCGTGACTTTTTCAAGTGCTTCGCGTGAATAATCTCTGAAACTTCCGCCTGAAGCGGTGATAATCATTGATTCAACGTCCTCTTGTTTTCGACCACGCATGCATTCAGCGAGGGCCGAGTGTTCACTGTCAATCGGTATGAGTGAAGCATTCGATGTCTTCAACGCTTCTTTGATAAGATGGCCCCCTACGACAAGCGATTCCTTGTTCGCAAGCAACACATTTTTGGACATGTTGATTGCCTTGAGTGTTGACGGAAGGCCTACGCTTCCAACGAGCGCGTTTAGAACTACCGCGTCCTTTTGTTTTTCAACGAGTTTCAAAAGACCGTCATCTTCTAAAGAAAAGAACGCTACCTCCGGGTAGGATTGCTTTATTGTTTCCTCGTGGTCCTTATGCATCACCACGCCCTCAACAGGGTGGTTTTCAAGAATCTTCAGGACCTTTTCGACACTGTGATTGGCAGTAATGGCTTTCAGAGTGAATGATTCGGGAAATTCCTCTATGATGTCAATTGCCTGCGTCCCAATACTTCCGGTGGCACCAAGTAACTGAATGCTCAACATATCAGACGCCTCCACCCATAAGCAATACGAGCGCAAGCACTATGGCTGCAAACATGGTTGAATCGAGTCTGTCGAGAACGCCTCCGTGTCCCGGAAGCAGATTCGAAAAGTCCTTGATGCCATAGAACCGTTTCATGCTCGAGGCGAATAAATCCCCTATCTGTGCGCTCATGGCAACAAGCCACCCCGCAAGAAAAACAAAACTGTATTCCATCAGAGAAGAAAGTGGAAAAAGCTCTACAAAATAGGCAAAAACACTAGCCGTTAAAGCGGCTATCAATGTCCCACCAATAAAGCCTTCCACAGTTTTTTTCGGACTGATGGTCGGTGCCAGTTTGGTTTTACCAAACCGCATGCCGACAAAATAAGCGAAAATATCTGTAAACATGGCAAGGATGAGAAGATAAAAAAGCATGTTAAGGCCCGTGTGTCTGATCATCGAAAGCGCGAAAAACGGAATAGCCACATAGATAATGCTCAAAAAGTAACGGGTCAGAGTCTCATAATCAAATTTGCCTGCAATAACAAAGAAAGTTCCAGAAATCAGAGCAAGCATCGTCACCGCGAGAACGTAAGTGGCAGAAAGCATTCCGAGATAAGCAAGCAGAATAGACGCGTAGAAAGCAAGTGTGAAAAGCCAGGTATAAAAATAGCCTGTGAATCTGTTTTCAGGACCACTCACCATATTGACAAGCTCTCTTACGGCCAAAAGGGAAAAAAGAGCGATGACACTGTAAAAAACGACTTTCGGAACAAATAACAGCGGAATGAGTACCACCGCAAGTATCAGTCCTGTGATAATTCTTTGTTTCATGGTGTCACCCCTTCTTTTTGAGTAGACCGCCAAATTTTCGGTCTCTTTGCTGGTAGTTAAGCAATGCTTTTTGAAGTTGTTTCTCATTAAAAGCCGGCCAGTGGGTCTTCGTAAAATAGAATTCAGCATACGAAAGCTCCCACAGCATGAAGTTGCTGATTCTTGTTGCACCGCTTGTACGAATCATGAGATCAACCGGCGGAAGTTCAGGGTGGTAAAGGTTGTTTTCAATCGTGTCCAGGGTAATATCATCAATTTCCAGCACGCCTTTTTTAACATCACTGGCAATTTGTTTCATGCTATGGAGCATTTCAGTCTGTCCCCCGTAGTCAAAGCAAATGTTCAAAATCAGTCCATTACGGTTTTTGGTCTTTTCTTCGGTTTCTTCCATAAACGTTTTGTTTTCCTCACCGATTCTGTCACGGCGCCCACTGAAGACAACGCGTATGTCTTTTTCCCTGAAGTCATCTTTGTATTTTTCTTCAAAACGCTTGGGAAGCTGCATCAGAAAATCAATTTCCTTTTTGGGACGTTTCCAGTTTTCAGTACTAAAAGCATAGACACTAAGAACATTAACCCCAAGTTCATGGGCTTCAAGGGCGATGTTTTTTATATTGAGTGCGCCCTGTTCATGACCATAAGAACGCCCTCTACCACGTCTTTTCGCCCAGCGTCCATTGCCATCCATGATGATGGCTATGTGCGCGGGAACCTCTTTTTTCATTACTTTATCTCTCAAAGCCATAAAGGCACCTCTTTCATTTACGGAAACTATTATACACCAATCCATGATTTAAATCTATGATGGATCCCATATGAAAAAGGCCCCCGGATGATGGGGGCCGCATATTATACTTCCATGAGATCCTGTTCTTTGCGTTTCAATTCTTCATCCACCTTGGCAACATAGTTGTCAGTGGTTTTTTGAAGATCTTCGAGTTGGCCCTGCGATTCATCTTCAGAGATGTCACCGGACTTTTCAAGTTTTTTAATCGCGTCTTTCGCATCGCGTCTCGCGTTGCGGATTTTAACACGTGCGGACTCCCCGATTTGCTTGGTTTGCTTGATAAGATCCTTGCGGCGCTCTTCATTGAGCTGTGGGAGCGTAATACGAATCTGATCCCCTTCGTTGTTCGGTGTTACACCGAGATTCGCAGCCATGATCGCTTTTTCAATATCCTTGATGATGGATTTGTCATAAGGCTTGACAAGAAGCTGATTGGCTTCTGGTGTCGCAATGTTCGCAAGCTGGTTAAGCGGGGTTTTGGCTCCATAGTAATCCACGTGAACAGATTCAAGCATGGCTGGATTCGCACGGCCTGTACGAACACGTGCCAGTTCATGGTTGAGACTTTCGATGGCCTTGTCCATTTTTTCTTCGTTTTCCATTAATATTTCATCAATCATTTCATTTCCTCCTAGCGGATTACAGTTCCTATTTTTTCTCCAAGTGCCGCCCGTTTGATATTGCCTTCAATGTTCATGTCGAACACGATAATTTCTATATCGTTGTCCTTGCATAAAGCGGCGGCTGTTGAATCCATGACTTCAAGGCGGTTTTCAAGCACTTCATGGTGCGTGAGTTCACGGTACCGTTTGGCGTCTTTGTTGGATTTTGGGTCCTTGTCGTACACACCATCGGTTCCGTTTTTAGCCATCAGAATGGTTTTGGCACCAAGTTCAGCCGCTCTTAGAGCGCTTGTGGTATCTGTACTGAAATATGGGTTGCCGGTTCCACCACCAAAGATCACAATGGTTCCCTTTTCAAGGTGTCTGAGCGCGCGTCTTCTTATATAAGGCTCAGCCACTTCAGGAATGTTGAGACTCGTCATGGTCCTGGTCTCAAGCCCTAGAGCTTCCAGGCCATTTTGAAGCGCAAGTGCATTCATGATGGTCGCAATCATGCCCATGTAGTCGGCACTGCTTCTTTCCATACCCATTTCACTTGCGGTTTTGCCGCGCCAGATGTTTCCACCACCGACGATGACGCCGATTTCAAAGGTTCCAACATCATGGGCTTCTTTGATTTCTTTCGCGATTTCCCTTACGCGGAGCGGGTCAATGCTTCTTCCATCCTTGCCACTCAAGGCTTCACCGCTCAGTTTTATAATGAGTCTTTTTTTGTCACTCATAGGCTCTCTCCCCAATCTTGGCAAAACCAGGGCACAAAAGTGTCCTGGTCAACAGTCTTTACTATTACCCCTTCATCTGGGCTTTGACTTCGCCTGCAAAGTCTTCAGAGCGTTTCTCGATGCCCTCTCCGACTTCAAGACGTTCAAAAGCGATGACGGATACGCCTTTTTCCTTCGCAAAATCCTCGACAGTCAAGTCAGGGTTTTTGACAAACGGCTGGTTGACTAGGCATATTTCCTTGAGGAATTTGTTGAGACGGCCTTCGACCATCTTGTCAACAATATGTTCAGGTTTGCCTTCGTTGAGTGCTTCTTTACGTAGAACACTGCGTTCGTGATCAATAACTTCTTCACTGATTTCATCCTGGTTTAGAAAACGAGGATTGATTGCAGCTACATGCATTGCAATATCACGAGCGGCTTCTTCATTGTCGCCTTCAACAGTAACCAAAGACGCAATTTTTCCACCCATGTGAACATACGCACCAAATGATTGTGACTCTTCTTTTTGGACTACGCTAAGGCGTCTCAAAGTAAGTTTTTCACCAATCGTTGCACTCGCATCCTTGATGGCTTTGTCAAGAAGCATGCCATTGAGTTCAAGTTCATTGGCTTCTTCTAAGTTGTTTGCTTCAGAATCAAGAACCACTTTTGCGATGTCTTGAAGAAGCGCTTTGAATGTATCGTTTTTCGCTACGAAGTCGGTTTCAGCGTTGAGTTCGAAAATCACCGCTCTGTTGCCGTTGACTTTAACATTGCAAAGTCCTTCTGCAGCGATGCGTGTTGACGCTTTTTTCTCTGCTTTGGAAATACCTTTTTCTCTTAGGTAGTCTGCAGCCTTGTTCAAGTCGCCATCTGTTTCACTTAGTGCTTTTTTACAATCGAGTATCCCTGCGCCTGTTTTTTCACGCAGTTCTTTAACTAATTTTGCATTAACAGCCATGTTCGTTACCTCCTAATAGTTTACCGCTTTAATTTTAACACATAGTACGATTCTTTAAAATATAAACCCTTGTTTTTAGAAAAAAGAGAGCTAAAAAGCTCTCTTTATTTTCTCAAAGCTTCGATGAGTTCAGCTTTTCTAAGTTTTGAGTATCCGGTCATGCCACGATCTTTGGCAATTTCTTTGAGCTCCGCAACAGTTTTGTTGTCAAAATCATCACTCTGAGCTTTTTTCTGAGCTTTTTCCGGTTTTGCGGCAGGCGCCTTTTTGGCTTCTGCTTTTTTAGGTGCTGGTTTTGAAGTTTCTTTTTTCGGAGTTGCAGCCGGTTTTGAAGCTTCTTTCTTAGGGGCTTCAGTTTTGGCTTTTTGAGGTGTTGAGTTAACTGCACGTTTCATTTCTTCACGTGTAGGGGTTTTCTTTTTTTCAGGTGCTTTTTCAGGTTGTTTTTTTGGTTGTTCAGGTTTTTTCTCTGTTTGCGCCTGTTCTTTTGAAGCGCCGCCAGCGCCTTCAATCAACGCGTCTGCCATTTTTCCAACGATGACTTTGATTGAACGGATGGCGTCATCATTTGCTGGAATTAGGTAGTCGATTTCGTCAGGGTCACAGTTGGTGTCAACCATTGCGTAAATCGGAATGTTGAGTTTGTGGGCTTCCGCGATTGCATTGTGTTCTTTGCGTGGATCCACGATGAACAAAGCATCTGGAAGTGTGCGCATATCTTGAATACCGCCTAGGAATTTTTCAAGGCGTTCCAATTCTTTGGTTAGTTCTACTGTTTCTTTTTTAGGTAGACGGTCGAATGTTCCATCTTTTTGCCATGCTCTGATACTGTGAAGACGGCGAATGCTTTTGCGGATGGTTTTGAAGTTTGTAAGGGTTCCGCCGAGCCAACGTTCTGATACATAGAAATGCCCAGCGCGTGTAGCTTCGTCCTTGATGGTGTCTTTGGCTTGTTTCTTGGTACCTACGAAGAGTACTTTCCCGCCATCTTTTCCGATTTCCAGGAAGTCCTTGTATGCACTTTCGATGAAGCCTACCGTTTGTTGCAAGTCGATGATGTGAATGTTGTTACGGCGTGTGTAAATGTACTTGGCCATTTTCGGATTCCAGCGTCTTGTCTGATGCCCGAAATGCACCCCTGATTCCAATAGTTTTTTCATTGCGATTACTGCCATAATGTGTTTCCTCCTATTATTTTTTTGATTGGCCTCCACAAACGTCCTCGTGTGATTTCCACTTTTTATCAAAAGCTCTTGAAATTCACACTCATCTTGTGTGTGTATTTTACGGCATGTAACAGTGTACCAAAAAAACACCTGCATAGCAAGTGTTTTAGTTATGATTTTTATATGTTTTTATGAACCGGGCTCCTTTTTCCAGCAAGCCCGGGCATTTCTTCTTCGAATACCTTGTACAACGGTTCATAAAGCCAGAGTACCGTCAAAAAGTTCGTAGTGGCCATGATTCCTTGAAACGGAAGGTCCGCAATCATGTAGGGCCAAAGTTCAAAGACTTCGGTCTGAATCATGGTAAAAGGGATGAAGACGAACCCGTAAACAAACCCAAAGACGAATCCAAAGATCGCGAGCGCCTGGACATTTCTTGTTTTTCCAAGTACGGTATGCCAGGCAATGGGGATAAGCATCCACGCTGCAAGCATCGCACCCATCGTAAACGGATTGAGTCCACCGAGAAAAAGATTGTCTAGAAGGACGTACACCACAATCATGATGACACTCTCCTTGAATTTGAAAACCGTGACAAAAAGGATGATCAAAAGGGTGGTGAGCTGTACATTCGGTAGAAACATGAGAAGCTGTTCCTGCACGAAAATGATGGTCACCGCCATCGCAATCAGAATCAGTCGTTTGAGTGGAATCATGGGATCACCTCCTAATCATTGACGTTTCTTACATAAAACGCATAGTCAAAGTTATCTTCAAGCTCTACTTCATCGACACCACGGGTGGCCATGACGCCATTCACTTCCAAGTAGAGGAATGTGTTGGTCCAATCACTCTCAACATCGTTAATGCCAAGAAGGATGTGTCTTCCTGAAAACGTCGTGTCGCATGAGTTGTCGGGATTGTACTGAGCATCTGCGCAGGTAAGATCGTAATGCCTGTCCATTACTTTGAAAAGTGTATCGCCTTCGTAGAAAAGATGACTTTCACTACTTGCCACGGTGCCACTTTGATCATAAACCGTAATTTCTATACTGCCTTGTCCAGTGGCTTCATTGTCATCATATAATATATAGAAAAGACCAACGATGAACGCGAGCGCAAGAAAGGTGTAGGCTATCCGCAATGTGATTTTCATGATCAATCAAGCCTGTAGGGATGGGTGAATCTTTCGTTATTCAAAGACGCCTGGTAGGTTGCAAGCGCAAAAAACGCCTGCGGCGTGGAAAACTGAAGATCCGCTGATTCATCATCAAGTTGATAATCAAAAGAACCATCGTCGTTTTGATAAGCGAGAAGGTGCTCTACAAGATGCATGTCATCTTCTACAAAGTCATCACCTGCAGGGTCTTCACCAACAGCTAAAAGTCCGAGAATCATCTGAGCGAAGCTCGCGGCGTTGTTGCCGTAGGAGTTGTTGTAGGCATTTGTTTTCAAGTGATCCACAATGGACGTTTCGAGTGCATCATAGTCGCTATTTTCCATAACGCCCAGTGCCATGAGAACCATGCTCAATGTATCATTGTCGGTTTCACTGACATCAAGTGCATCAAGTTTGGTTTTGAAATCATCTTCAAACCGAGTGTACGCACCGCTCTCAAGTGTAAGTGCCAGATAAGTCTGTGCTGCGCTGTAAATATATTGAGTGCTTGCGACACTTTCCAATTCATCTTGAAGATCGGAAACGTCTTCTTCCCCACTGTAGTTTATGAAAATGTGATTAATCAAAGTCCCTGCAGAAGGATCTGTTTCAATCTCCGGAAGATCAGGGGTGACTTCATCCTCTGAATCGAGGTGTGAAAGCCCCATAACGACTTGATGGTTTTCACTGAATCCGCTTACCTGGTTGTCCATGAAAAGTTCAATGGAATCGTTAACCGACTGAAGCGTTTCATCAAACCAGGACAGTTCAAAATGAAAGTGATCGCCACCTGTGAAAGGTGCTTCGGAAATGCCAACATTCAGCGCTTCACCGTTTTTGGATATGGCGATAAAATTACCTGCAGTTGCCTCGAGTGCACCTACTTTGTTTAGAAATGCGCCATATTCACTTTCTGTATAGTCAATATCGTAGGCAAAATCAAGGAGATCAAGAAGCGTCTTGTCCTCGTCTTCGCTGTAAGGCACGGTTTGTGCCTCGGTGGTCATGGCGGTTTCAATGGTGAAAACCACTTTTTCCTCATTGAGAGATTCTTCAATACTTGCAAGCATGGATTCAAGATCATCAAGATTTGTTTTGAGGGACGTGTTTTCCTCTTCAAGATCTTCAATCCTCGATTGCAGACTTTCTTCCTCGTCCGTTGTTTCTTCGCTGCAGGCAGCGAGGGTGAAAACCAGTGATAGTGCGATTAAAATGGAGAATAGTTTTTTCATGGTTGCCTCCTCTAAGTAGTATTTGTTCCAATAAAAAAACCATCCTCCTGGATGGCAATAAACAATCTACTTCGGGCCTTCAATAATGAAAAAACGCCTTATGGAGATTGTTACAACTCATACCCAGGAGTGTAATATCTATAAGGGTCAGGTAGGTCTACCGGCTTAACATCACTCTACTTTGCACCTTCCCGCTTACGCAGTGGTCTTATGCATTTCGTCCGTTTTACGGTTGCTGGGACAGCCCGGGATTTTCACCCGATTCCCTGTTAGTATAATACACCTAACACCTTCTAAATTCAGTCTATGCTTTTCCCAATGCTTTGTCAAGAAAACATTGACGTATGCTATAATGATTTTAAACAAATCAAGGAGTTGATACCATGCGCGGATTCAAAGCCGCAAAAGGGTATGAAAACATCACCCTGCCAAAAAGAAGTACAGCCCACAGTGCTGGATATGACTTTGAAACATGCGAAACACTAACACTCTCACCAGGTGAAATAGGGCTTGCGAAAACCGGTGTCAAAGCGTACATGCAGAGTGATGAAGTATTAAAAATCTATCCTAGAAGCTCGCTTCCAAGAAAGTTCGGAGTCACAATCCCCAACAACGTCGGCATCATCGATAGTGACTACTATGGCAACGAAGACAATGACGGTGCGATCTACATACAGCTCATGAACTTCACAGATACCCCCGTAACCATTGAAAAAGGCACGCGCATCGCCCAGGGCATTTTCATGAAATACCTTCTGAGTGACGGTGACAAGGCTTCAGGCGTTCGTAATGGCGGCTTTGGAAGTACAGGCCATTAAAAAAGACATCAAAGGATGTCTTTTTTTAAGCGCTAAGCGCAAAGGTGAGTTCCGCAGACGCAGCCAATTCCCCGTCCACGTAGGCTTTGGCCCGGCCTTTTCCTATGGGCCCTTTCATTTTGGTGATTTCCACATGAAGATCAAGGGTGTCCCCCGGTTTGACCTTCTGTTTGAACCGACATTTGTCAATGCCCGCAAAATACGGCGTCTTCCCCTTGAAATCGGGATGCTTCAAAAGCGCGACGGCACCCGCCTGAGCGAGTGCTTCTATTACGAGCACGCCAGGCATAACCTGTTCACCAGGAAAGTGCCCTTGAAAAAAAGGTTCATTCGATGTAACGTTTTTTACAGCATGTATGGATACGCCCTCTTCAATTTCAAGGACTTTGTCCACAAGGAGCATCGGGTATCTGTGGGGAATGATTTTTTTAATCTCATCACTGTTTAGCATGTTATTCACCCTTCCATTTTTTAAAGACAAGACTTGCATTGTGTCCTCCAAACCCAAAGGAGTTGTTCATGGCGAACTCCATGGGTTTGTGCCTGCCTTCATTCACAGTATAATCCAAATCGCAATCTTCATCAACGGTTTCATAGTTGATTGTAGGTGGAACGAAGTTGTCTTCGAGCGATTTCAAGGCGAATATGCTCTCTACGGCACCACTCGCGCCAAGGAGGTGTCCTGTCATTGATTTCGTGGAACTGATTGAAAGATTGTCCGCATGGTCTTCAAACAATTTTCTGATCGCAAGGGATTCAACCTTGTCATTAAGTGGGGTTGACGTACCGTGTGCATTGATATAATCAATGTTTTTCGGTGCCAAACCACCGTCTTCTAGTGCGAATTTCATTGCGTGCATCGCACCCGAACCTTCTTGGTCGGGGGCGGTGATATGCACGGCATCCGAAGTGGTCCCATATCCTACGATTTCACCATAGATATAGGCACCACGTTCAAGCGCTGATTCCCTGGTTTCAAGCACAAGGGTTCCTGCGCCTTCCCCCATCACAAAGCCACTTCTGTTTTTGTCAAACGGTTTTGAAGCGGTTTTCGGGTCCTTGTCATTGCTGAGTGCCTGCATCACTTTAAACCCTGAAAGGCCAAGCTTCGTGATGCTCGCTTCACTGCCGCCGGTAATGGCGTAGTCTATGTATCCGTCCCTGATGGCTCTGAAGGCTTCACCGATTGAATTGGTCGCACTTGCGCACGCTGTTACGTTTGAAAGGGCCGGCCCCTTGAAGCCGTACTTGATGGCGATATGGCCCGCGGCGATATTGATGATGGCTTTTGGAATGAAAAAAGGTGAAATTCTGCCATAGCCTTTGGTAAGGCCTCTTTCGTTTTGGTTGGCGATGGTCTCAAGCCCGCCAATACCGCTTGAATAATAGACGCCTACCTTGTATGGGTCGAAAGAAACGTCCAAAATGCCTGAATCCTTAACGGCCTCATCGGCACTTCTAAGCGCAAGCTGAGTGAATCTGTCGAGCCTTTTCTTTTCTTTCTTCGAGAAGAAGTCATCGTCTTCTTCTCTTACTTCACCCGCAATGTGCACGTCCAAATCCTCTGTATCAAACCGTTTGATCAGATCGATGCCGTTTTTTCCTGTTTTTGCGTTCTGCCAGCTTTCATTGACTTCGTTTCCAAGGGGGTTGACAGTCCCCATTCCGCTGATTACGACAGCTCTTTTCATGAGTACATTCCTCCATTGATGCCAATGACCTGCCCGGTGATATACCTGGCTTTCTCAGAGGCTAGAAATTCCACGAGTTCCGCCACTTCACCTGGCGTTCCCCCGCGACCAAGTGGAATCGTTTTAAGATAGGTTTCCTTGAACGCTTCATCCAGTGATTCGGTCATCTTGGTTTCGATGAACCCTGGAGAAACGGCATTGACGGTAATATTCTTCTTGCCGTATTCCTTGGCGAGTGATTTAGTAAGTCCAATCATGCCGGCTTTGGATGCTGCGTAGTTCGCCTGACCTGCGTTGCCCATCTGTCCGATGACACTTGTGATGTTCACAATACTTCCTGACTTTTGTTTGAACATGGGACGCGTCACATGTTTGCACATGTTCCAGGCACCTTTCAGGTTCACGTTCATGACCGTGTCAAAATCGTTTTCCTTCATTCTGAGCATGAGCTGATCTTTCGTGATTCCTGCGTTGTTCACAAGAAGATCGATTGAACCGAGATCTTCAAGTACAGATGCTACAAATGTTTTAGACGCTTCAAAATCACTGACATCTGCCTGGTAGGCGAGTGCGGTTCCTCCGTTCTCCTCGACCATCTTCACAAGCGTGTTCGCGGTTGCCTCATCCAAACGGTAGTTGATGGCGAGCGCATAGCCACTGGTCGCAAGGTTCTTTACGATGGCCTTTCCAATTCCGCCGGTTGCGCCTGTGACAATTGCCACTTTTTGATTATTCATATTATTCACTCCTTAGGGTTTTCAAAAAATTCTCAAGGGGTTCTGCCTCAATGTCGGTAATAACTTCAACGGTTTTGTCAGTCTTTCTAATGAATGTAGACAGAGTCTTGCCCGGTCCGATTTCCACAAAGTGCGTATACCCATCTTCAATCATGGCTTTGATCATGGAATGAAAATACACTGGAGAGATGATTTGATCAATCATCGTCTTTCTCAGTCCACTTTCAAACCGTTCTCCTGTCGTGTTCAGATACAAGGAAATGCTCGGTTTTCCAAAGGAAACAGTTTCCAAAAAGGGTGCGAATGCTTTTTTAGCCTCATCCATATAGGGTGTGTGAAAAGCGGCGGCCGTTTTGAGTGGAATGAACCGTTTGACGCTTATTTCCTTTCCATATGATTCAGCTTTTTTTAGCGCTTCATTGTCGCCTGCAAGCACCACCTGTTTTTCCATGTTGTGGTTGGCGATATACACATTGTCTATCGCTTGTTCAATCTCTTTGGCCTGTTCGAGCGTACCAAGCATGGCAAGCATTCCCGTATCGTTTTTTTCAGCGGAAGCCTGCATCAGTTCACCTCTTTTGATGACTATGGAAAGACCGGTTTCAAAATCGAAAACGCCAGCCGCGTATTGGGCCGCATATTCGCCTATGGAAAGCCCTGCGGTTCCACTAGGATGAATGCCTTCTTCTTTTAAAACGTCTGTGAGCGCGCACTGCATGACATAGAGCGCTACTTGTGCGTAGCGCGTCTCGTGGACACGCTCTGAACCGAACATGATGCTGAGAAGATTGAAGGAAAGAAGTTCGTTGGCCTGATCGACCCTTTCTTTGAAAATACTGTTTTCTTCATAGAATGCTTTTCCCATCCCGGGGTACTGTGTGCCCTGACCCGGATACACAAATGCCAGTTTTTTCATGTTCTCGCCTCTTTGCAGAGAGTATCACTTTCAAACATGGATTCAAGGATGGTCTTGACAGGTTGAATGGAACTGATGAGTCCCGAAATCTGCCCGGCCATGAAGGATCCCTGATCCTTGTTGCCATCGAAGACGGCTTTTTTGAGGGAGCCAAGAGTCAGTTTTTCAAGTTCCATTCTGTCGACACTTTCATTGGACATTTTCAGATACTGTTTGGACATTTTGTTTTTGAGCACGCGAACCGGCGCATTGAAGTTTCTCCCTGTCACGATGGTATCCGTATCTCTTGCGTTCACGATTTTTTGCTTGTAGTTTATGTGAATCGGGCATTCCTCGCTTGTAAGCAAGACTGTCCCGATTTGCACACCGCTTGCTCCTAGGGCAAACGCTGCGTTCACACCCCGGGTATCAGCGATGCCTCCAGCCGCAATGACAGGAACATTGACGGCATCTACAGTCTGAGGTACAAGGGAGAACGTGGAGATTTCTCCGACATGACCGCCAGCTTCAGTCCCTTCCACGATTACGGCGTCTGCACCGTTTCTTACTACACGCTTGGCAAGAGCCACACTTGGAACTACGGGAATCACGGTGATGCCCGCTTCTTTCCACATGGTCATGTAAGGGCCGGGATTGCCCGCACCGGTTGTGATGACTTCAATATTTTCCTCTACGGCAAGTTTAGCGATTTCGTCCTTCTTTGGATGCATGAGCATGATATTGAGTCCAAATGGCTTGTCTGTAAGTTCACGTGTCTTTCTTATTTCTTCTTTGATTCGCTCGACACTCCAGCCCCCACTTCCAAGAAGTCCAAGGCCTCCTGCATTAGAGACGGCTGAGGCAAGCCTGTGATCGGCAATGTTGGCCATGCCTCCCTGAATCACAGGATACTTGATGCCCAAAAGGGCGCATATGTTGGTCTTTTCAATACTCAATGATGGCACCTCCCCAGGTAAGTCCGCCTCCGAATGCGGCGATTGCGAATGTGTCTCCACGTTTCAGGCGCCCACTCGTGATGGCTTCATCAACCGCAAGCGGAATGCTTGCGGCTGAGGTGTTGCCCATGGACTCGATATTCATATACATTTTCTCAAGTGGTATCTTGAGGGTTTTTGCGGATTTCTCAATGATACGTTTATTGGCCTGATGGGCCACAATCAAATCGAGATCCTTGAGTGTGCTCTTTGACTTCTCAAGAAGTTCATGGATGACCGCTGGAAAGACCTGTGTTGCGAATCTGAAGATTTCTCGTCCATTCATCTTGATAAACGGCAAACTGTATTCAGGTGTTTTGAAGTTAATCTTGAGCGGATAGCCTTCCAGTTTCAAGTGACCTTTAGTGTCTCCGTCACTTTTGACAGTTATGGCATTTACACCGGATTTCTCAGAACGTTCAAGTACGAACGCGCCTGCACCGTCTCCAAAAAGCACACAGGTATTTCTGTCTTCAAAATCCGTAAGTTTCGACAACGCCTCCGCACCGACAATCAGTGCATTATGATAAGCGCCTGAAGCCATCATCTTGTCTGCGATTTCAAGGGCATACACGAACCCCGTGCAGGCCGCATTGATATCAAATGCTGGAACGGTTTCACAGCCGAGTCTTTTTTGAAGCAGTTGTGAAACGCCAGGGAATAGATAGTCACCCGTTACGGTCGCCACGATGATAAGCTCAATGTCTCTCGGTTTCATGGACGCTTTTTCAAGGGCGTCAAGCGCAGCCTTGTAGGCAAGGTCCGACGTATTCTCATCAACGCTTATGTGTCTTCTCTCAATACCTGTTCTGCTTGTGATCCACTCGTCTGAAGTGTCGACGAGTTTCTCCATGGTGGCATTGTCTATGACATTGTCCGGGACATAGGACCCGGTACTAAGTATATGGGTATGTTTCATCAGTACACCCCTTTCAGGTTTTCATAATTGAATCTTTGGAAGAACCCGGTATTTCTGAATTTCAAATAGCGTTCGTTCCTAATTTCAAAGGCATTCATGCCTTCAAAAGTTTCAAGTGCCTGCGTGAGGGTTTCACGCATGTTTTCAATAGTGGATTTTTTGTCTCTATGAGCACCGAAGAGGGGCTCTTTGACAATACCGTCAACAATCCCAAAATCCCTGAGATCAAACGCTGTGAGTTTCATCGCTTCAGCCGCTTCCTTTTGTTTGGAAGCGTCTTTCCAGAGGATGCTTGCATAGCCTTCAGGACTCAAAATGGAATAGATGCTGTTTTCAAGCATGTAGACCTTGTTGGCAACCCCAATCGCGAGAGCACCGCCACTGCCGCCTTCTCCTACGACGAACGCAATGACCGGAACGCTTAAGTGACTCATTTCATAAAGACTTCTTGAGATGGCCTCGCTTTGGCCCCGTTCCTCAGCCCCAACGCCGGGATAAGCCCCTGGCGTATCGATGAAGGTGATGATTGGACGGCCGAATTTTTCCGCCTGTTGCATGAGTCTTAGTGATTTTCTATAGCCTTCAGGGTGCGCCATGCCAAAATTGTGATGAATGTTTTCATCAGTGCTTTTTCCTTTAACATGACCGATGACGGTAACAGCTCTGCCGTTAAAAAAAGCGATGCCACCCGATACAGCCGAATCATCTCCAAAAAGCCTGTCACCGTGGAGTTCAATGAAATTGTCAAAAAGAAGCGACACGATGTCTTGAAATTTCGGTCTTTTCGGATGTCTTGCGAGCAAGACCCTGTCCCATGCATCAAGGTTCTTCATGGCGTGTTTCTTGATTTCGTCAATGGTTTTCAAAATAGAAGCTTGTGCCTTGTCATCTTCAAGATGCTTGAGCTCTTTTTCAAGCGTTTTGAGTTTCTTTTCCTTATCAAGTATTGTCAAAGGTATCAGTCCTTGGGTTGTGAAGTCGAAGAAGCGTAGTAAGTACATTCTTCATATCATTTCTATGCACCACTTTGTCAAGCATCCCTTTTTCAAGCAGAAATTCAGATCTCTGAAAGCCTTCAGGCAATGTCTCTTTGATGGTTTGTTTGATGACTCTTGGACCCGCAAACCCTATAAGCGCTCCGGGTTCAGCGATATTGATATCCCCAAGAGTCGCAAACGATGCACTTACGCCCCCGGTAGTGGGGTGGGTCAGCACGCTTATATAGAGAAGACCCTGTTCATGCAGTTTCTTGATAGCACCACTTGTTTTGGCCATCTGCATCAAGGAGAAAATGCCTTCTTGCATGCGGGCACCTCCGGATGCGGAAAAAATGATGAGTGGCAGTTTCTTGACCATGGCGTATTCCGCGCTTTTCACGACTTTTTCGCCTACGACGCTTCCCATGCTTCCCATCATGAAGTGGCTGTCAAGCACACCGAGGACACAAGGTTCTCCCCCGATTTCAGCGTACCCGTAAACGAAGGCGTCGTCGCTGCCACTTCTCTTTCTAGCGGTTTCGAGTTTTTGTTCATACCCTTCTTGAAAAAGCGGATTGAGCGTGATGAACCCCCGTCCCTTTTCCAAAAAGGTGTGTTTGTCCGCGGTGAGTTCAATACGTTCAAGCGCACGGATTCTAAAATGGTGTCCACATGCCTCGCACACATAGTGGTTCTCAGCGAGATCATTCCGATTAAGATTTGCCTTGCATGAAGGACACTGTTCATAAAGCCCGGCTGGTACGTCAGGTTTCGAGGGTTTCTTCTTGTCGTCCACATAATAGGTTTTAAATTCATTCTTGAATGCTTTATGGCGTTTGAGCGCTTTTTTCAAAAGGTCAGTTTTCATAGCGAATCAGCTTCTTTATGTTTTTGACAATGAAGGATGTATCGACAGAACCTTCTACGTAATCTTCGTGATTCATGATCATCCAGAGAAACCACTGGTTCGTCGTGATGCCTTCGGTGATAAGCTCTTCAAGCACCGAGCGCATCTTTCTGATGGCCGCAGGTCTGTCATTTGCATGAACAATGAGTTTGCCCACCATGGAATCATAATGCGGTGATACCGTATACTCCTGATAGAGCATGGAATCAAAGCGTATGCCTGGTCCTTGTGGAAAATGAAGAAAAGATACTCTGCCGGGTGAAGGCATGAAGTTTTTAACCGGATTTTCCGCATTGATTCTCACTTCTATTGCATGCCCTTTTGGTTTGATGGATTCCTGTTTATAGGGAAGATGAAACCCTGAAGCGATACGTACTTGTTCAGCAATGATGTCAATGCCCGTAATCATTTCACTGACAGGGTGTTCGACCTGGATTCGGGTGTTCATTTCTATGAAGTAAAACGCGTTGTTCGCAACAATGAACTCCACCGTTCCAGCATTTTCATAGTTGACCGCCTTTGCGGCCTTGATGGCCGCGTCATACATTGCATGTTTTAGTGTCTCATCTATGATGGAAGGCGCTTCTTCTATGACTTTCTGGTTTCTTCTTTGTACACTGCAGTCACGTTCAAACAGATGCAGGGTATTGTGGTATTTGTCTGCGAGTATCTGCACTTCAATGTGCCTTGGGTTTTCCACAAGTTTCTCAAGATACACGCCATCACTCGAAAAAGCCGCCGCGGCTTCCTGCCTTGCGGCATAATACTGAGCTTCGAATTCCTCTAGGCGTCTAACCACGCGCATGCCCCTGCCTCCCCCTCCAGCACTTGCCTTGATGAGCACGGGGAGTCCGATTTCTTCTGCGAGCTTCAGGCCTTCTTCAACGGTAATCTCGCCATCACTGCCTGGAACCAGGGGAACCCCAGCCTTTTTCATAAGCGCTTTCGCTTTTGCCTTGTCACCCATATCATTGATGACTTTGGAAGAAGGGCCGATGAAAACGATGTTACAAGACTCGCAGAGTTCCGCAAATTTTGCATTCTCGCTTAAAAAGCCGAATCCGGGATGAATCGCTTCGGATCCGGTATTGATAGCCGCTTGTATGATGTTTTCCATATGAAGATAGGATCTTTTAGCCGGTGCTTCACCTATGCACACGGCTTCATCGGCTAAATGAACATGAAGCGCATCTTCGTCCACAGTGCTATAGACCGCGACTGTTTCAATCCCAAGTTCCCTGAGACTCCTGATGATTCTCACCGCTATTTCGCCGCGGTTGGCCACGAGGACTTTTTGAAACATCAGGCAATCTCCATGAGAATCTGATCAACCATGACCGAGTCCCCGTTGTTCACGTGAATTTTCATGATTTTTCCATCTCTTGGGGCGGTAATTTCGTTCATGACCTTCATAGCTTCAATAATACATACGGTCTCCCCTTTTTTAACCATTTGGTTCTCTTTTACAAACGGTGGTTGATCTGGACCGCCCGCTTCATAGTAGGTTCCTACCAAGGGGGCTTTTATGGGATCGTGTGACGGGTTTTTGGCTTCAGTGTTTTCTTCTTGAGGACGGTGCGTGTATATAGCTTCACTATTTGCACTGGCTTCTTTGGCTTCGCGCACAACAGAGTCTTTTTCATTTGGCTTTTGAAGTTCAATGGTGACATCTTCACGTTCAAGTTTCATAGACGCAAGCGTTGAATTTTCAAATAATTTTATGATTGTTTTGAGTTCGCGATTATTCATGATCTCGCACCTCTTTGTCTTTCTTTATTGGTTCGCTTCAATATAATCTACAACATCCTGCACAGTTCTGAGTGACTGTACACTGTCATCGTCCACTTTGATGTCAAACGTTTCTTCAAGTGCCATAATTAGTTCAACAACATCTAAAGAATCCGCATCAAGATCATTGATGATGTGTGATTCAAGACTGATGTTTTCTTTTTCAACATCAAGTTCCTCTACGATGACGTCTCTTACTTTTTCAAACATGTGATTACCTCCTTTTTGCACACAATTATATGAGCAATCAAAGGCATTGTCAATCTATTTTGATATTCAAAGCTATTAAAAAGCGTTCTTATGATTGTTTAATCATATGTATATAAATTAATATGTTTGATATTCAAACATTTATACGATTTGTTTCATCCATAAAAAAGCGCACCACCAAAGGCTTAAAGCTTTTGATGGTGCGCGATATGATTATATGTCAAAGTGATAAAGATTGTACGCAAACCAAAACGTTTCTATGCAAACATTCTCTTTAGAGCTTGTATGTGAATTTCAACGATTCACAGGCTTCCGAAGTATTTCCCACTTGACATTCAAAATCTTCGTTCATGTCGGTAAGTGTCATGATATTACTGTTTTTTTCGACCTGAATTCTATCAAAATCAATGTGATATTTATAGGTTTCAAAAAGAGCTTTTTGTGACAGGGTTTCTGCGTTTTCAAAAGCGTCTTTAAGGACATTCCTTACCTCTCTTAGTGGCAATGGGTGTCCTTTGATTGCCTCCATTGAAATTCCCAAATCTGATTTTGATTCATTGATATTGAGACCGATTCCACATATGATGCGTAGCTTGGATTCACGAATGATTTCAATGAGCACGCCCGCAATCTTTTCATTTCTCACGTAGATATCATTCGGTGGTTTTACAAAGGGTTTGATGTCATAGGCCTTAAGTGTGTCAATAAGCGCTACTGAAGCCTCCAATAGAAATCGGAATGCGTTTTTTTCTTCACTGTTCTTGTAAAAAGTTCCGAGAAAACTCGTATTTCTATCCGATACCCACCTGTTGTTTCTGCGGCCTCTGCCTTTTGTCTGATAGTCAGTAATGATCAGCGTATGATCCGCCATATTCTGAAGCTCCGACTTAACAAATGAATTGGTTGATTCGAGTTCATCATAGTGATGTGTTTTGTATGTCTTCATGAAACCACCCTATCTTGAATCGTTTCCTAATATATAGTGTAGCCGGAATATGTCTATTTTGCAAAAAAAAGACGCCCGAAAGGGGGCGCCTTGGTTTAAAGCTATTTCAATGCCTGAGCAATGAACCAGAGTTCTTTGTCATAAGCGTCAACCTGGTCTTCCATCATTGCGACGGTACCAAAGTCATCCGCTTCATCTGCAACCGCTCTGATGCTTGTTGCAAGGTTCTTGAGATGTTCAAGATCCTGTTTGAGAATTGAGTAAACTTCAGGAATCTGATAATCTTTTTCCTCAAGTTCGTCCACTTTGGTCACTTCAAGGTATTTCTTGAGTGAAGCAAGTGGGAAGTCGCCGAGCATTTTCATACGTTCAGCCACTTCATCGTACGTTTCAAAAATCATGTCGTAAAGTTCTTCTACATATTCGTGAACGGGTTTGAAGCGTTCACCTACAACATTCCAGTGCAAGTTGTGAAATTTTACGTTCAGAACACCAAGGTCCGCAACGTATTGGTTCATAAGATCTTTTTGTTTAGCCATTATATAAATTCCTCCTTAAGAATTGTAATGATTACATATTGTAACAATTACAGTATATCACACTGACAAATATTGTCAAGGTTGGTACACGGAATAATCATTCTTTGGAAGCTTGCGCCTTTTTGATGTTTTCCTTGAGTTCTCTTTCGGCTTTAAGGAAATCCTTGGTTCTTCTTCTGTTTTCTTCAAGGCGTTCTTTTCGCACGGTATTGAGGTGTTCGAGCGCACTGTCCTTGTTAAGGCCTACATGCGCCTCCTGTGCGATAATATTAACGGTACTGTCTCTGTTTTCAAGAGCACCGTTGATAATGACACTGTAGACGAATTCCCCGTCTTTGACCATTTTCACATACCCTACGTCAATGGTTGATATCAGTGGCGCATGGTTGTCAAGAATCGCAAATTCTCCATTGTTTTTGGAGCTTACGACGATATAATCGAGCGTTTCATTGTAAAGTTCGCCTTCGGGTGTGAATACAACCAGATTCATAGAATCACCTACTCAAAACTTTCAGCTTTTTTAAGCACATCGTCGATGCTTCCAACTAGACGGAATGCATCCTCTGGAACATCGTCGTATTTCCCATCAAGAATGCCTTTGAATCCACGAATGGTTTCCTCGACTGGTACGTAAGACCCTTTTTGACCGGTAAACTGTTCCGCAACGTGGAAGTTCTGTGAAAGGAATAGACGCAGACGTCTTGCACGGTGAACGACAAGTTTGTCCTCTTCACTGAGCTCGTCCATACCTAGAATCGCGATGATGTCGAGCAAATCGTTATACCGCTGTATGGTTCTTTGGACTTCACGGGCGACGTTGTAGTGCTCGTCTCCAACAATTTTCGGCTCAAGGGCACGCGAGGTGCTCGCAAGCGGATCGACTGCTGGATAAATCCCTTCCTCACTGATTTTACGGCTGAGGTTTGTTGTCGCATCAAGGTGAGCGAACGTTGTTGCTGGGGCGGGGTCCGTGTAGTCATCCGCTGGCACGTATACGGCCTGGATTGATGTAATGGACCCTTCCTTGGTGGATGTGATCCGTTCTTGGAGTTTCCCCATTTCTGTAGCGAGGGTTGGCTGATACCCAACAGCTGAAGGCATCCGGCCTAAAAGCGCGGAAACTTCCTGACCTGCCTGGGTAAACCGGTAAATATTGTCAATGAAAAGCAGCACGTCCTGTTTCTTCTTGTCACGGAAATGTTCTGCCATGGTAAGGCCTGTAAGCCCTACGCGCATTCTGGCTCCAGGGGGTTCGTTCATTTGTCCAAAGACCATGGCGGTCTTGTTGATAACACCGGATTCAGTCATTTCGTGGTAAAGGTCGTTCCCCTCGCGGGTACGCTCTCCTACACCTGAGAATACACTGATACCACCGTGTTCCTGTGCGACGTTGTGGATAAGTTCCTGAATAAGCACGGTTTTTCCTACTCCGGCACCACCAAAGAGTCCGATCTTACCACCTTTAACATAAGGGGCCAGCAAGTCGACAACCTTGATGCCGGTTTCTAGAATCTCCGTTTCGCTGCTTATTTCATCGAGCTTTGGTGCGGGTCTGTGAATCGGCATGCGTTCGATATCCTTGGCAAGTTTGTCCTGATCATCAATTTCTTCACCAAGAACATTGAAAATTCTTCCAAGTGTGGCGTTGCCCACAGGAACAGAAATCGGTGCCCCTAAATCGAGCACTTCCATCCCTCTTGTAAGACCATCTGTGGAGTCCATTGCGATGGTCCTGACAACATTGTCACCAAGATGCAATGACACTTCAAGTGTCAATGATTCAGGTGAGCCTGCCTTGGCTTCTTTTCCACGTTCGATTTTTAGCGCATGGTTGATCTCAGGAAGGTCCTCTTCGAACATAACATCGACAACAGGACCCATTACCTGTACTATTTTTCCTGTATTCATAGTGTTCCTCCTCTAATTCACCGCTTCGGAGCCACCGATGATGTCGGTCAGTTCGATGGTGATAGCGTTTTGTCTTGCACGGTTGTATTTGAGCTGCAAAGAATCAATTAGGTCATTAGCATTATCGGTGGCGCTTTGCATCGCCGTCATTCTTGAAGCGTGTTCACTGGCTTTGGATTCCAAAATCATGCCATACAAGGTATTGACGACATACATAGGCATCAATTGATAAAGCACATTTGACGCGGAAGGCTCATAGAAATACATGAGTTTGAACCCTTCCTCTGTACTTTCGTCGTTTTTGGCATCCTGAATCGTATCAACCATCGGATTAAACTCCAATGGAACCAGTGTCTGATTCTTGACATTTTGTGTGAGCGTGTTGACATACTCGTTGTAAAACACATCAATCTTGTCCACTTCGCCCGATAGATAGGCCTTGATGAAACGGTCGCTTATCGGCTGAAAATCAACAAATTGAATATCGTCGCGAACCTGGATCACATCGTCATTCATAAGTTCGTATCCATTGCGTCTCGCAAAGTTGAATGCCTTGAATCCAAGGGCGATGATCACAAATTCGTCATGTGACTCGTGTGTCTCTTTTACGTGTTTTTCAAACGCTTTGAACGTGTTGCTGTTGTATGGTCCTGCGAGCCCTCTGTCAGAAGACACGATAATGTAGGCTGTCTTGTGTATTTCACGAGCCTCAAGCATCGGATGTGTGAGTTCAGAGTCAGTGGAGAGCACATTTGAAAGCACTTTGGACAAGCGCTTGGCAAGGGGACGAAAAGCGTAGATGCTTCGTTCGGCTTTTCTAAGCTTGGACGCACTGACCATGTGCATCGCCTTCGTAATCTGCGAGGTTTTTTCTGTTGCATTGATACGTTGTTTTATATCACGCATGGAAGCCATGGTCTCACCATCCTATCAGGCAAAAGATTTTTTGAAGTTTTCAATAACTTCATTCATGTCACTCGCTTCAGGAAGTGTTCCTTCTTCACGAATGTGCTTAAGCAGTTCCGACCCTTTTTCACTGGCTTCAAAAGCGTCGTGAAGGCTGGATTCGAAACGTCCGATGTCATCAATTTTGACATCGTCCAAATACCCTTTGGTCAGAGCGTAAATACTTACGACCTGTTTTTCTACCGGCATGACTTCGTGCAAGCCCTGCTTGAGTATTTCAACAGTTCTCTCACCACGGTTGAGTTTTTTCTTGGTCGCATCGTCGAGATCGGATCCAAACTGTGTAAAACTTTCGAGTTCACGGAAGCTTGCCAGGTCAAGACGCAGTGTCCCTGAAACCTTCTTGATGGCTTTCGTCTGTGCACTGCCTCCAACACGCGAAACACTGAGCCCTGCATTGATCGCAGGACGAACACCGGTATAAAAGAGGTCGCTTTGAAGGAAAATCTGACCATCGGTGATACTAATGACGTTGGTAGGAATATAGGCACTGATATCGCCTGCCTGGGTTTCGATGATTGGAAGTGCGGTAATAGAGCCGCCTCCAAGGTCGTCGTTGAGTTTTGCAGCACGCTCAAGTAGGCGTGAATGCAAATAGAATACATCCCCAGGGAACGCTTCGCGTCCTGGTGGACGTCTTAGAAGCAGACTGAGTTCACGGTAGGCGTTCGCGTGTTTGGTGAGGTCATCGTAGACCACGAGCACACTTTTGCCTTCGAACATGAATTTTTCCCCAATCGATACTCCTGCATAGGGTGCAAGATACAACAGGGGAGCGGGTTCACTGGCAGAAGCACTGACAATGGTCGTGTACTCCATCGCCCCATGCTCTTTCAAGGTTTCTTGAACCTGCGCAACCGTGGATTCCTTTTGTCCGATCGCTACATAGATACAAATAACATCTTCATCTTTTTGATTGATGATTGTATCAAGCGCAACCGAAGTTTTCCCGGTTTGTCTGTCTCCGATAATAAGCTCACGTTGTCCGCGTCCAATGGGAACCAGTGCGTCAAGCACCTTGATCCCGGTTTGAAGCGGCTCATCAACGGATTTACGAGCCATGACGCCTTGCGCCTTGACTTCCAGGGGACGGGTTTCCTTCGCATTGATTGCGCCGAGACCATCAAGTGGCATCCCAAGAGGGTTTACAATGCGTCCAATCAATTCATCGCCTACGGGGACTTCAAGGATATTTCCCGTTGTCTTGACTTCGTCACCTTCGCGGATTTCGGTGGATTCATCAAGAATGATGACCCCAACGTGATCCTGTTCTAAGTTCTGAGCCATTCCGTACACGCCGCTAGAAAATTCCAGCAACTCTCCACTCATGGCGTCATCGAGGCCATGAACAAGGGCGATGCCGTCTCCGACACTGATGACGGTTCCGACATTTTCCGTTTTGATATCTTTACTGTACTTTGAGATTTGTTCCTTTATGAGGGAACTGATTTCTCCTGCGTTAATTTTGCTCATATTTTCACCTGCTTAATTGGTCAATCGACTTTGAAACTGTTTCAAGGTACTGTTCACTGTATCATCAACGACTTTGCCATCAAATTCATAGCGCAAGCCGCCGACGATCGTTTCATCAATTCTGTTTTCAATAGTCACCTTGCGGTGATACTTGTTTGCAAACTGATCCTTGAGTGCGGTTTTGCGTTTATCATTCAGTGGTTTTTGACTGTAGACGACCACATGCATTTCATTGGCCTGTCTGGACCGTATATCCTTGTAGCTTTCAAGGATGTCTTCAAGATGATCGAAGCGGTTTTTATCTATGAGAAGATAGAGCAGATTTCTGAAAGTTTCAAGAAGTGACAGTTCAGAAATGATGGCTTTCTTGTCTTTTTTTTGCACACCCGGGTGCATAAAGTAGCTCATGGTATTCTCATTCATGCCTTCAACAAATGCATCAAACGCCTTTTCTACGTCTACTGACTGATTGTTTTCAAGGGCAAGCTCAAAAAGCGCAATCGCGTATTGTTCGCTGAGTGCGCTCATTGTTTATTGACCTCTTCAATCGCTTCATCAATCAGTTTGTCATAGACGCGCTTGCTGATTTGCTTTTTGATTGCCTTTTCAGAGAGAAGACTTGCGATTTCAACGATTTCCTCGCGGAGTTCGTTCCTTGCAACTTCAACCTCCTGCTCGATGTCCTTACGGGCATTTTTCTTTACCTGCTGGGCATCTTTTTTGGCATCTTCAAGAATAGTGCGCTTCTTCTCTTCAGCCTGATTCTTGGCTTCATCCACAATGGATTTGGCTTCTTCACGGGCTTCGGCCAAGGCCTCTTCAGCATCTGTTTTAAGCGTATTCGCTTCTTCATTTTTCGATGTGGCATCTTCTATTTCCTTGTTGATGAAATTTCTTCTCTGGTCCAAAAAATCTGTGACCTTGTCCCAAAAGAAAAGTTTAACGACAACGACAAGGATGAGTGTGGCAACGATCTGAATGACCATTTCCACAGGATCCACGCCAAGCGCGATATCAACAAGTCTTTGAATTGCTTCTGCAACAGCTGTCATCATGCTGCCTCCAATCTGTTAGCCTTTTATTGTCCGATTAGTACAAAGGCGATGATCAAGGCGTAAAGCCCTGTGGTTTCAGCCATTGCTTGTCCGACAAGCATGGTTGTGGTGATCTTACCAATTGCTTCTGGTTGACGCCCTACAGCCTCAACAGCTTTACCTGCGGCAAACCCCTGTCCAATCCCAGGACCAATCCCTGCGATCATAGCAATTCCTGCACCGAGTAAAGAAAGTGCGGTTACAAATTCTGCATTGAATACAATTTCCATGACATTTCCTCCTAATAACTTTTCTTAAATTTTTATATTATTTTTTTGGTGCGTGTAAACTTTTTATACTTCTGATTCTTCAACAGACATTGACAAAAACACGAGTAGAAGCATGAAGTAGACAAATGCCTGAATCAGTCCAAAACCGATATTGAAAATCGGATGAACGACGATGGTGGTAGCCAGGACGCCGAATACGTTGTTTAGAAGATTGAATACGACAATTCCTATGACCGTTCCCGATAATAGGTTCCCAAACAAACGAAGGCCCATGGCAAGTGGTGCCGAAACTTCACTGAGAAGGTTGAGCGGCAACAGCAACGGCGTTGGTGAGGACAAATCCTTGATGCGTTTGACAGGTCCTCTTACAATCACCCCGGAAATCTGAATGACTGCAAAGGCCATAAAACTGAAAGCAAGCGCAATACTCACATTAGAAAGCGGAGTTGCAAGTCCAAAAAGACTCGCGGTATTGGCTAGCGCCAGATACAATAAAAAAGCGAGCAGTATCGGAGCGAATGTCCGCCATTTCTTTCCATAGAAATCCTCGATGAAGCTATTGAGAAGGTCTATTCCCATGACCACCAGGAAAACAGGGCCTTTTATGGGTTTTTCCGGATTTAGACGATCCACTCTTTTTCCGAGAATCACTACAATGATGCTAAGTGCGAGTGTCACTATGATCGAGGCTCTGAGCGCTGCGGTCAAATTTGTCCAGAAATCAAGAACCGTATCAAGCATCGTCATCGCCCTCCTTGTGAATTTTTGAGACCCACATCGTAATAAGCATTGCTACTTTAAAGGATGTGAACCCTATGAATGTAAAGATGATATCCAGACCATCGGAAAAATGCGCGATGGTCAGAATCAATATGTAAAATGCATAACGAAACGCATAATTCGTCATTGTGACCCGTTTCAAGGATTCAGGATCCTTTTGAGCGGCCTTTGTCGTGCGTTTGTAATTGTGGCTCATGAGCATGACGCTCACTGCAGACCCCAAAAAGAAACTCAACGCACTTTCATAATTGAATACGAGGTAGAACACCAGACTAAGTACCGCGATATAAATCCATACATAAAGAAACGTTTTGATAAAAGCCCGTTCAGTCATTGTTTTTTGCCCCCAAGCGGTATACACGGACCATGAGATTGCTTATGGCGGCAAGCGCCCCAAGAATCATCAACACGATCGTGAATTTATCCTCTAAGGAAAATAGATGATCGAGACCAAGTCCAATGAAGTACCCTACTGCAACTGCGGCAATCGCTTCATAGATGAAGTTTGTGGCAATCGCAAGCAGTTTCAATATGAACTTTCTGTCTGTCATATTACACTCCCCGGATACTTATTTCAGAAATTTTCCAGTTTCCCAACACGACGTACGTGTCGTTCTTCACCAGAAAATTCGGTTTCAAGCCAGATTTCGGCAATCGCTTTAGCGAGTTCTTCACCAATCACGCGACCACCCATGGCGAGCACGTTTGAATCATTGTGCCTTCTTGTGTCTTTTGCAGTAAACATATTATGCACAAGCGCAGCACGCACGCCATCAACCTTGTTGGCTTGAATGCTTACACCGATGCCGGTTCCACAAAAGACAATGCCGCGATCGACTTTACCGTCTCTCACGTCTTTGGCCACGGCTACTGCGAAATCATTATAGTCACAGCTTTCTTCACTATTCGTACCGTAATCGGTAATGTCGTAGCCTTTTTCCTTCAAATGTTTGAAAACTTTCTCTTTCAGTTCAAAACCAGCATGATCTGATCCGATTGCTATTTTCATTGAAAACACCTCTCTTTAATCACTCTAATCTATTATATCAAATGGCTCGCAAAAGACAATCATATCACAAAGATTGCAAACGGTTTCTTTGTCTAATGAAAATATTTTGACACTTCAGCATTGTTATCAACATCGAACACAAACGAACTCTCAGGCAGAACATTTTCGCCTTTTACACAGTAATCGACGCTTGATTCAAACACGTTCATATCTTTAATAGCGGATGATTTTTCCTTATGAAAGCTATGGCGACTCGCAAC
>JASMTQ010000065.1:0-4222 GCA_041694275.1 Caryophanales bacterium
GTTGCTGCATGCGTATCTGAGTGGCCAGGCGGGACCGTCTGCCCTCATCAACATTCTGAGTGGAAAGACCAATCCTTCAGGAAAACTTTCAGAAACGTATCCGCTAAGCTATGAAGATGTCCCAAGTTCAAAGTACTTCCCGGGTATCAACAAAACCATTCAGTACCGCGAAGGGCTATACGTAGGCTACAAATATTACGACAAGCTTTCACTGCCCGTCAAATACCCCTTCGGACACGGCCTTTCATATACCACGTTTGAATACGGCAACCTCACATGCAGTGTAGAAGGCGTTTCCTTTGAAATCACGAACACCGGAACCGTCGGAGGCTTTGAGACCCCGCAAGTCTATTTGACCCCTAAAGGCAATGAATCCTTCGCAACATACAAAGCTCTATTGGGTTTCAAGAAACTCTGGATTGAACCAGGAAAAACCATGACACTTACGATTCCTTTTGACACGTACGCCTTCAGATTCTTCAATCCGGGAAAACGCCGTTTTGAAAAACAGAACGGAACCTACCTGGTTCAGGTTGGAGCGTCTTCGAGAACCCTTCCCCTAGAACGTGACCTCTTGGTTACTGACTTCCAGGATCCTGATTTTCCAAAGGATCATGAATCAGAAGATTACGTGAGCGGACACGTCAATAAAGAAACGGAAACGGCGTTTTTAAAACGCTTGAAACCTTTTGATGCAAAATCTACACTCACTAAGACACCGAAGAAACCCAAACACGTGGATTACCTGACAACGGTCGAGGATCTCAGGTACGCAAAAGGCCTGTTCGCAAAGATTTTCTCAGGCGGTGTAAGACTCGCTCACAAAGTTTTGAGAATGATTGGTAAAAAGACTACGGCCAACACCCTCATGATGGGGGTATACTACCAGCCCATGCGCTCAATCTCCAGAATGAGCGGTGGCATGATTTCAATGGGACAGCTTGATGGACTCATTGAGATATTCAATGGCCATGTATTCAAAGGATTCAAGACATACAGGCGGGCAAAGAAACTCAAAAAGAAACTCAGGAAAGCCAAGAATTAAGGAGGACCATGAATGAAAAACACAACCAATAATGACAATGATTCCATGATTGTCATCAAATCCAAACCCTCCAAGCAGACACTGAGTGCCTACCAGGACACATTGAAACTATTGAATGCGCAGTATTATGACGCGCTTGTCAATATCAAGAGAAACAGCAAATCGAGTGTGGAGTATCATGAAAAACGCGCACTGATCATCGAAGACTTCAAGCATCAGAAGAAAATGATTTCAAGAAATTTAATCCTTCCCGTGCATCAGAAAATCAGAAATCAGATCCAGGATACGTGGCTTTCGATCCACCAGGCCATTGACAAGCCCTGGGCCAAGTTCAAGGACCGCTTCCCGGGCTTTTCGCAGTTCCTGGTCTTCTTCATGCTCAGCAACGGAGTCACAGCCCTTCAAATGTTTCTGATGCCTTTCCTTAAAAACATTTTCGAATCAAGCGACCTGGTCAATATCGGCTTTCGTTTCGGCCAGATCGGAACCAAGGTATCGGGTGACCCCTACTACATGTTTGATTACCCGGCAGGCCTCATCAGCGAGGGCGGGGAAGGCGGACTCGCCTATTTCCTCGCCATACAGATTTCCCTGATGGTCGCACAGATTATCAACTTCTTCGCCCAAAGAAATATCACCTTCAAATCCAAAAGCAGTCCCTGGATTGCGGCCATGTGGTATTTCCTTGCCTACATCGCCATCACTCTCATCGCTTCAGCCCTTCAGGGCTTTTACAAGGCTCCGATTTACAACTTCTTCATGAACGTCCTGAACTGGGGCGCAAGAGGCGAAGTCACCGCAGACGCGCTCACGATGATCATCTACAGTGCCATATCATTCTGGGTATTCTTCCCAATCTTCAAGTGGATTTTCAACGACAAGAACGTCAAGCACAAAGAGGTTTTGTAAATGAGTAAACAGAAAAATATCGCATTCTTCTATGTGGAAGCCGGCATGGGACACATCATGCCACTCAGAGCCATACAGAGCGCCTACAATCAGCACTACGGCGAAGCGAACACGAAGACTGTTGAGTTCTTCAAGCATCCATCTTCCTTAAAAGCAGTGGAAGAGGACTTCATCAAACAGGTGAAGATCCACAACAAACACCCCTTGTGGGGTAAACTTCAGGTTCTGCTCATGAGACTGCTCGGTCAGAAATTCTCACTTTGGTTTTTGTTCAAGGTGCGCTACAAAAAACACTACAGAAATGCACTGAAGGTGATGGAGAAAACCGACGCTTCCATCATGGTCCACACGCACTTCTCTACGCTTTATTACGCTTGTGAGGCCAATAAAAAGGGACTAACTGACGCGACCAACATCGCGTATTGTCCAGACCCCGTCGTCGGACCCCAGTGGGACAAAAGAGCGGATGACATCATCACCAGCTACAAAGAGCACGCTGATGAGACAAAAAACATTCCCTTCCTTCTCAATCCGAAGATCAAGGACTATGAAGAAAGCAAGACCCATTATAAAAAGCAGCTAGGGTTGAACCCGGACGCCTTTACCGTATTCCTTGCCGATGGCGCCTATGGATCAGGAAAAATCGGCGAAACCACCAAAGCACTTCTTACTTCAGATAAGCCCTTGAATCTGATTGTGGTGTGTGGGCGAAACGAAGCGTTGAAAGAGAGGCTTGAAACATTGAAGACCCCTGACAACATCCACTTGTTAGTCTACGGATTCACCAAGTCCATGTATCCCCTTGAAGCGGCGAGTGATCTCTTCATCGGCAAGGCCGGTGCAAGCATCCTAGCAGAAGCGACCTACTTCAACGTCCCTTCCATCATCACGCTTCACGCAACACCGATTGAAAATTGGATCAGTGACTACTATGTTTCAAAAGGCACTTCGAAAGTCATCAAACGCCCCAGGAAACTATTGAAACAAGTGGAAACCTTCATCAGAGAACCAAACGCTTTGGCCCCATACATCGATGCCTGCAAACGTCAGGACAAAGAAGTGGATGGCGCCTACCGCGTTGCAACAATCATCAAAAACAAACTGTGAAGTAATGGCGAAAGCCTTACAATAAAACTATAATAAGAGGAGAGATTCAAATGTTTAAAAAAGTATTTGTGAAATTTGCATCAATCACCATGGCACTAGGTTTGGTATTCACTTTGGCCGCTTGTGGTGAAGAAGAAACAGAAGCCGTAATGGAAAGCAGCCATTCATATGCGGAAGTCGGACCTTATGAGTACCAGGGAACCGTTCTTGGTACGGAAGTCGACGCCGTTCTCGTTGACCTTTATGACGACGGTACCTACCGTGTAACCAAATCTTCAGTCATTGAAATGAACGGCAGTGCCGGAGGAAGCATATTCTGGGAATATTATGGAGAATATGAAAAAGGCGAAGCGTCAAGCGGATTCAAGGAATTGACCCTTGAAGATCCTACAAGAGCCGTCTACACTTCCTATTCAACCATGGGTGGCTACGCTTTCCAATATGATTCAGCCACTGTAGAAGACTGGTCTACTGTGGAACTTGCCGGTGGCATCGCAGTCGAAGACGAAGCGGACTTTTTGTCTCACGTACCAGGTGAAACCTTCTATATCGCACTGAACTCAAACAACGATGAAACTGCGCAGTTGTCTAAAACAGGCGCAGAGTAAAGAGCTTAAAAGGAGAAATAACTATGGCAAAAAACAAACAGAAAAACGTAGTAAGACGCTCCATCTTCATGTATGTCTTCGCAGCGATTCTGGCGGGGATATTCATCACACTCACCATCGTGACGTCGATGTATTCCACGCTCATTTCAAATGTGCTTGATCAGGACGTCACTGAGATTGAGAATGAAGCGGAAGCCATCTATACGAGCGATTACGATTCCTACGATGATTTGAAAGCCGCTCAGGAAGCTTTGGGCTCTCAGATCATTGAAGAGGGCGCCGTCCTTCTAAAGAACAACGGCACACTCCCCCTTGCAGGCGATTTGACAGATGTGAGTCTGCTCGGACAAAACTCGGTGGACCCTGTTTATAGCGGACACGGATCAGGCAATGTGAACCTAGATGAAGTCTCTTCTTTGAGAGAATCCTTTGAAAACGCAGGATTCACCGTGAATCCTGATCTCTGGGACTTTTACATGAATGGACCCGGTAGTGATTACCGCAAGGAAGTGACCTCTGTGACAGGCTCGGGTGATTACCGTGTCAATGAAGT
>JASMTQ010000066.1:0-4869 GCA_041694275.1 Caryophanales bacterium
TAATCTTTCTATTTCCAAGTTATGTATTTGAATGTATGTGGAGTTGAAAAATGAAGTATTAATTGCATTAATAAAAGAGGCAAACGATAGCTAAATCGTTTGCCCCTTTAATATGGTATGCCTTGTTAAATTATGCTTATCCAAACACATTAAGCAACAGGGTCCATTATAATTGATTTGTGATTGTGCTGGCAATTACTTTTCCATTGTATTTTTGATTTCCATTTATTGTAATACTAGATTACCACTTACCTGGCCATGCTTGAAATTATCAATAAATACCCCATCCCTTATTCAAAGTATAGCATTTTCTATTTGTAATTCAATGCATTTATCCTTTTCCAAAATAAAACAAGGCCTCAATGGGCCTTGTCATAATGCATGGGTATATTCGTATGTTTCTATCAGGCAGTCTCTGGCTCTATTTTGAACGCCATTCCACTCGATTCTCTCTTCGCCATTCTCTCACTGACGATCATGAGAATGAAGGCCCCGAGGAACATGAAGGCGGATACGTCAAACATGCGCAAGGGATTGTAGTCATAGATGAAGCCTGAAATGATGGGGCCGATGACGTTTCCGAGCATGAAAAACGATTGCCTGATGCCCATGATGGTCCCATAGTTTTTTCTGTCTGCGGTTTTCGAGATGAAACTCTGTTCGAAGGGCTGAAACATGTTCTTGAGGATGAAGTAAAAGATGAATACAGTGTAAAGGGTAAGCATCAGCGCGTTTTGTCTGAATACGTAGAAGACGATGAGCGCGGAAATGACCTGGATGATTTTCATGATGAATCTGTCTTTGTTGAGGCGTGCGAGTTTCGGGGTGATGAAGATGTTTGTGAGAAGCCCCGCAATCCCCGTGACGAAAATGAAGTTTCCAAGTTGTCTTGGCGTATAGCCCTGATCGATGACATAAACATCGAAGTACTTGGTCAGAGTCGAGGCACTGATGGTGGTAAGAGTCAGTGCAAGTAAAAAGACAAGGAGACTGCCGTTCAGTTTCTTTATGTTTTTGAAACTTTGAATGTAGCCGGCTTTTCTTTTTACGGGACCCGCCTCTTCTTCAGGCACGTCGTTGCCAATGGTGAAGGCGATGAAAAGCGCCAGACCGATATTGACGGCGGCTTGTACGAAGAAGACTTCCTTGATCATGTATTCGCTTAGCATGCCACCGATCTGATAGCCAAAGGTCGTACCGACTGCGAAAAGGGCTGCGCTCCATGCGATGAACTTTGTTCTGTCTTTTTCAGGCGACTTCGCAATGAGGTGTGAAAGCACGAGGGTGATATGGGCGGATACGCCGAATCCAGCCAGGATTCTCGCAAACACCAAAAGGACCGGGTTTGTGAAGACGGCGAAAAGAACTTGCCCTACACTGTAGATGACAAGTCCCATGACGATGAGGGTCCGTTTACCCCGCTTGTCGCCAAGCAAGCCCCAAAAAGGTGCCCCAAGCACCTGGCCGAAACTCATGCCCGCAAAGAAAAAACCGAACATATATTTTTCTATGTTCAGTTCGTCAACGTAGGACGGGGTAATCGGGTGTCCGAGATTATGGATGATTCCCTGAAGAAGATAGTAACTCAGTAGGATGATGATGGATTTTTTCATGCTTAGCCTTCGTTCTAGATATTGTCTACGTTGTGATAAACCGCCTGGACGTCTTCAACTTCGTTGATGAGGTCCATGAACTTCTTGAACTGTTCCAAGGCTTCGCCTTCCAGTTCAAGCGTATTTTGCGGATACCAGCCTTTTTCCGAGCGTTCGATGTGGATGTTTTCCTTTTCAAGGGCCTGTTCAACGTCGTTGATGGCGTAGCCATCGGCGGTGATGATGATCATGTCTTCATCGTCTTCAACGTCTTTGACGTCCAGTTCCGCGTCAAGCAGGGTTTCAAGGACGGTGTCTTCGTCACTGCCCGTGACGAATATTTTCGATAGATGGTCATACATGTGGGATACGGAGCCGTCGACACCGAGTTTGGAGTCGGTCTTGGTAAAGCAGTTTCTCACTTCACTGACGGTTCTGTTTACGTTGTCTGTCAGGGTATCGACGATGATCGCAGAGCCTCCGGGTCCAAAGCCTTCGTAGCGTGCCGGGAAAAAGTCGGTTGCGTCCTGGTTTTCAGCCTTTTTGATGTTTCTGTCAATGATGTCTGCAGGGACTTCGTCTTTCTTCGCCCGTTCGATCAGGTGCTTGAGTTCAAGGTTGCTTTCTGGGTTGCCTCCGCCTTTTTTGGCGCAGACATAGATTTCACGCCCGTACCGCGAGTAGACCTTGCTTTTTTGGATCATGGTCTTGGCCATGGCCGCTTTTCTGACTTCGAATTTTCTACCCATTCTGATGCTCCTCTTTAAGCGTTGTACGCGTTTTTTCAAGTGTGACGATGCCTTGTTTGTAAAGATGACCAAGGGCTCTTTTGAAGGCGGCCTTGCTCATGTGGAAGGTTTCGAAGATGGCACCCGGGTCTGACTTGTCGCCCAAGTCGACTGAACCGTGTTCCTTGAGATACTCAAGAATGACGGCACTGTCTTTTTCAATCTGGGTTTCCTTTTGGGCAATAAGTGTGCCGTTATAGTGAATGGCATCCTTCTTCATGATAATGGTGACTTCGACGGTTTCACCCACGCGTCTTTCACTGCGTGTGTTCTTGTGATAGACGAAGATCTCGTGGCCTTCCTCAGTGAACAGGACAAGGCCTTCATCGGCGATGCTGTAAACATACGCTGTGAGCGTTTCGCCTTTTTCGAGTTCTCTTTCCGGTTGAAGGTACTGTTGTACGCGGAATCTGTCGACCGGTCTTGCGGTCATCTGGTTGCGACTCACCTTGAGATAGCAAAGCAGGTGATCACCAATTTCAGGCCACTGGTTCTTAAGTGGTGGAAGATCGTCTCTAGAGACCAGCATGTCCTTTTTAAGGCCGATATCGACAAAAACGCCGAGTTTGTCCTTCTTCTCGACGACTTTTACAAAACCAGCTCTGAACAAGTCGATTTTAGGTTCAATCATGGTGGCCATGAGCCCTTTTTGATGGTTGATGTATACAAAGGCTTCGACTCTTTGTCCGACGTTGATGGATGTGTCCGCTTCGTCTTTCGGAAGGGGGAGTGTCGCTTCTGCATGTTTTAAAATATAGTTGTCTTTTTCGTTTTTCACAACCTCGAAAAGGTTGTTTGCGCCTATTTTTAATTCGGCCATAGTTAACACCTCGTTAGCATTATAACAAATTTTATGCCATAACACACAGTTCCTTGCGTTTTTTATTGAACAATATGCTCTTTGGCAAACAGCCCTTGAATCAAAGCCCTTCAACGCTACATATCAAGCACTTCTATGAAGTGGCCGGTCTCCTTGAGATAAGCCTCGTATTCGTCTTTTAGAAAGACCGCAATTCGGTTGTAGTGATAGACTTGTTCCTTGGTATAGGGTTTGAGTCTTGCACCAAAGGTTTTCATGGCTTGTTTCTTGCGTCTGTGAATAATATTGATGAGCTCTGAGAGTGCGTAGTACCGCTTTGGAAACTCGTGGCCATTTGCTTCCAGGGCCACTTTTCTTTCTTCAGTCGCTTGAAGGCCTTTTTCGTCTTTCATCTTGTAATAGCTTAGCTTTTGAAACAAAAGCGCCTGCCCATAGTAATCCTCAAGCTCGTAATCAAAGAACTTCTCGCTTTCCAAAACGGCTTCTTCATACCGTCCAAGCTTGATGAGTGAAGAGACGATGACGACGATGAGAATCTTGAAAAACATACGGTTTTCCTGCAAATCGTTGCGGTAGATAAACAAAAGATCGCCCCGCGCGTTCGCAAGAGCCTCTTCATAGCTTTCATGGTGGAAAAGGATCGCTGTCTTGTTCTGGCGGATTGCTTTCAAGCGTTCAGGGTTGTAGTATTTGAAACAGAGCGCTTCACATTTTTCAATGTAGTTAAGACACCGTGCATACTGTTTTTTAAGCGCATAAAGAGTGAAGAGATCGAAATACCCCATGGTCTTGAGACGTTCATTGACATAAGGGTCCAGACGCTCGTACTCTTCGATGAGACCAACAGCTTCCTCGTCCTTGTCTGCGTAAAAAAAGTATTCGGTTTTTGAGAACGTGTAAAAATAAAGGACATCATGGCTCATCACGGGCGCCTTGTATTCCAAAAACGGAAGCACTTCTTCTTCCATTTCATTAAAAAACTGATCGGCGTTGAAATGATCAAAGGCGGATAAATAGGCAAGCGCATAAAGAAAATAAAGCGGTGTGCCTTTCACCTTGTCCTTGTAGGATTTGAGCTCATCCTGGACCTCTCTCAGCTTTTTGACTTTCACGAAATAGGATTCCGTAATCGCTTTGTAGACCAGATTTCTCAGTGCATCATAAAGGGTCTCATCAATTGTGAGATCTATATCAAAGTAGGCACTGAAGGCTTCCGTGACTTTCTTGGAATTCACGATGCCGTTTTTCCTAGCGTAGGCATAAGTGGTATACGGCAAACCCATCGCTTTCAGGGTTTCTTTCAATGTGGCATCCTGCGTTTCGACATAGTACTCAATGAATCGGTTCAAAAACGGGTCTTCTTTTATGAATGAAAAATCAATTTCATAATACATCATGGGTTTCATGGCAACACATCCCTTTCCTGTCATCCCTTCATTCTATAGCAAATAAAGGATATTCACAACGGGGTTCACCCTGGTAAGACTCTGATTTTAATAAAGTGAGAAAATATATGAGAAAAATTTGAAAATTTAGCGGTTTCAAAAAGACTTCTCTATTGCTTTTTAGTTTGCTATTTGGTAGAATAGACACGCTTATGAGACGGAGGTGAAATAATGGCAAATATCAAACAACAGAAAAAACGTGTTTTACAAGACGAAAAACGTCG
>JASMTQ010000067.1:0-12457 GCA_041694275.1 Caryophanales bacterium
TTTTCAATAATTGGGAAGACAGATTCAGAGAAAAAAACATTGAATAAATCCTTGTATTTTTTATTGTTTGTCGATAAAATGAGGTAACTGTACAGTGTTAGGAGGAAGGTTATGAACTTTATCGCCAGTGTCATTGCGTTCATACTGTTTATGTATGTAGCGCTTACGACTGTGTATGTCGATTCAAACCGTGAAAAGCCGGCCAATACCAGGTTGCTGAAGTTCTCAGTCAGGTGTTTGCAGGTATTCTTTGTGATTTTCATCCTTGTTTTGATGTATGTAACACTCACCTTTTTAAGTACGGGCAGTATGACACTCATAACGTCTGGTTTCATAGATCTCAATTACGCAGAGATGATTGAAGGATACGAAGTGCTGCTGGTCACCTTTTCAATCCTTATCATGATGACCAATTTCTTCATTTTGGAGTTCGTACATAAAATTCTCGCTTCATTTGATGAAGCTCTCAAGTTCAATGAAGGTTTATTAAGTTCCGTGAAGATGATTTCGAATCTCTTCATCATCAGGATTCTTATTCAAGTGCTTATGAATGCAATGGTTTATGGAAGTCTCACCTTAAGCATCGAGTATGTCTTCATTTATGCATTGATGATAGTCCTCATCAATATCTTTGTCAAAGCTGTGAAAGTACAGAAAGATTCGGATTTGTCCATATAATGGCTATCAAGATCAATCTGGATGTCCTGTTGAAACAAAAGGGAATGACTTCCACTGAACTGTGTAAAAAAATCGGAATCACAAATGCCAATCTTTCCATATTGAAAACCGGAAAGGCAAGGGCGGTTCGCTTCAGCACTTTGGACAGAATCTGTGAAGTGCTTGAGTGTCAACCCGGGGATATATTTGAACATGTAAGGAATGATGAAGATGCAAGGAACGAATAGTATGATTGCCATAGCGCTGGTTTTTGCCTACGTGATTGGCATTGCCTTCTTTTGGTGGAAACACCAAGACTTTGATACATTCAAAAAACCAAGATTCCATTCAGCGATGATTCTACCAGGTACATTGACAGCCCTGCTCCTGGTGTTCGGCGTGCTATTCATTGTCGCTTTTTCGAAAAGTCCTTACAATCTTCCAGAGGTTGATAACGTCTCCAGTGAATACCACGATCTCGTGGATGTAGGGGACGGAGTCGTTGTTGTTGGTAGAACGCGCATGTCACTCACTGATACTTCACAGGATTCAATACATTCCTATGATACTGGGCGAGCCTACATTGTTAAGTACGATTACGATGGCGAAATACTGTGGGATGATGTATGGTATAACGAAGAAGACTTGAGCCAGGCTTCCAGGTACACGTCCCTATCCGTTGGTGAAGAGGGTCAATTGAAAGTAAAAGGTCTTTTTGATGGGGAAGGCACGCTTGAGGATGATAAACACAAGCAGGTCACATATTCACCGGATGGCGAATTGCTTGATATGTCTCAACTGGCTGAAGATACTGAGAGAATCATGCCTCATCATTTTGATGAAGATAAAGTTCTCAGGTTCACCCACGAGACCACTGACCTTGAAAACCAAAGACACACCCTCGAAATGCAGCTAAGTAAAGACTCTGTTTCTGAACCTATAAGCTTTGATCTTCAGTATCAACATGACATCGTCAATACGTACAACGCCCGTTTTGGTGGACCCGTCGTAGAGGTGGTTTACAGTGATTCAGACGTGTTTGTTCTCGGGGTATCGGTCGTTAACGTAGAAGACACGGTCGTTTTCAATCAACAGTTCGTGTTTGACCATTCACTTAATCTGGTAAGTGAGACAAATCTCTCTGAAGGCATCATGCATGGAACCATCCAGAAACACGAAAACAAGATGTATATGCTTTCAAGGAACTTTTATGAGAGAAAAAGCCACATGGTGTTACTCAATGATGATTTTGAGGAAGAAAACGTAGTGGAAATCACTGCAGATCTAAATTACTTTCTGGCGAATGCGATGCATTTTGAAGATGACCGCATATATGTTGGAGGTAATGAATACGAAACCAGAGTCAAAGAGGGGTATGTTGAATACTTCTCCGGTGTTGTCAATGTCTATGATTTGAATATGCACCTAACCGACCGTATTGAGATGCGCAAAGGTGTAGGCATCAACGATATGATCATGAAAGACGATAAGCTCTACACCGCCGGCTTGTTCAATACCACGATAGGGCTTAACCACAGGATAAACGATTATCCTTGGACAGGGGTGTTCGGGATGGTCGATCAAAACCATCAAAACTATGTATTGGCTTTTACACAAAAACCAGATGAGTCTGAGAAGTGAAACCAGGGACTGAATACTACAATTAAGGTGTTCATTACCCTAAAAAGACATTTCAGCGGCGCTGTTTCTCTTACCGAAGAAACAGCGTCTCTTTTTTATTGTGAGTAGCTTAGTAAACGCTCCAATACAAAAGATTCCCTGTTCCCACTCTTTATAAGAAAAATTTTCATTGATAATCATTGCTCTCTTCGTGATAAAATGTTCTTCGAATGTGCTATAATGGTAATGATAAATTGGAGTGAAACTATGGAAAAAGCATTCAGTACTTTACTAAAACTGTTGGAACTTGGTGACCTTGAAAAGTCACTAAAGGGAAAACTCATAGAACTCGAAGTTGACGAGTCCACAGGGACTTGGTTTTTTAATTTATCCTTTGAAAGCCCCATGGCTGTTGACCAGTTCAAGCGCTTCGTGAACCGCCTTGAAAGTCTCCCTGCATTCATGGACAACTGCCAGAAGGTCAAGTTCATGATTGATTATGACGACGCGTCTTCAAACGAACTCAAGGATTATTATTACTTCGCCTTGGAACAGACCAAAAGAAAAAAGGCACGGTACAACGCCATGAACGATTTCGATGTTGAACTCGACGGAGATTCGATCAAAGTCGTTTGCCCTAAAGATGCCTACTATGTAGAAGAGATGCTTCAGGATATAAAGGAGCGTCTTTATCGCTATGGATTTGATGTGGATCTCTCTGTGAGGTACTGCGAGAAATCCCCTACCATCACCGACAGGATCAAGGAACTCAATGACATCGAAGTTGAATTCACAAACGAAGAAAGCAGTGAAGGCGAACCCGTCTTTGAATCCTACAAGGATCGAAAGATTGGCCGCATCAAACATGGAATTCAGGATATTCCCACCAACGAAGACAAACTCATGGAATACAAGTCCGCCAACAACAACGCCGACTTCGTCATCGAAGGCATTGTTCAATCCGCTGAAAAACGCTCAATCAAGAAAAACACGGACCTTTATACATTCGTCCTTTCAAACGATGAAGACTCAATCTATGTAAAGAAATTCGTCCGTGATGCCCAGGAAGGCAAATTCCTCGATACCGCTGAAGAACGCACGAAGATGAAAGTCAAAGGCGGCGCACAGTACGACACCTTCGCCGATGAAGTCATCATCGTCGCCCAAAGCATTGAGAGAACCAACAAACCCGTCACCATGAACAAGCGTACGGATGACATGGATGAAAAACGGGTAGAACTTCATCTGCATTCGAAGATGTCTACGCTTGACGGCATCGATTCCATCACCGATTCGGTCAATGCGGCCAAACGCTTTGGCCATGACGCCATCGCCCTTACGGATCACAACAATGTCCAGGCGTTCCCAGAATTTGAAAAGGCCGCCAAAAAAGCCGGCATCAAACCGATATACGGCTCGGAACTCTCCGTCGTCGATGAGGACCATACCCTGATTGCGAAGGGTGAATGCGACAAGCCTCTTGGTGACGCTACTTACACCGTATTCGACCTTGAGACCACCGGGCTTTCCATCCACTACGACAACATCATTGAAATCTCCGCCGTAAGAATCGAAAACCACCAGGTCGTAGACGAATTCAATGCCTTCGTCAATCCCCACAAGCGACTCAGTGAATTCACCAAGCGTCTTACCGGCATTCAGGACAAGGACGTAAGAACCGCCCCTTCCATAGAAGAAGTCCTGCCAAAGTTCAAGGCCTTCTTCGAAGGCACTGTCTTTGTGGCGCACAATGCGCCCTTTGACATGGCGCATCTTGAAAACGCGCTCAAGAACCAAGGCCTCTACGATGGACCCTACCCGGTCGTAGACACCCTTCAAATCGCAAGACAGGTTTATGCGGACAAACTCAAACGCTTCAATCTGAAGGCGGTTGCGAAACTTTTCAAAGTCGAACTCACCCAGCATCACCGTGCCATCTACGATACCCGGGCGACTGCGAATATCTTCCTCAACATGCTTGGGGATTTCTCAAGGAAAAACATCACCACCTTCGACGAACTTAAAAACATTGAAGACGCCCTTGAAGGCGTCAGCCGCTATAAAAACGCAAGAGCCGGACACTTGAGCGTCCTTGTCAAAAACAAGACAGGGCTCAAGCATCTCTATCAGCTCATAAGCCTTGCGAACACCACCCATTTTGACAAAGGGCCGAAACTCCCGAAGAAAATCCTTTCGAAATACAGAGAAGGCCTTCTCATTGGGAGTGGCTGCATGAACAGCGACTTCTTTGAAGTCGCCATCAACCAAAGCGAAGAAGCCCTGAAGGCACACGCCAAGTTCTTCGATTACCTCGAAATCCAGCCCCCTGAAGACTATTACCACCTCGGCAAGGACATGGAAGATGTCGAAACACGCATCAAGGATACCCTGAGGCGCATCATCCGTGTGGGGGATGAAATGAACATCCCAGTCATCGCTACAGGCGATGTCCACCATATTGAAAAAGAAGGGGTGCGTTACCGCGATATCTACGTGAGAACGCCCATCGTCGGTGGCGGCTACCATACCTTGTCCAAATACGAAGACATCCCGTCTCAGTACTTCAGGACCACGGGTGAAATGCTCAAATCCATCGAAGTGCTCGACAAGGACAGGGCCCGTGAACTCGTCGTGGACAATTCAAAAGCCATCAGTGAAATGATCGAAACCTTCAAGATCTTCCCAAGTGAACTCTTCGCCCCAACCGATGACTTCCTAGCGCTCAGAGGCGTCCCCTCGATTGAAAAGGCCATGATTGACATGGTGTATTCAAAAGCCCACGAACTTTACGGCGATCCCTTGCCACAGATCGTAGGGGACCGTCTTGACCGTGAGATGAAAAGCATCACCGAAAACAAGTTCTCCACGGTCTACTACATCTCCTATTTGCTCGTCAAGAAAAGCCTTGATGATGGGTACCTCGTAGGGTCACGGGGAAGTGTCGGCTCGAGTTTCGTCGCAATGCTCATGGACATCACCGAAGTCAATCCGCTCAGTCCGCACTACGTATGCAAGAAATGCAAATTCTCTTCGTTCAAGATGAGCCCTGAAGAGAAAGAAAAATATGGCATCAGGGATAACGAAAAAGGGCTTCAGACCCAGCTTGAAGAAGCCATCAGCGGCTTTGACCTAAAACCGGTCACCTGCCCTGAGTGCGGTGGCCCCATGCATCATGACGGCCACGACATCCCATTTGAAACCTTCCTCGGCTTCAAAGGCGACAAGGTCCCCGATATCGACCTCAACTTCTCAGGCGATTATCAGGGCATCGTGCACGAATACATCCGCGAACTCTTCGGCCACGACCATGCATTCAGAGCCGGAACCATCTCAACGGTCGCATCCAAGACCGCTTATGGCTACGTCAAGGGCTTTGTGGAGAAAAAAGACATTACCCTCAGAAAAGCCGAAATCGAACGCCGCGCGAAAATGATCACCGGCGTCAAACGCTCAACCGGTCAGCACCCCGGTGGCATCGTCGTCGTACCGAACTACCGTGACATTCACGACGTCACCCCTGTACAATACCCCGCAGACGATACGTCCGCGAGCTGGCGTACCACGCACTTCGATTACCACGCCTTTGAAGACAACCTCTTCAAACTCGATGTGCTCGGGCACGATGACCCGACCATGATACGCTTCCTTATGGACTATGTCGCCAAAGACCCTATATCCTTTCCGTTCAAGGACGCAAGAGACATTCCGATCAACGACCCCAAAGTCTACAAGATGTTGTCAGGGACTGAGGTCCTCAACTTGAAACCAAGCGATATCGGAAGTGAAGTCGCAAGCTTCGGAATTCCCGAGATGGGCACGTCTTTCGTACGCGGCATGCTCAATGCATCGAGACCCAAAACCTTCGCGGAAATCGTGAAGATTTCAGGCCTCTCACACGGAACCGACGTCTGGCTCAACAACGCAGAAGACCTCGTAAAAGGTACGTCCAAGTTCGGCCAGGTGCCGTTTGAAAAAGTCATCGGGTGTCGTGATGACATCATGGTTTATCTTATTCAAAACGGCCTTGAAAGTGCGAAAGCATTTGAAATATCAGAGTTCATCCGTAAGGGGAAAGCCGCGGGCCAACCGGAAAAATGGGAAGAATTCAAGAAAGTCATGCGCGCAGAAGACATTCCCGAATGGTATATCTGGAGCGCAGGGCAGATCAAATACATGTTCCCAAAAGCCCATGCGACCGCCTACGTCATCATGGCGCTTAGAATTGCATGGTTCAAACTCTACCGCCCTATCTATTTCTATTCCGCCTACTTCTCAAAAAGAGCGCGTGATTTCGATCTCACCGCCATGCTTGGTGGTGCCTACTCGATAGAAAACCGGCTTGATGAGATTGATGAAAAAGGCAACAAGGCAACCGATACGGAGAAGAGACTCTACACCGTCTTGGAAGTCGCCCGTGAAATGGTCAAGCGTGGTTACTACTTCGAACGCGTCCACATCATGCATTCTTCAGCGCGTGATTTCACGCTCACTGAAGACAAGCAGGGACTGCGTATGCCGTTTGTGGCCCTTGATGGGCTCGGCTACAAAGTCGCCGATTCCATCGTCGCCGCCAGGGATGAGAAACTCTTCTCAGACCGCGAGGACGTAAAGAAAAGAACCTCGGTATCCAACACTGTCTTCAACAAGCTTGACGCGCTTGATGCGTTCGGCGATCTCCCTGATACCCCGCAAATGTCTTTATTTTAAGCACCAGACTATACATTTAGCTAACTTTTAATTATAATTTTCATTAAGGAGTGATTGTTATGCGTTTTAGAAACGTTGGAAGAAACCCAATGATGCGTACTGTTGGAAAACAGGTGCGTTCAGAATCTTCTGAATACGGAGCGTCTTATTCAGGCGTCATCCTCAAAACCACGTTCCTCTTGGCACTGCTTGCTATCTCTGGGCTTTATACAGCCTACACGCTAATGACTACAGGCAATGTCCAGGGAGGCATCTTTACCTTGATTGGCTCCGCCATCGGTGCGTTCATCGCAGCGATGATTGCGATGTACAAACCAAACGTGGCCCCGTTCTTCGCCGTAGTCTACGCCCTGCTTGAAGGGGTCGTACTCGGTGCTATCAGCGGTATATACACTTTGGCTTATGGTGACATGATCGTCCCTACGGCCTTGATGGCTACAGGCGGCGTGTTCGTGGCGATGCTTCTGCTATACAGAAGCGGCATCATCCGCGTAGGCCCCATGTTCAGACGCATCATGTATTCATTGTTGCTTGGTGTCGTCTTTACGTATCTGTTCCTTTTCATTGCAGGCTTTTTCGGCTTCTTTGAAAGCGCACTTGGCATGGATATCTACCTGCTCGTTGTCATCGCATCCGCAGGGATTGCGTCGTTCTTCCTGCTCATTGATTTTGACAACATCAGCGAACTCGTCGAATCAGGCGCGGACAAACAGTACGAATGGGTCTTTTCACTAAGTCTCATCCTCACCATCGTATGGCTTTATATCGAACTCTTGAAACTGCTCGCAATTTTACGTGAAAGATAAACAAAATCATAGGAGGTCATCATGAGAAAATGGAATCTGGACCCACTGTTTCCTGGGTATGACTCAAAGGAATTCAAGGAAACCATCAACACCATCAAAGCATTGATTGAAGACTCCAAGAAATTCGCAGAAACCCTGGAAGGTCGTACAGACACCAGGAACGTCTTGAAAGAATACGTGAATCTTGCAAGCAATCTCAGAAAAAACATGATTCGCGCGTATGGATTCGTGAACCTTAACATTTCCACCAACGCCCAGGACGAAACGTCCTTAGGCTGGATGAATACCATGCAGAAACTCTCAAGTGAAACCACGCAGTTCAACACGGCCTTCACCAAGTGGATTGCGAAAGTCAACGACCTTGAAAGCGTCCTTGACGAGGATCCGCTTTTAAAAGAACACCGCTACCACCTGACTCAGATCAAGGAAAACGCGAAACATGTTTTAAGCGAAGAAGTGGAAACCGTCATCTCCAAATTGACTCAAACAGGCTCAAGCGCCTGGAGTCAGCTTCAAGGTCTGCTTACGAGTGTGCTTGAAGTTGATTATGAAGGGGAGAAACTCACCCTCTCAGACATCCGCAACAAAGCCCATAGCCGTGACGCCGACGTGAGAAAGAAAGCGTATGAAGCGGAAATCAAAGCCTACGAAAAGGTGGAACACTCTGTCGCCTACGCCCTAAACAGCATCAAGGGCGAAGTCAACGAACTCACTGAGATGCGTGGCTTTGAAAGCCCGCTTCACGAGGCGGTACACGATTCACGCATGAAAAAGGAAACACTGGACACCCTCATTGACACCATGAGGGACAACCTTCCGATGTTCAGAAGTTACCTGAAAAGAAAAGGGGAACTCCTCGGACACGAAGATGGCCTTCCCTGGTACGATCTTTTCGCACCGCTTGGAAAAAGCGAACGTACCTTCACCGAAGACGAAGCGATGCAATATGTCATCGACAACTTCAAAACCTTCGGAGACGATCTTGCGAATCTCGCAAAACGTGCCCGCGATGAAGAATGGATTGACTTCACCCCAAGAAGCGGAAAACGCGGGGGCGCCTTCTGTTTCAACATCCACCCGATCAAACAAAGCCGCATCCTTACCAACTTCGAAGGCTCGTTCTCAAATGTCATCACGCTTTCACACGAACTCGGTCATGCCTACCACGGCGACCGCATCTTCAACGAAAGCATATTGAACGCAAGCTACACGATGCCGGTCGCGGAAACCGCGTCCACGCTTTGTGAAACCATCGTCAAGCGCAGCGCAATCGAAGAAAGCGAAGGCCAGGAGAAACTCTTCATTTTGGAACAGTCCATCATGGGAAGCACACAGGTCATCGTCGACATCCTTTCACGCTTCATCTTCGAGCAAAACGTCTTTGAAGCGAGAAAAGAAAGCCCGCTTTCAGCCAATCAGCTCAAACAGATGATGATTGACGCGCAAAAAGAAGCGTATGGAGACGGTCTCAACCAGGATGTTCTTCATCCTTACATGTGGGTCAACAAGTCCCACTACTATAGAGGCAGTCTGAGTTTTTATAACTTCCCTTACGCATTCGGCCTTCTCTTTGCCAAAGGCATCTACGCCTACTACAAGGATAAAGGACAAGACGCCGTACCAAACATCGACCACCTTCTTCAGAAGACCGGTCAGAAGAGTGTCGAGGAAGTCGCCAAACTCATCGATATCGATGTCACGGACAAAGCTTTCTGGCAACGGTCATTCGATGTCATGGAAGAAGAAATCAATGCATTCATGGAACTTACAGACAAATAAAAACAAGGCTCCGGATAAAAATCCGGAGCCTTTTATAGTTAAAGTTCAAGACGCTTGTTGAGCATTTGTGCAGACAATAAAAAGAGCATCAGAGGATAAATTATGAATACGCCATAAATATAATATTGCTCGGTTCCCTGTAGTTCAAATCGGTTCTTTACAAATATTGGTAAATAAATAATGCTCAAAATCTGCACCGTGAGCAAGCCCACGAAAATAATGTTTTTCACAATCCGTTTGGCAAACCGCTGATAGACGGTTTGTGCAAACACACCTGCAAACATGAGATTATTGATGATGAAAATCAGGATAACGGATATGAAGACTATCAATAAGGTGAAAAGAATTGCAGGAGAAAGATTCCCTGGCACCCCGAGAGACATCAATTCCTGTAACAATTCATTTTTTATTAACAAAATAAGCGAAGTGTCTTTACCCATCTTCAATATCCAATCGGAATAAAGAAAGAATGCAAAGGAGAGATAAATCTTTAGCATTGCACAAATGGCCTTTGAAAGAAGCAGTACACGCATGGAAACCGGAAGTGAAAAAAGCACATATGAATTCTGATTGAAAAGCCCTTTAGTAAAGTGATGGCTGATATGAAAATACAAAAACAAAAAATAAAAATAAGCCATAATGCCGAATACGCTACTGAAATTGATGGATTCATTGCCATAATAAAACGGTGCAATTGCCGGTAGGAACAGTAAAGCCATCATAAAGACATAAGTGCCTATATTGAAAGAAAAGTCCAATACCACTCGTTTAATAAGCATCATGCATATACACCTTCTTGAAAATATTCAAAACTGTATCGTTGTACTTTTTAGTGAGAACTTTTGTGGGCTCGTGCAGATAAATTTCACCGTTTCTTAAAAATATGACTTCATCAAAAAGGTTTTCAACATCATAAAGCTGATGGGTTGAAAAAATCAGAGTGGCGTCACTCTTTCTGAACTCAACAATTGTATCAAGAATAATCTGTCTGACCGCAGGATCCACACCACCAATCGGTTCGTCAAACAAATACAAATGTGCGTCTCTTGAGAGTATCAAAGCCAGTTGAAACTTTTCCTTGTTGCCTTTTGACAGTTTCTTGAAATGACTTGCAGTATCAATGCGAAACCGTTTTGAAAGCGCATCAAAGCGTTCTTTGTCGAAATCCTTGAACATGAACCGATAATACCTGACAATGTTTTTTAGTGGTTTGGAATGTTCAAACATTTCACAGTCAGGCAAATAAGACATCAAAGCTTTTGATTTGTGCGTCCACTTTTTGCCGTTGACATAGATTGAGCCCTTGAATTTTCTTTGCATGCCACTGAGGATTTTTATCAGAGTGGTTTTTCCACTCCCATTCGGTCCAAACAATCCAATGGATTTACCTGAAGAAATTTCAATACTAACGTTTTTAAGAGCTTTTTTTCTACCGTATTTCTTGCTTATGCCTCTGATTTCAATTTCTGCCATACCCATACCCCTCTTCTTGATACCTATATAAAAAGCCACACCAAAAACATTCTTCAATCTATATGTTAAGGAAATGATTGACTGTTTTGGGTGTGGCTCGTTAATTTATTTTACCATAATCGGTATTGACTCTGGACTACTTTTTTTCATATAGCACCATTTAAGTGGTTTTAAATCCAAATATTTTGGATGGTGTTTATCCGAGTAGCCTTCAAATGAGAAACAGTGCATTGATAAACTACATTCCAATATCTCTGAGAACTACCAACCTTGAAAGATGATGGGCAATGCCTCAGAATCGTTAAGTCAACTGAAATTCAGAAAGTTTTCCTGAAATCAGTATTGAATACGAAATGACTGTTTTGTTTATTCGTAGAGATTGCAAATAAAGAATGTTATACTTGAATTAGAAAAATGAGAGGAGTTTTAAAATGAAAGTAGCACTCAAAAGAAGCGCCATCAATCGCGGAGGTCGAGTTGGCCACGTGGAAACCTTGGACGGCCGACTCCATCATGAGCTAGCAACCCCATCTGAGATGACAGGAAAATCTACTGACGATACGAACTCATTCGAACTTGTAGCACTTGCGTACTCCGCGTGCTTCGGAAGCGCTCTTCAAAAGGCATTCGAAGTGAAAGAAGTCGACTATGACGATTTCAGCGTGGAAGTTGAAAACGTCGTACTTGCGGATGAAAAAGGGAAGAAGTTCTCTTTTAATCTGAAAGTTCAAATCGACGGTGTGGATGATTCCATCAAGCAAGACATGGTTGATTCGGCCAACAACATCTGCCCATTTTCAAAAGCGATTCAGGGCAATGTCGATGTTGACATCAAGATTGTTTAACATTTACTGAATGCACATGCTTTTTATTCAATGGTTCAATTAAAAACAGGATTCCATTTAGATTGATGGAATCCTGTTTATTTATGGTTGTTTCAGAGTGAAATAAAGTAATCCATAATTTCTTAGAAGAACTATCCAAACACGCTTCCAAGAACCATGAAGAGGAACCCGGCAACCAAGGTAACCATGTTTGCGGTAAAGGCATAAGTTAGGGCTCTTAATTTTCCTTTTTCCCTGAAGAGAGTGGCGTAGGCAATGCCCTCGGCAATAAACACGACTATCTCACCGATAAACAGAATGAATAACGCTGTGAATAGACCTCCCCAAAGATGATACCCAAGCACCACGAATACACTGAGAAACCCCTGAGTGATGATATTGGCGATGGTGGTCACAAAGTAGGTACGTTTTCTCCGGTAGAAAAACAAGAAGAGGATAAAGAGTTCAATCGCCAGGGTTATCAGGGTTCTCAGCATCATGTCCAATATCATGGCGCCATAAAGGAAACTGGAACCGTGCCTGGTTTCTTCAAGGGTATCAAGTTCCAATATAGTGAAGGTACCTTGTTCA
>JASMTQ010000068.1:0-2729 GCA_041694275.1 Caryophanales bacterium
GGCCGCGTGTTCATCGTCGCGAACAAGCGTGACATCCTCCCGAAAAACGTAAGAGATTCAAAAATTGAACACACGCTTAGAAAAGTGCTTTCGGACTACGGCATCAAGCCGATAGACATCGTCATCGTCAGTGCGAAAAAGAACTGGAACATCGATCAGCTGATGGATAAAATGATAAGCGCCGCAAACGGAAGAGACATGTATCTTGTGGGTGCGACCAATGCAGGGAAATCCACGTTGCTCAACCACATGATTCAGGCAAGTGCTCAAAAGAGCATCTCACCGATTACGACGTTTTACGCAACCGGCACCACGCAGGGATTCATTCCGATTCCTTTTGAAAATGCCACCCTTTATGACACCCCGGGCCTTTTCAAGTCCAACCACCTGAGCAGTTATCTTGACTACAAAAGTCAAAAGGCCGTGCAACCCACCAAGGAAGTCAAACCGCTCGTTTACCAGCTTGAAGTCAACCAGACAATATTCCTGGGCGGTCTCGCCCGTCTTGATTTCATCAAGGGACTTCCCAGCTCATTCGTGGTCAATGTCAGTGAAAACGTATCGGTTCACAGAACCAAAATGCTCAATGCGACCGACTTTTACAACAAACACGTCGCCAAACTTCTCACACCACCGTTTGAAAAGGAAAACGAACTCAAGTTCAAGGTGCATCAGTTCCCCCTTGATCGCGCACAGAAAAGAGACATCGTCATTCCCGGCCTTGGCTTCATCACCGTCAAAGGCTCGGGCATTGTAAGACTATATACACCGTATGGCATTACGGCATACCAAAGAGAGGCGTTGATTTAATGATACTCGCAGAAGTCAAAAAAGATGTCGACAGCGTATTTGCTGAAGACGAAGAAAGACTCAAACACATCTACGGCGTAAGAAGTACCGCCGTCATCCTTGCCCACCAGCACGGCGCATCCATGGAAAACGTGGAAATCGCCGCACTGCTTCATGACATCACGAAGCACTACAGTGAAGAAGAACACAAGGAAGTCATCGAAAAACACTACGGCGAAGAGGTTTTGAAAACCTATCCGCAAACCATCTGGCACGGCTTCTCAGCCGCAGCACTTGGAAAAGAGCACTACGGTGTCAAGAACCCAGACATCATCAAAGCCGTTGAAAGCCACACCATAGGCCGCCCTGATATGGGACTCCTTGAAAAGATTCTTTTCATCGCCGATTACATCGAACCGAACCGTCCATATGAAAACAGCAAGGAAGTCTTCAAGATTGCGTTTGACAATCTTGATCTCGCCATTTTCAAGGCGATTGACCTTTCCATCGAACTCTTTGAAAACAAGGGTGAAGCGATTCCGGATCAGGCCTACGAAGCGCGCGAATTCTATAGAGACATCGTTACGGAGGGCACCAATGGATAAACTCACACTCATCAAAGATACTTTGGAAGATCTTCAGCTTGAAGACATTATCATCTATGACGTAAAAGACCAGAACCCGTTCTTCGATTATTTCATCATCAGCAGTGCGAAGAACCCAAGACAATTGAGAGCGGCCATCATGCGCGTCAAAAACGCCCTTGATGAAGCAAACCTTCCAAGCCCAAGCATTGAAGGCAAGGACAGCGACTCATGGGTTTTGATCGACGCGTCTGACATCATCGTGAACGTCTTCAGCAAAGAAGAACGTGAATACTACAACCTTGAAAAAATGTGGCACGACGTGCCCAGACTCGAGGATACAGAGTGAAGCCTTACACCCTGCTTGCGCCGATTTATGAAGCAAGCATGGACGAAGCGCTTTTCAAACAGATTCTCTACACCATCAAACCCTATTTGAAAGGCGACTTGCTTGATCTTGGATGTGGCAGCGGAGCCATGGCCCGCGCCGTAAGTGAAGATGTCAAAAGCGTAGACGCGTGTGACATCGATGAAACCATGCTTGAAAATGCACGGAAAAAAGCGGAAGCTGAAAATCTTTCCATCAATTTCTTCATCCATGACATGCATGAGAAACTAAACAAGCAGTATGACATTGTCCTTGCGACATTGGACGTATTCAACCACGCACCGGATTTCGACCATTTCAAGAAAGCGTTCATGAACGCACTTGACGCGCTCAAAACCGGGGGCATTCTCGTCTTTGACGTCCTCAGATGCGACTTCATCAAGACTTACCGGAATTTTGAAGAAACCATCGACACCAGTGAAGGCCCGCTTCTTTGGAAAGCGAATCTCCTCGATGACGACTGCACCGTAAAACATACCTTTGAAATCGGTGGAAAACAATCGAGTCTTACAGAAAGAAGCTATCCCGAGAAAAAAATCGTGAAACTCTTCAAAAAAGACAAGAACATCCAGGTTCTCAAACGTGACACATTTGAAGACCGCATACTCTTCATGATTAAAAAATACGATTAAGGTGCAGGAGATATTCTGCATCTTTTTTTATGGGTATTTTCAGACATGTTTTGAGTTTTTGCATGCAAATCAATTGGGTTTGCATATATTGGTATCTTAGAAATCGATACATAATGTTAAAATTATTCATTCATGGCTTATAATTCAGATAGCCTTTTGAAACAACAATACATTTTAATTTACGCACCTAAATCTTTACATATTAAAAATTTCATGTTAATATTAAAACGTATTTTAAATAATACACATTATTCTTTTAATTAAGAAATAATCGTGTATAAATTGAAGGTGATTGCATGGATTTATTAAAAGAGCTATCGAAGTATCCTGTATTTA
>JASMTQ010000069.1:0-4407 GCA_041694275.1 Caryophanales bacterium
ACATCAAGCACCACTTCAAACACATGCGTGAAGATGCGTTGCTTGAAAAAGTGTATTTTCAAAGCCTTGTTTACAAGGACGAAAACGCCTACAAACGGTATTTGAAAGAGATTTGTCTGCCCCTGGCCATAGAAAAACAGGAGCTTGACTATATCGACTTTTTCTCAAAGAAACTCATCACCCTTTCGTGTGACAACGCACGCTACAAAGAAGCCCTTGCGATCTATACCAAGAAAAACAAGGCATTAAGCAAAATGACCACCCAGATAGAGGCATAAAAAAATCCACGTAGAATGAATGCATTCGTTCTACGTGGATTTTTGGTTATTTGTCTTCGATGGTCTTGACGAGCTTGTTGGCGAGTCCTATGTAGGCAACACCGATGTCTTCCCCCATGCTGTAGATACCTGGGTGTCCATCTTCAGGTTGTCCAATAGGGATTTGTTGAAGAAGGTCTGTTTCAAGTTTGTCGGCTACTTCCTTGCCGCCGCCTTCGCCGAAGATCTTGAGGGCTTCACCGTTATGGTTGAGCCATGACATGTTCTCAACGACACCGAGAATATCATGGTTCAGTGACTTGGCTGCGTAGCCCGCACGTCTTGCGATGTGTGAAGCACTAGGATGTGGCGTGGTCACGATGACCATTTCACTTTCAGGAATCAGTTTCTGGATGTCGAGTGCGACATCCCCGGTTCCTGGTGGCAAGTCGACGACGATGTATTCAATGTCTTCTTTCCAAGCAACATCATAGAAGAAGTTGTTGAGCATTTTACCTAGCATGGGGCCGCGCCACATGACAGGTTTGTCGTCCTTGATGAAGAATTCCGTGGAAATGAGTTCGATGCCATGCGTTTCAAATGGAATGATTTTTTCGTTCTCGTCTGCGCGAGGCGCTTTGATTTCCATATTGAAAAGCGTCGGGATCGAGCTGCCGTAGATATCCGCGTCGATGATGCCGACCTGTTTTCCGATGCGCTGTAGCGCAACAGCCAAGTTGGCAGCGACGGTGGATTTCCCTACGCCACCTTTACCACTTGCAACACCGATGTATTTGATCTTGCGATCTTCATCGACAATGCTGTCTTTTTTCTTGAGCAGTTCGAAATCAATCTTGAGGCCCTTGTAGCCTCGATCGATCTTAATGACTTTCGCGATGCGTCTTTTGACCTGTTTCTTTGTTTCATCATCGTCTTTGGCAATGCCGATGACGAGGTTTACCTTGTTTTCATCTTCCTCGACGGAGACATAGCGAACCGCATTGTTCTGTTCGAATGTCTGGTTGTTGGAAGGATCTTCAATGGCACCTAATGCTTTTTTTATAGTCTCTTTTGCATTCATTTTATCACCCAAGACCAATTATAGTTGATTCGCCCCGCTCGGGCAAATGAAATGCTAATAGATAAAAACGGGGTCGAATTCTTTTTCAAAGAGGTTTTTCTTGATTTTAAGCCCGTAGATTCTCGTGACTTTGAGTTCGGTTTCAAGCAAGGGGTGTTTGTCTCTCGTGATTTTGGTGATGAGGGGTACGTCCAGATCTTTCTTTATGGAGTTGAGATGGTTTTTCCCAGTCTCATTCATGCCGAGTATGCGTAGATAGGGCACTTCGAAAGAAAGAGGGTCACTTTTCTTTATGTTTAGCATCATGTGCATGAGGGCGCGTTTGATGCGTGCATTCGTGTAGCGTTTTGAGGAAAGGACGTTGACGAGCTTGTCAAACCCTTCAAGGTCTCTATGTTTTAAGACAAGGTTTTCAAGGCCTTCTTCAAAAGAGAAGATGGATTCAAGGGTTTCTTTGGAATGAACGTTCAGTGTGTAAGAGAGGATCTCATCATAGTTTGAAAGGGTTTGAAGCGGTCCATACTTTTTAAGGGTCTCATTTACGTAAGAGGGGACATATGATTTGACGTCTTCACCTGAAATGAGGCGATGTCTAAGCGCAGTCGCGCTTTGAATGTTCAAGTCTACGTTATAAGGCTCATGGTAGCCGCTTTCAATCCTTTTGATGGCGAAGGCTTCCATGGGGCTTTTCAGTTTGTGTATGGCGTTTAAGTACTGAATCCCCAGGATATCGTTTGGCGCTTTGATGAGCATGGAATCGGTCAGACTTTCAAGTGCGTATCTGGATGCGGAAGGATAGGAATAACCCTCGTTCATGTATTTTTTGAGTGACTCGTTGTATACGTCCGTGCGCATCAGTTCGCTTTGCATTTTAAGTGTATCAATCGATCCGCTTTCACTGCCGAACACCAGAGTATCAACACCAAGCTTCTCAAGAATCTGAATGCTTGTGTAGGCAAACATGTCCGCACTTTGAATGGAATAAAACGCGGGCAGTTCAACGACCAGGTCAATGCCGGCTTCAAGGGCCCATTTCGTCTTGGTGAATTTGTCGACGATGGAGAATTCGCCCCTTTGAACCACGTTGCCGCTCATTACGGCGATCAAGGTGTCACAGCCGCTTAGTTCCCTGGCTTTTTTTATGTGGTGAATGTGCCCATTATGCATGGGATTGTATTCAACGACGATGCCTGCGGTTTTCATAAATTCCAACTCCTTTGTATGCAAAATCATTATACCTTATATTTGACTTTAAAGGAAATAGACCGTATAATTTTCAGTGTCTGAAGGAGCGGATAGTATGGCACTCAAATGGACCACCGCGCAGCTTAACAAGATGATCCATCAACACCCTTATTTCAAGGAAACAATCGACTTAAGCAGCTTTATTTCCGAAGACAGCGATATATTGGACATAACGATGACGGAAGTGGACGGCGAGATAGACATTGTCGATGAGTTTTACTATTTCGACATGACAATCAAAACCACACTCACTGTTCTCGGCGCAAGAAGCCTGAAACCCGTAGAACTTCCCATGGAGTTTTCGGTCCTTGAAACCTTCACGGAAGACGAAGAAGACGAATATCGTCAAATCGACGGGTTAACTATTGACTTATTGCCTGTAATATGGTCTAATATATACTTGGAAAAACCGATGCGTGTCATTCATCCCGACTACGCAGATGATCACCGCTTTGAGCCTGACAAGAAAGAAAAAGGCAGTAAAGACGGCCATCCGGCTTTCCAAAAACTCAAGGATTTCAAACGTTAGGAGGCACCACGATGGCAGTACCTAAAAGACGTACGTCTAAAGCACGCAAAAGAAAACGCCGCTCTCATCTAGGACTCAGTGTTCCTGGTATGGTTGTATGCGAAAACTGCGGAGAAACCAAACTCGCACACCGCGTATGCAAATCTTGCGGATATTACAATGGCCGCCAAGTACTCAACAAGGCGTCAGAATCAACAGAAGAATAAGCACCAAAAAAGAAGCGCTTAAAAGAGCGTTTTTCTTTTATCCGGAGGTGGAAACATGAGTCACATCCCTGTCATGCTTGATGAATCGCTCAATTATTTAAATATCAAGGAAAACGGCCTATACGTCGACTGCACACTCGGCTTCGCGGGCCATTCAAGTGAAATCCTCGCGCGTCTAAGTGAAGACGGGCATCTTTATGCATTTGATCAGGACACGCTCACCTTACCGGTTGCGAAAAGAAAACTAAGCGGCATCAGCGACAACTATACGGTCTTTGAGACGAACTTCGTCAATCTCAAGGACGCACTCAAAGACGAAGGTGTAGAAGCCGTAGACGGCATCTTCTACGACCTCGGTGTTTCTTCTCATCACTTCGATGAAGCCACCAGAGGCTTCACCTACAAAGTGGACGACGCACCGCTTGACATGCGCATGGATACGCGCAATGATTTGACCGCTGAAGTCATTCTCAATACCTATTCGAAAAAAAACATCAGAGACATTCTTTTTCAATACGGTGAAGAACGCTTTGCGCCGAAAATCGCGGACATCGTCGTCAAGAGAAGAGAAAACGCGCCTATCAAAACCGTGGGAGACCTCGTAGACATCATCAAAAGCGCATTGCCAAACAAGGTGCTTTCCAAAAAAGGGCACCCTGCCAAGAAAACATTCCAGGCACTTCGAATCGCGGTCAACCGTGAACTCGATGTCCTTAAGGCTTCTTTGAAAGACGCCCTTACCCTGCTCAAACCAGGAGGCAGACTCGTCGTGATCACGTTCCATTCCCTGGAAGACAGAATCGTCAAAAACATCTTCAAAGACGCCTCAACCGTCGATCATCCGATCGAACTTCCAACCATGCCTACAGAAACCCCGGATTTTAAGCTTCTGCACAAGAAAGTCATATGGCCAAGTGATGAAGAGCTCAAGGTGAACAACCGAGCACACAGCGCCAAATTACGCGCCATCGAAAAAGTTAAAAAATAAGCGCGACCTCTTGACAGCCTCACATATTTCATGGTATTATTATCACGCTGAATTAAGATGAAAGTTCTTAAAAGCGGGTGTAGTTTAGTGGTAAAACACCA
>JASMTQ010000070.1:0-26623 GCA_041694275.1 Caryophanales bacterium
TGAACCGCCCCCTGTCAAGTAGACAGTGAAAATAATCAAAAAGTCTGTAAGGCCTGATTCCGATATTCAATCGGGGTCAGGCCTTTTAATACGGGTGAGAATCGTTGGTCGTTGTAAAACGTCATGTATGCATGAATGGCTTCTTTGAGTTCTTCGGTGGAGTAGAAGTCATTGAGATGATACATCTCTGATTTGATGATGCCAAAGAAGCCTTCCATCGGTCCGTTGTCGATGCACCGACCGACCCTGGACATGCTTTGGACCGCTTCGATGTTCTCAAGTTTCTTTTTGAAGACACGGCTGGTGTATTGGAACCCCCGGTCACTGTGGAAGAGCGGCTTCGCATCCGGGTTTTTCTCGACAGCCTTGTCGAAGGTCTTGAACACCAGCCTGTTGTCGTTTCGCTTCGCGATCTCGTAGGCGACGATGCTGCGGTCGTAGAGGTCGAGGATGGCACTGAGGTAGAGTTTTCTGGTTGTACCTTTGACTTTGAACTCGGTCACGTCCGTGAGCCATTTCGTGTTCGGCGCTTCAGCGGTGAAGTTCCGCTTTAGAAGGTTCTCCGCGACTGTTTGCGGTGTGGACTTGATATACCCTTTACGCTTCTTGCGTATCTCCGATTTGATGCCGAGATATCGCATGAGCCTTCGGATCCTCTTGGGATTGTAGTGGGTCTGGTTGAGCCTGTTTACGTAGAGGGTCATGCGTCGGTAGCCTAGAATCCGGTTGAACGTCTCGTGGTATTCCAGGATGATCCGGGCCAGTTCTTCATCTTGAGCTTCCTTTTCAGGGATATCGCGGTTCAACCACTGGTAGTAGCCGCTCCTTGCGATACCGAGCACCTTGCACATGAAGGTGATTGGATAATGCTTCTCCGCGTGAAGTTCCTGAACCGCGAGATATTTCACTTCTTGCCGGACTTTTGTGAGGCGCGCCTCCTTTCGATTTCCTTCAACTTTTTTAAGACATCACGCTCCATCGTCAAGCGTTCGTTCTGCCGCCTCAGGCGTTCATTTTCACGCTTGAGTTTCTCGGTCTCAGTGAGATCCTCTTCGCGCTTGGTCTTCCCACGGCGATCGAGAAGGCCTTCTGCGCCGTGTTTCTCGTATTTCTTCACCCACCGATAAACCTGGTCATACGACACGTCGTATGCTTCGGCGGCGTGGGTGTATTTCCTTTCGTTTCTCAGACAGTAGTGCACAATTTCCAGGCGTTCCTCATACGTTGTCTTGCGATGTTTGGCCATGTATATCTCACCTTTCGGATTATAATCCTTGAGTTCCTCATGGCCATTATACTTCTTTACCCAGCTTTCTAAAACACTTGGATAAGTGATTCTGTATCTTTTCATGATTTCAGATACGGTATATTCACCGTTCATAAACTCTTTCACTGCACTCATCTTGTCAGTTTTGGAGTAAGCTCGGTTCCTTGGTTTCTTGTCAAAGGCGGCGCTTCCATGGGTTTCATAGAGACTGTTCCACCTAAAAACACTCTTCATACTGATGTTGAATTCTTCAGAAATCTGAAGTGGCCCTTTGTGGCCTTCTCTGTATTCATGAATCACTCTCATTTTCAGTTCTTTACTGAATCTTGAATTTCTTGACATAAGAAAATCCCCCTAAAATAGTGTTCTGCAATCTTGTTTATTTGCAGTGTCTACTTTAAGGGGATCATATCAAATCCAGGCCCTTTTCATATGGTTAAAATTCGCAGTTGTTAGGCGTTCTTGGGAACGGAATGACATCACGAATGTTCGCAACACCCGTCACATACATGAGCATGCGGTCAAACCCAAGCCCGTAACCCGCATGTTTCGTGGTACCGTATTTTCTGAGATCAAGATACCACCAGAGTTCTTCTTCACTTACATTCATATCCTTCATGCGTTTTTTAAGTACGTCAAGACGCTCTTCTCTTTGTGAACCACCAATCAGTTCACCTGATCCAGGCACGATCAAGTCCATTGCGGCAACCGTTTTTTCATCATCGTTGAGACGCATGTAAAAGGCTTTTGTGTCTTTGGGCCAGTCTGTGACGAATACGGGTCCATCAAAATGTTTCACAAGGTATTTCTCATGTTCGCTTGCCAGATCCCCAAGTGGATCAGGGGTATTTTCAAATGTCGCATCGGCTTCTTTTAAAATGGAAACGGCCTTCGCATGCGTGATTCTCACAAAGTTCGCATCCACGACTTTCTCGAGTTTCGCTTTTAGACCCTTGTCCACAAATTTGTTTAGAAAGTCTATTTCACGGGGCGCTTTGTCAAGGACTCTTTTAACAAGGAAACGGACAAATGCTTCGGCGTTATCCATGTCCTTTTCAAGGTCACAAAAAGCCATCTCAGGTTCCACCATCCAGAATTCTGAGGCGTGCGTGGTTGTGTGAGACGCTTCGGCTCTGAATGTGGGTCCAAACGTATACACATTTCTAAACGCCTGCGCAAAAATCTCAGCCTGAAGCTGACCCGATACAGTAAGATTCGCCGCTTTACCAAAGAAATCATCCTTGAAAGGCGCTTCTTTTTTAAAGTCTTCTGGTTTCAACGTGGTAACTTTGAACATCTCTCCCGCACCTTCTGCATCACTTGCGGTAATGATTGGACTGGCAAGATGCACGAAGTCCCTCTCTTCAAAGAAGGTGTGAATGGCGTGGGTAAGAATGCTTCTGACACGGAAAACGGCCGTAAATAGGTTGGTTCTAGGTCTCAGGTGCGCATTCTTGCGCAGGAATTCACGGCTGTGTCTCTTGGGCTGCATTGGATAATCTTCGCTGGATTCACCTTCAATTTCAACAGAATCAGCCTTGATTTCAAAAGGCTGGTTTCTATTGGGAGTCAACACGACTTTTCCCGTAATGGTAAGTGCGGATCCAATGTTGATTTTCTTTATTGTATCAAAATTCTCAAGTGCTTCTTCATAGACGATTTGAATGGTCTCAAAAAAACTTCCATCATTCAAATTGATAAACCCGAAAGCCTTTTGCGGACGGTGGTTTCTGACCCACCCGGACAATGTGACCCGTTTTCCGTCCATTGACTCGTATTCATTGAAAATAGCTTTGACTGTTTCCATGTTTTACCCTCCTAAAATAAAAAAACGCCCCTATATAAGGACGACTAATCGCGGTACCACCTTAATTCACATTGTGCACTCAAGGCCTATAACGCAGGCATGCGGATGGGTCTACTTTGTTCTTCCATCACTCCCGGTGTTATTCATCCATCTATCTTTCTCTGGCTTCCACCGTCCCAGATTCGCTATAAAGAGGAAAACAGACTACTTCTCCGTTCAACGTTTTACAAATTCATTATATACCCTAAAGAGTATTTGTCAATACAAACAAATTCATATATACTTGATATGTACTAGATAATTCACACCTTTGGGAGGCACATATGAACAATACGGAAAAACAACTGACAAAAGCGCCGGCAGGTCCGCGTATCTTTGCGGCGCTCATCGATTACGTCATTCACGGTATTACCATTGGAATTCTGGTGGGCATCACCTGGACCGCCACAGGCTACGAAAACGCCTTTGAAAGCGTCCTGGACTACGCCATGGAAGGAATAGTCACTGAAACCTATATTGCCTACACCGTTATGTCGGTGATCAGTGCAATCATCTCGGGCTTCATCTATTACGGTCTCATACCGACACTCACGAATGGACAAACCATCGGAAAGAAAATGTTCAACATAAAAGCTGTAAAAGCCGATGGAACAAAGCCTTCACTGGGGATAAACCTTCTTAGGGCCGTTATGCTTTATGGAGCCTATTCAAGTGCGCTTTTCGCACTTGTCATGCTCTTTGATGATTACGGAACCTATGAAACCCTGAATACACCCTTTAGCTACCTTGCAAGCTTGACTGTGTTCATTTCCCTGATCATGGTTCTCGCCAGAAACGACAGACGCGGCATTCATGATTTGTTGGCCAGGACTTACGTGGTAACCGATGAAGAGGCCTTGGCTTATACTAAAAATTCCCCTTCCACGAAAAAAGAAGATCCTTTTGAATTCGATTACGACACTCTGGATGACGAATAAAAAAATAGCGCGGCCCAAAATTTGGGCCGCGTTTTTTGTTTACTCTTTTTTAGCGTCAAAAAGCGCGCTAAGAGGTTTATCCAAAATGATATTCATGATGCCTTGGCCTAGAAGTGGCGCAATGCTTAGCTGTTTGATCTTTGAAGACTGCTTGTCTTTGGTAAGTTCGATGGTGTTGAGAGTCACAACTTCCTTGATGGCGCTTTTTTCCAGTCTCTCAACCGCCGGATGTGAAAGTATCGGGTGTGTACATGCCGCGTACACTTCAACCGCACCGGCGTCTTTCAAGGCTTCAGAAGCGCGAGTGATGGTGCCTGCGGTGTCTATCAAATCATCAATAATGATGGCTGTCTTGCCTTTGACGTCCCCGACAATGCCCATGACTTCAACTTCATTGTCCTTGGGTCGGCTTTTGTCGATGATGGCGATTGGGGCGTGAAGCGCGTTCCCCATTTGTCTGGCTCTAACGGCGCCTCCGTGATCCGGAGATACGATGACGATATCCTCGTTTTTAAGAATGCCTCTAAAATAATCAACGAGTATCGGCATGCCTCGGAAGTTGTCAATTGGAATATCGAAGAATCCTTGAATCTGTCCCGCGTGCAAATCCATCGATACAACCCGGTCGGCTCCGGCGGTCACGATAAGATTCGCCACCAACTTTGCGGAAATCGGTTGTCTTGAGGAAGATTTTCTGTCTTGTCTTGAATACCCGTAATAAGGCATTACGACCTGTACGCTTTTTGAAGATGCGCGTTTCACTGCATCGATCATGATAAGAAGTTCCATTAGGTTTTCATTGACAGGAGGATGCGTCGGTTGAATGATGAATACGTGATGCCCACGAACAGTTTCTTCGATGTTTACCCCGATTTCTCCGTCTGCGAAACGTTTCACTTCGCATTTGCTTAAAGGGATTTGGGTGAATTCAGAAATTTCTTTTGCAAGCTTTTTATTGGCACTCAAAGAAAAAAGCTTAACTTTTTGACCGTCAAATATCGCCATTTTTTGTTATAGCCTCCACATTTTTTTACACCTATTATTTTTCACACTTCTAGTATACTGCATTTTTAAAAATTTTAAAGCTTTAACCAAAATAAAGTGCAACTTTTTCAAGTTGCACCCATCCCTTGCATGAATCTACTCTTCTACTTCAAGATTCTCGTACGCTTCAATCACTACCGTTTCAATGCGATTTCTGGTTTCTTGGTTGATCGGATGCGCAACATCCTTGAACTCACCATTAGGCATTTTACGGCTTGGCATTGCTACAAACAAACCATCCTTGCCATCGATGATGCGCAACTCGTGAACCACGAAACAATCGTCAATGGTAATAGCTGCAATAGCTTTCAAACGGTTATCGCTATTGAACTTTTTGACTCTCACATCGGTGATTTCCATCAGTCTCCACCCCGCAATTTATGTCTATTCGACTTATATTTTGGATTATACCACATGTTTAAAACGTTTTCAAACAAATTAAAAATTTAAGAGAGCGCATGGTCAAAGGGTTTTAGTAAGATTGACCTGGTAATTATTCGAGTAGTCAAGCGCCAGAGTTTCCAGCAGTTTTTTATCTTTGTCAAAAACCATCATGGTTGGCCCTGAGCCACTCATCAGAACAAGGTCGGGATTATAAGCCTCCAAAGCTTCTTTCAAACGTTCAATTTCAGGATAAATTCCAAAAGCAAACTGTTCCAGCGCATTGTGCGCTTCCTTGGTGAAAAGTTCATAGTTGTTGTTGTATATCGCATTCGTCATGGAGGTGATTTTAACTTTGGGAACCTTTGATACATCAACAGCTTGATAGACTTTTCTTGTAGGCACTTCCAGGTTAGGCGTTACAAGCAATACAGGTAGTTTGAGCTTTTTATCCAGGAAAAAAAGCTGTTCGCCTTTTCCTCTGGCAATGCAAGGTTTATTGTGTATGCAAAAGGGAATGTCCGCTCCAAACGGTTCTGCAAGTCGTGCCATCTGATCTTTTTCAAGTTTAAGGTCGAATAGTCTGTTCATTGCCCTGAAAGTCGCAGCCGCATCAGCGCTCCCTCCAGCAAGTCCGGCTGCTATCGGGATTCTTTTCTCAAGATGGATGTCAACCCCTTGTTTGAGTTCAAACTCCTTCATGATAAAAGACGCAATCTCATATACAAGATTGTCTTCAGGCTTTTCAGTGACTTCGATATTGGTAGAAAGATTAATGAATGCATCCTCCCGTTTGGAAATCTTCAATGTATCATGCAGTTTTACGGGAACCATGACCATTTCCAGGTCGTGATAGTCATCGGGTCTTTTCCCAAGTATGTCCAGATACAAGTTGATTTTTGCAAAACCTCTTTCTTTAACCGACAAAATACCCCTCCTAACGTTATGTTACACGTGAAACTTATAGCATTCTGTTTCTGAATGCCTCACTAAGTTTAACGAATTCTTTCACTGTAATGCCCTCTGCGCGAAGCGTATCTTTGTAGCCTTCTTCTGATAAGAATGTACGGATAGCCTCTTTTGGAATCTGGTAGGCAGCATGAAGGTTGTTAATCAGTGTTTTCCTCTTTTGCTTGAATGACTGTTTAACAAAATCAAAGAAAAACGCTTCATCCTTGGCCGGTCTTTCACTTCTTGATATGATTTCCATGCTTATGATGGCGCTGTCCACGTCTGGGGCCGGCATGAATACCGTTCTTGGAACTTTGAATTCGTACTTGGTTTTCGTTTTGTATTGAATCATCACACTTAATGCATTGTAGGCTTTTGTGTTTGGTTTGGCACTTAATCTCTGCGCGACTTCGTTTTGCATCATGAAAACCATGCGGTTCAATCGATTTGAACTTTCTAGACATTTCATGATAATCGGGGTGGTGATGTAATATGGAAGATTTGCGACGACCGTCACCCCATAAACATCTCCAAAGGTTTCTGTGATATCTTTTGGAATGTCTACTTTGAGAAAATCGGTTGACTTAAGTGAGAAGTCCTCTCTGTCTTTGAACATGTCCAGAAGTATTTCAGAGAGATCGGTATCAATTTCATAGGCGAGGAGATTATTTGATGATTCCACCAAATACCTCGTGAGACTGCCCAGTCCGGGTCCTATTTCGATTACATTTGATTTTGAGGTGAGTTTGGCGGTTTTCACAATCTTCTCAAGAATATTGTCATCAAGAAGGTAGTTCTGGCCAAACCTCTTCTTCGCATGTAGCTTATTGCTGCTTATAAGGTCTCTTACATGGTTCTGTGTGGATTTTCTCATTCAATCACCTTCTCTATGTCTTTTTTTGATATTCCGAACATTGAGAGTTTCTTAAGAAGTGTTTTTCCATTGGCAAGACCAATGGAAAAGTGGGTGCACAAGGATTCACGTTTTTGTTTGGATCCCTTGGTTCCGACCAAACCGTATCGCATTAAATCCTTATGCGTTACATCTGTGCCTTTTTCTGTTGGTTCATAGACATCGTTTTCCAAAGCCTTTAAAATGGCTGGAAGCGGAGCGTGTTCGATACCGATTTTGTCTTTTTGACGGTCGATGCATAGCTTTTTATCGAGAAATGCGTGTTTGGTTTCACCCACATAAGCATTTATCTTTTTACGGATCATCTCTCCTGGGTTGTCGGGGTCCAAAAACAGAAGAAGTCCACGCTCTTTGTTAGCGTGGTTCAAAGCTTCAAGAGTTTCGTTTGATATTTCCCGTCCGTTTGTAATCATGATGTCCGCGTGGGGAAACACCTGTTTTATGCGCGCTTTGTCATGGTTGCCTTCAACGACAATGATTGGACTTTTTTCATTCATTGTTTACTCCTTGATTTGGAAAAAGATACTTCCTTTGCTTATTGATGATTATGCGCAGAGCCTTGGGCTCAACCTCGATAAACTGACGGCCTTTTTTGCGTCCTTCGCCATCAAGGTTCCAGCGGTTTGAGGTCAATGTGGAAAACTCTGCCTTTTTAACTCTGTAGTGCTTGATTCCAGGACAATTTCTTATTTTGAAGATAAAGCTGAATAGAAACAGCAAATTGTTGATAAACGGGATATATCTGAATAAAATGATATCCATTTTTCCATCATCAAGCTCCGGCAGAGACACAATTCTAAACCCGGCAACCTGACGGGTATTAAGTACAAGCACAAGCGAATAATGGCTTAGCTTAATACGCTTTCCATCGATTTTTACACTGATCCTCATCCGTTTTATAGTAAAGAATTCCTTTACACCCTTTATGATGTATGCAAGATACCCAAAACGCTTTTTCAAAAAAGACGATGTCGTGTAGCTGACATCCACATAGTTTCCAAGGGCTGAAACATAGGTAAAATACCCTTGAGAACTCATGCCTACATCCATGGATACACGCAAATCTTCTTCAATGATATCCAAAGCTTTTTCAAAGTTTTTAGGAATCCCCAGACTTTTCGCTATATCACACGATGTGCCTGCAGGAAGGTATCCTATTATCGGGGTGATCTGAGCTTCCATAATTCCATTCAGACATTCGTTGAAGGTTCCATCGCCACCAATAACAACAAGCATGCCTTCCCTTTCATCCGGAGCGTTTTTAACAAGTTCCTTGGCATGTCCAGGATACTCGGTTTCTGCTATGTTACACGTGAAACCTAACGCGGAAAGTCTATTTTTGATGGTGGGGATCTTCGCACGGATCGTGCCACGCCCACTGTAGGGATTGTATACTATCAAGGCTTTCTTTTGTTTATCTGTCACTGTTTCAATCCCCTTTCATGATTTCATTATAGCACCTGATGGGATATTCCGCACCCAGGACTAGAAAAAAGATGCCGCCAGCATAAAGCGAGCGGCATCATCTAAACACTGAATATATGTTTAATCTAGAATGCTTTGTGCAGCTGTAATGATGGCTGTATTGTAGGCGTCCTCAGAAGAACATCCCCTAGATAGATCGTTGACAGGCTTGTTAAGGCCTGCAAGCACCGGTCCCATAGCTTCGAAATTACCAAGTCTCTGCGCAATTTTGTAGCCAATGTTTCCTGCGTTTAGATCTGGAAAGATGAACGTATTCGCATGACCGGCAACCTTGCTGCCTTTGAATTTCTTTTCTCCGACAGATGGAACGAACGCAGCGTCAAACTGCATTTCTCCGTCAATCATGTACCCTGAGTTTCTATCTTTTGCAAGCTTTGTCGCTTTAACGACTTTTTCTGTCATTTCATTTTCCGCACTGCCATTGGTTGAAAAAGAAAGCATGGCAACACGAGGATCAATTCCAAACATTTCAGCCGCTTTTGCGGATTCTACAGCCATTTCAGCCAAGGCTTCGGCATCGGGATTCGGATTGATTGCACAGTCCGCAAATACGTATTTTTCTTCTCCGCGAACCATTAGAAAATAGCCGAATGTGCGACTGATTCCAGGTTTCGTTTTGATAATCTGAAGGGCAGGTCGGACCGTATCGGCTGTTGAATGGGCTGCACCACTTACAAGGCCGGCGGCTTGATTCATATAAACAAGCATGGTGCCAAAGTAATTGCCTTTCTTAAGCATTTCCTGAGCTTGTTCATAGGTGCATTTTCCTGCACGTCTTTCAACAAGCGCCTGCACAAATTCATTGTATTGCGAGAAGGTATCAGGGTTGATTACTTCACACATGGATACATCCTCGACAATATCATCGGGATTTCCAATCAATATTGGTTTGACAATGCCTTCACGTCCAAGTTTCTGGGCTGCTTCAATGACACGTGAATCCTCTGATTCAGGAAAGACAATTGAGATATTCTTTCCTTTGATTTTTTCTTTTAGCGTATCTATAATATTCGCCATATAACCACTCCTATCATTGTTCATTATAGAAGATTGATCTCATTTTTACAATCAATGAGACGATATTTCACATATTTCATGTTACACTAAAGGTACACGAAAGCGGTGAAATAATGAACAAAATCAATACTTTGCTGTTCGATTTGGATGGAACACTTGTGAATACAAATGAAATCATCATCGAAAGCTACAAACATGCGTTCAGAGAACACCTCCCTGAGAAACACTTCACAAGAGAGGCTATCATAGACATGATCGGTCCCCCTCTTGATGAAATATTTTCAAACTATACAAAAAGTCCTTTCAAAATCAAGAAGATGATCGATACCTACCGATTGTTTTACAAAGCCCATGAACACGACCATTTTTATCTTTATGAGGATGTTTATGAGACGTTGAAGAAACTCAAGAACTCGGGGTATAATATGGCAATTGTAACCAGTAAATTCCTGGTATCCGCCCAACCGAGCATAGAACATTTCAACCTTGATTCCATTTTTGATGTAATCGTTACGCTTGATGATGTAGACAACCCAAAACCAGACAAAGAGCCGGTGGAAGTGGCATTAAGCCAGTTCGATCATGTTGACAAAGCCCTGATGATTGGCGATAATGCAAGTGACATCCTTTCTGCAAAAAACGCCGATATATTAAGTGCCGGTGTTTCTTGGACCATCAAGGATTTGAAAGTGTTGAATGATGTTGATCCTGATTACATCCTGAAATCCATGGATGATTTGTTTTGGATCCTTAAAAAAGACTTTTAGGAGGTTAATTATGAGCGACTGCATTTTCTGTAAAATCATTGACGGAGACATTCCGTCTTACAAGGTTTATGAAGACGAGCATGTCTATGCATTCTTAGACATCACCCAGGGGACCAAGGGTCACACGCTTTTGATTCCAAAAAACCATGTACCAAATGTCTATGAGCTCGATGATAATACCGCCCATCATGTATTTACGGCGGTTCCAAAAGTGGCCAACGCACTCAAAAAAGCGTTTAATCCAATCGGATTAAACATTTTGAACAACAACGACCGTCCGCTTCAAAGCGTATACCATTTCCATGTTCATCTTATCCCAAGATACGAAGATGACGGCACCGTGATTTCAAGCATCGACCACAGCAAGGATTACAGTGTCGAGGATTTCAAGGCAATTCAAAACAGTATCGTTAACAAGCTTTAAACCCATAAAAAAATACGGATATTCCCACAAAGTTGGAAATTCCGTATTTTTTTATGCAGCTATCCTATTCAAACAGATTGACAAGGGTTCTGACCATGACAGCGGTCGCGCCATTTTTTTTATTATAGGCCGTTCCGGCTATATCAAGATGAAGCCATGAGACGCCTTCATTCACAAAGTGCTCCAAAAACGCCCCCGCAATGCTTGCTCCACCCATGCGAGACCCTTTGTTTTTCATGTCGGCACTGTAGCTTTCAAGTTCGCGTCTGTGCGGGTCCATGATAGGGAGATGCCATACGCGTTCCTTGGACCTTTCGGCGCTTTTATTGAAGGCATCCAGGAAATGTTCATCGTTCGTAAATACGCCGGTCACTTCACTTCCGAGTGCGCCCACGACATTGCCCGTAAGTGTGGCGACATCAATGATCTTTTTAGCGCCCTGTTCCTGTGCGTACCATAATGCATCCGCAAGCGTCAAACGCCCTTCGGCATCCGTGGAAATGACTTCAATGGTAGTCCCTTTGGCACTTTTCAAGATATCATCCGGTACAATCGCATCATCACCGATACGATTGTCAGTGGCGGCGATGATAACACTCGCGTTTGCTTTGGAATCAAGCGCCTGAAGAGCCTTCAGTGCGCCTAGCACAGTGGCCGCGCCACCCATATCCATTTTCATTGACGGCATGCCTGTAGGGGTTTTAAGGGAATAGCCTCCGGTATCATACATGACGCCTTTGCCTACGAGCGCCACGTGATCCTGCGTTTCGGGGTTGCCCTGATAGAAAAGATGGATGAACTGAGGTTCGTCCTTGCTTCCGGCGTTGACACCAAGAAAAGCACCCATCCCCATTTTTTCACACGCTTTTTTGTCGTGGATTGTTATGGATGTCCGCTCGTCTTTCGCCAGGTCCTTGGCGATATCCGCAAGTTTTTTTGCATTGAGATGATTGTAGGGCGTATTCACCAAATCACGAGTGAAATTCACCGCATCGCCAAGTGCGATGCCTTTTTTTATGGCAGTGACTCTTTCAGGATGATCAAGGTAGTGGATGTCTGCGAGGGTTGGTTTATCCTTTTTGAAGGTACTGAACACATACTGGTTTCTTGAAATCATCTCAAAAAGCATTGGAACAAGCGTTTCTTTAAAGGATTCTGTGACAATGAGAGGCGCCTGTTTGAGATCACTGACAAACCCTAGAGCCTTCTCGGCTTTTTCAGGTGACTCAAGGGCGCTTTCGCTCACAACGTATACCCTATCCATCTCAAGCAATCCAAGCGTCTTGATGCACGCGTATGTGTCTTCTTCTAGTGCCTTTATTTCTCCTTTTAACGCCTCGTCCAGGGTTTTTACCCAGTAGCTTTCCATGTTGTCGCTGATAATAAGCGGCTTTGTCTCACCGGTAAGTTCGAGTCTTTTTTGCAGTTTGTACATCGTTTGCCTCCTCTTATTTTTTAATAACGTCTGTTTTCAGGATGTCTCTCAACACTTCAGGCACTTTGATAGAGCCATCTTTTTGCTGGTAGTTTTCCATGATCGCAACAACCGTTCTTCCGACCGCAAGGCCTGATCCGTTAAGTGTATGCACGTATTCGGGTTTTGAATCCTTCGTCGGGCGATACTTGATGTTGCCGCGTCTTGCCTGATAATCTTCAGCGTTTGAGATGCTTCCAATCTCACGGTAGGTGCCATATGAAGGCAAATACACTTCGATGTCATAGGTTTTCGCCATTGAGAAGCCCAAATCACCGCTGCATATTTCAACAACCCTGTATGGAAGTTTCAAGGCTTTCAAAATGTTTTCACTGTTTGTTAGCATCTTTTCAAGTTCACTGTAGGATTCTTCTGGTTTTGCAAACTTGATGAGCTCGACCTTGTTGAACTGATGCTGTCTTATGATGCCACGTGTATCCCTACCGGCACTTCCGGCTTCCTGGCGGAAGGCGGTTGTAAAGGCGACATATCTTTTTGGCAGTTCTCCGGCTTCAAAAATCTCGCCTCGGTGCATGTTGATACCCGGTACTTCCGCAGTCGGATTGAGATAAAGCTCTCTTTCATCGGTCAGTTTGAAGGCATCGTCTTCGAACTTTGGAAGCTGACCTGTTGCGGTCATGCTTTCCTTGTTTACAATGTAGGGAAGCATGAGCTCCTTGTAGCCGTGTTCATCCACATGCATGTTCAGCATGAAATTGATGAGCCCCCGTTCAAGACGAGAGCCAAGGCCCTTATAGATGGTAAAGCGGCTAGCCGCTACTTTTGAGGCGCGTTTGAAATCGAGGATGTCGAGATCCGTACCGAGGTCCCAGTGCGGTTTCACTTCAAAGTCAAAAGAAGGAATCTCGCCTTCGGTTCTGATTACCGGGTTTTCACTGTCATCCTTGCCAACGGGAATGTCTTTGTGGGGAAGGTTTGGGGTTCTTAGCAGCGTATCGTTGATTTGCGTTTCAAGGGTTTGTCTTTTAAGTTCAAGATTACTGATTTCATCCTTGTTGTTTTCGATCTTTTTAAAAATCTCTGTCGTATCCTTGCCCTCGCGTTTGTACTGCCCAATCAGCTTGCTGGTTTCGTTGCGTTCCTTTTTGAGGCGTTCGACTTCCTGTATGATTGTTCTTCTTTCTTCGTCTTTAACGACGACGTCTCTCAGATGGTCGAAGGTTCCGCCTCTGAGTTCAAGTCTTTTGATTAAGTCATTGGTGTTTTCTCTAAGCATTTTAATATCCAACATGGTCATACCTCCTGATTTAATGGTTGGTGAATAGAAATAAAAAAGCCCGTCCCAATAAAGGGACGAGCATTATAACCCGTGTTGCCACCCTGATTGATGCATAGCACATCCACTCAAGCCTGATAACGGCAGGTACCGGAAAATGGTTGGTTTTCACTCCGGGGTGGAATTCGTTTTCCGTGTTACCGGTTTTCAGCATCCACCGGCTCTCTTCAAACACTTTTAAACTACTAGGCCCCATCAACGTATTGTTGTTAATAACACTTTAGCAAACCGCGAGCGGCTTGTCAATCTAAAGAACCGTTACGCTTCTTTGTCTTCTTCGGTTATTGTCTCTTCAGGGTCTTCATTAGAGCTATCTTCTAAAGCCGTTTCTTCAAGGAGTTCCTGTTCTTCTTCCTCATCATGCGGCACAAGCGTGGTGCTTGCAACGTGATGTCCATCACTCAGACGGATGAGACGCACACCCTGGGTGGCTCTTGAACTTGTGGAAATCTGGTCGACAGCCATGCGGATCATGGTGCCTTTGTCACTCAAGATGATGAGGTCTTCGTCTCCGTTGACGCCGATAAGGCGTACAAGCGGACCGTTCTTATCGGTAATATTGAGGGTTTTGACCCCTTTTCCGCCACGGTTTTGCTGACGGTATTCTTCGATGTTGGTACGTTTCCCGTAGCCTTTTTCACTGACGACGAGGATTTCTGATTTCTCTTCTCCAACAAGTGCGGTACCGACTACTTGTTCACCCTCGCTAAGCAGGATGCCCCTTACACCGCTCGCGGTGCGTCCCATCGGACGAACCGTGGTTTCGTTGAAGCGAATGGCTTTCCCGTTTGACGCACCAAGGATGATATCCTGATTGCCTTGAGTGCGTTTCACATCGTGAAGCTCATCGCCCTCTTTCAAGGTGATTGCACGAATACCCGAAGTACGGATGTTCTGATAGGCACTTACAGGGGTGCGTTTGACCACGCCCAGTTTCGTAGTGAAAAAGAGATGCTCTTCACTTTCGAAGTTGTTGATCGTGGTGACCGCCTGCAAGGTTTCGCCTTCTTCAAGGTTCAGGAAGTTGACGACCGGGAGGCCTTTTGAAGTTCTTCCGAACTGTGGAATCTTGTATCCTTTTATTTTATAGACGCGTCCCAGATTCGTGAAGAAAAGGACGTAATCGTGCGTGGAAGTGAAAAGCAGATGTTCAACGGCATCATCATCATGCATCTTGATGCCGGTCATGCCTTTTCCACCACGGTTTTGAATCTTGTAGGTGTCTGCTTTCATGCGTTTACAGTAGCCACCCTGGGTGATGGTGATAAGCACGTCTTCTTCAGGAATCAGGTCTTCATCCTCGAGATCAAGATCAAGTGATAGAGAAATTTCACTTTGTCTGTCACTGTGGTAGGTATCCTTGAGTGTCAGAAGGTCTTCCTTGATGACGTCTTTTTGTTTGTCTTCACTGGCAAGAATTTCTTCGTATTCAGTGATTTTCCCTTTGAGTTCCTCAAGTTCGTTGGTGATTTTTTCACGTTCGAGTCCACTTAGTTTTCTAAGACGCATTTCAAGAATGGCCTTGGCTTGTTCTTCAGAAAATTCGAAGGCGTCCATGAGTTGTTCCTGAGCATCGTCATACGCTTTTCGGATGATGGCGATGATCTCGTCGATGTTGTCAAGCGCCTTCAAGAGGCCATCAAGAATATGGGCTCTGGCCTTGGCCTTGTCGAGATCGAATTGGGTTCTTCTTACCAATACTTCGATTTGGTGGTTGATGTAGTGATAAAGAGAGTCCTTGAGCGGAAGCACAACGGGTCTTTGATTCACAAGCGCAAGCATGTTGATGCCAAAAGAGGTCTGAAGCGGAGTGAATTTGTAAAGATTGTTGAGGGTCACTTCCGCATTGACACTTTTTCTCAGTTCAATGACTATCTTGATGCCTTCGCGGTTGGACTCGTCACGCAAATCAGTGATGCCTTCAATCCTTTTTTCCTTCGCAAGTTCCGCGATTTTCTCAATCAGACGGGTCTTGTTGACCTGGTAGGGAATCTCCGTAACGGTGATGACGTTTTTACCGTTTGCGAGCGTGTCAATATGGGCTTTTGCACGGACCTTGATGGATCCGTTTCCGGTTTCATAGGCCTGGCGGAGTCCAGAAAGCCCCATGATGATGCCACCGGTTGGAAAGTCGGGGCCCTTGATATGCTGCATGAGTCCGTCGACATCAATGTCAGGGTCATCCATCATGGCAATCACGCCATCGATGACTTCACTTAGGTTGTGTGGCGGAATGTTCGTAGCCATTCCAACAGCAATCCCCGTCGATCCATTCACAAGAAGATTCGGAAACTTGGAAGGTAATACGACAGGTTCTCTTTCCGTTCCGTCGTAGTTGTCTGCGAAATCAATCGTGTTCTTTTTGATATCCTTGAGCATTTCCTGGGTCAGTTTGGTCATTTTCGCTTCGGTATAACGCATCGCCGCAGCGGCGTCTCCATCGATGGAGCCGAAGTTTCCGTGTCCGTTTACAAGTGGGTAGCGATAAGAGAATTCCTGGGCCATGCGGACCATTGCATCATAAATCGCGCTGTCACCGTGAGGATGGTATTTACCCATGACATCCCCGACGATTCTCGCACTCTTTTTATAGGCGGAATTCGGAAAAACGCCGAGCTCTTCCATGCCGTAAAGAATTCTTCTGTGTACGGGTTTGAGACCGTCGCGCACATCAGGAAGGGCACGTGATACGATGACGCTCATCGCGTAGCTCAAGAATGATTTTTTCATTTCACTCGTTATCTGCAAATCAGTGATTCTATCAAACGTGGTTGGGTTCATAGTGTCGTCCATAACTAACTCTCCTAAATGTCAAGATTTTCAACGTATTGAGCATTTTCCTGAATAAATTCCTTGCGTTCTGCAACGTCATCGCCCATAAGGCGGCTGAAGACACTGTCGGCTTCCATAGCGTCGTCCATGGTGACTTTGAGAAGCGTCCTGTAGTTCGGATCCATCGTGGTTTCCCAAAGTTGACCCGGATTCATTTCACCAAGCCCTTTGTACCGTTGGATTTTTGCTCTTTGTGACAATTTTGCCTGTTTTTCTTCCATCTCTTCTTCACTGAAGGCGTAATCGACATACTTGCCCTGTTGAAGCTTGTATAGAGGGGGTTGTGCAACATATACGTAGCCACGTTCGATGAGTGGTCGCATGTAGCGGAACAAGAAGGTGAGCATCAGGATTCTGATGTGGGCACCGTCGACATCGGCATCGGTCATGATGACGATTTTATGGTAACGGGCCATATCGACGTTGAATTCGTCGCCTATGCCTGTTCCGAAGGCTTGAATCATGGAAAGGATTTCCTTGTTGGCAAGGATTTTGTCAAGACGGGCCTTTTCCACATTGAGCACTTTACCGCGCAAGGGAAGAATCGCCTGGAAGCCTGAGTCACGGCCCTGTTTGGCACTACCGCCCGCACTGTCTCCCTCAACGATATAGATTTCCGCTTTTTTGGGATCCTTTTCACGGCAATCCGCGAGTTTTGAAGCGAATCCAAGACCATCCAGAGGGCTTTTTCTTCTTGTTGCCTCACGGGCTTTTTTAGCAGCGAGGCGCGCCCTTGATGCGAGAAGCGCTTTTTCGATGATGATTTTAGCGTCTTTGGGGTTTTCAAGCAAGAAGCGTTCGAGTCCTTCAGCCATGACACTTGCTACAGCCCGACGGGCTTCCGTATTCCCTAGTTTGGCTTTGGTCTGCCCTTCGAATTGGGGATCCGGATGTTTGATGCTTACAATCGCGGTCAGACCTTCGCGGGTGTCATCGCCAAGAAGCGACTCGTCTTTTTTGAAGAAACTCTGTTCTCTTCCATAGTTGTTTAAAACGCGGGTAAGGGTCATCTTGAATCCTTCTTCATGGGTCCCGCCTTCAGGGTTGTGAATGGTATTTGCGAAGGGGAATATGTTTTGGGAGAAGGAGTTGTTGTACTGCATCGCGACTTCGACGCTCACGCCTTCTTTTTCGCCCTCTGCGTAAATGATGTTCTCGTTAAGGGTGTCTTTGTTTTTATTAAGGTAGGCGACGTACTCCTTGATGCCGCCTTCGTATAGATACTCGTTTTGAACAGGTTCAGAGGCCCTTGTATCTCTCAAGGTGAAACGGATGCCCTTGTTCAAAAACGCCATTTGCTGTATACGGATTCGAAGCGTCTCATAATCATAGACGCTGCTTTCTGAAAATACATTCGCATCCGCTTTAAACCGGATGCGCGTTCCTGTTTTATCAGTGGGTCCGCGTTCTTCGAGTTTGGATTTTGTAATGCCTTTTTCATAGCGCTGATAATAAATCATGCCATCGCGATGGATTTCCACTTCGAACCATTCGCTGAGGGCGTTTACAACACTTGCACCCACACCGTGAAGGCCACCTGAGACCTTGTAGGAATCATTGTCGAATTTACCACCTGCGTGAAGCGTGGTAAGAATGGTTTCAACGGCAGGGAGATTCGTTTTCGGGTGAGTGTCAACGGGGATTCCGCGACCATCGTCGATGACTTCGACGACCTCCCCTTCCTGAAGTTCAATGGTAATCCCGGTAGCGTACCCTGCGAGTGCTTCATCGACACCGTTGTCGACAATTTCCCAAACCAGGTGATGAAGCCCTTTGGGGCCGGTTGAACCAATGTACATACCCGGACGACGTTTGACGGCCTCCAGGCCTTCTAGAATCTGTATGTTGCTGGAATCATAATGTGCTTCCATGCGTTTTCACTCCTTCGATTTTTCCCGCTGTGACCTCAAAGACCTTGTAATCCGTAAGAGATTCGAGGTGCATGGTATCAAGCGAGGTGCTCGTGATGAATATTTGTGAATCCTTGTCGAACTTGTTAAGCAGGTTTTTCTGCCTTGTATCGTCCAGCTCGCTGAAAACATCATCAAGCAAGACGATCGGGGCGCTTTTTCCGGTTTCCTTGATCATTTCCACAACGGCGAGTTTCAGCGACAAGGCCAGAGTTCTTATTTGTCCTTGCGACGCGACTTTCATGACTGGAATATCACCATAATAAAAACCACAATCATCGCGATGTGGCCCGATCGACGTACTGCCTGTCATAAGATCATAAGCCTGTTTTTTCTTTAAGGCTTGGAGCATATCTCCCTTTGAAGACGGACTGTAGTGAATGTCGATGTCCATGGGTTCTGAGCTCAGTGCCTGATAGATGGTTTTCACTTTGCCCTTCAGGGTTTCAACGAAGCGCTCTCTATCCCTTGTGATACGTTTACTGTAGTGGACGAGCTGTTCTGAGAGAACGTCCAGAAGCGGACTGTCCTTCTCTTTTTTTCTTTGCATGATTTTGAGCTGCTCGTTTCGTTCCTTGAGCAGTTTTCTATACTGGGTGAGATTATGGACGTAATGTCTGTTGAGCTGACCGATCTCCATGTCGAGAAACCGTCGTCTTTCCGATGGTCCGCCCTTGACGAGATTCAAGTCCTCCGGCGCAAACATCACGATATTCACAATCCCGATGAAGTCAGAGAGTCTTCGGTATTCGATATGATTGTGTCTGACCTTTTTGCCGTCTTTTGAAAGAATCATTTCAAGGCGTGTGTCGCTGGTCTTGTCCTTGAACGTTCCCTTAATCACGGTGAAAGGCGCGTCGTGCGTGATGAGTTCTCTATCTGTAGCCGTCTTGTGCGACTTAGTAAGCGCCAGGGTATGTATTGCTTCAAGAAGCGTTGTCTTTCCCTGAGCATTGTTTCCGAGAATGATATTTACAAGCGGGCTGAAGGATGCTTGCAGGGATTCGTAGAGCCGGAAGTTTTTAAGGGTCAGACTTTTAAGCGCAGACATGTTTAATGGTAAACGTTCCTTCTCCTTCGACTTCAACGACCATCATCGGGTATAATTTCTTGCCACGGCGCGTTTCAACTTCACCGTCTACCTTGACCTTCCCAGCTTCCAAAATCGCTTTTACATCGCCACCACCTGCTGCGATATTCGCGAATTTCAAAAACTGTCCCAACTTGATGAATGTTGTACTGATTTCAATATCCTTCAAAACCATCACTCTTTCTTATATATAATATATATACTAATATTATTATATATAAATAATGGTAAATAAGCAAGGATTCAGGCTAAAAAAAACCGCATTCTCCACGAGGGAGTATGCGGTTATAGTATCGTTAATCCTAATCCGTCTTGACGGGAAGAATAAGCTGAAGCATGTCGTCGTCAAACTCGCCTTCAATCACGAATGGTCGAATTTCACCGGTGAACTTCACGGTGACTTCACTGGAGTTGAAAACTTTCAGTGCTTCAAGGAAGTATTTTGAGCTGAATGCGATTTTTATGGGTGAGCCCACCACTTCATCAACTGGATAGACTTCTTCGAGCACACGGCCGATTTCAGGTGAATTAGACGATATTTCAACCGTGTCGTCCTGTCGCATGTTCAATTTTACAATTGCGTTCTGTCCGTCCCGACTTGATAACAGGCTTGCACGTTCAACGGACGTAATCAATTGTTCCTTGTTGAATTTGATCTGTACTGGGTATTCCTGAGGAATCAGTTTGGATGTTTCAGGGTAGTTGCCTTCAAGCAAACGGGTTTGGAATAGAATGTTTTTGTACTTGAAAAGAACTTGAGACTGATCGAAATGAAGTTCGACATCACTTTGATTGTCTTCCAGAATTCTTACAAGTTCTTCAAGGCTTCTGCCTGGAATGATGACATTCATCTTGTCATAAGTATCTTCAAGAGAGATGGTTTTTTGACTGAGGCGATAGGAATCCGTTGCAACCCCGTTCAGTCTGTCACCATCAATGGTCAGATTGACACCGGTAAGAATCGGACGGTTCTCAATTGAAGAAGTGGCGAACGCCGTCTGTCTTATCAGAGTTTTCAGAGTCCTTACATTGATTTTGATAAATGAGTCTTTCTTCGCAAAGACGATGTTCGGATAGTCTTCCAAATCAAGCGTGTTCAGGGTAATATCCGAATGATCCGCTTCAATCCTTAAAAGATTGTCTTCGGATTTTGAAAACGTAACTGTCTGTCCATCAAGCTTGCGAATGATTTCGATGAAGTATTTCCCAGGAATCAAAGCCGAGCCTGTTTCCTCGACATCCAGACCGCCATCTTCAATGGCGATGTTGATGGAAATATCCGAATTGCTGGTTGTGATGGCCAAGGCATCTTTCTCTACATCAAGCTTGACCCCTTGAAGTGCAGGGTTCGGCGTTTTGTTTGAAAGGGCCTTTTGAGCAATCAACAAATGGTAGAGCAGTTTGTCTTTATTAATTTCAAATCGCATGTAACCACCTTCTGTTAATTATTTTATTTTTTAATGATTATTGTTATTAGGGACTGTGGAGATGTGGATATTTACTTTATTATAGCATATTTTAGCGGTTTTGGCAGTCTTTTTTACGCATTTTCTCCACATTTGTGCTTCAACTTCTCTACATCGATTTTAAGATCTTTATCTATCTGAAGATCGTTGTGTATTTTTTCTACCGAGTGCATGACTGTTGAGTGGTCCCGGTTCATGAAATAACTGCCGATTTTTTTGTAGGGAAGGTCATAGATATCCTTGATGAGGTACATGGCTATTTGTCTTGGATAAAGGTACATGCGTTTGCGTTTCTTGGAAATCAGGTCACTTGTGGATATGTTATAATAATCACTTACAAGACTTAAAAGATTCTGAAGTTTGTCCTTGATAAAATTCTTCGAATTCTTTTTAGGCTGAATCAGGTTTTCAAGCGCGATTTCGGCGTTTTCGATTGTAAAGTCGTAATCAAACGCCGTACAGTAGAATAGCACGCGTTTGAGAGCCCCTTCGAGTTCACGGACGTTGTTGTCAAAGACACTTGCGATGTATTCGATGACTTTTTTTGGAAACAGCGAAGGATCGTTGGTTTCAGCCATGAGTTTCTTCTCTAGAATTTTGATGCGGTGATCCAAATCAGGACGGTTGATATCCACCGTAACGCCCCAGGCGAACCTGGAAGTGAGCCTTGCCATGATATCTCTTAAGTCAGACGCTTTTCTATCCGAAGTGATGACGATCTGTTTTTGCTGATCATGAAGGACTTCGAACAGCTTGAAAAATTCTTCCTGGCTTTTCTCTTTTTTAGCCAAAAACTGTATGTCATCGACGAGAAGCACATCGACGTTCCTATAAATATCGTTGAACTCGGTATACTTCTTTTTGCTTGAGTATTTCACGTAATCTTCGACGAATTTATCGGCTTTTACATAAAGAACACGGGTGTTGATATCCCCCTCGAGAATGTAGTTTCCAACGCCCTGCATGAGATGGGTTTTACCAAGTCCCACGTCTCCAAATATGTAAAGAGGGTTGGCAACGACACCGGGTTGGTCGGCTACCTTCAATGAAGACGTGTACGCGAGACGGTTGGAGTTTCCCACAACGAAATTTCTAAACGTGTAAGAGGAATTCAGATTGCTATTGAGATACGCCTCATCAAAAGCTTCGTGATCAGGCTGATTGATTTCTAAAGATTTTTCATGATGCAGTTCTTCTTCAGCTTCTTCTTTAGTAAGGAGCCGGTACTCGTGTTTTTCGCTAACGTAATTTTCAAGAATGCGGTTCATGCGCTTTAAATAGAGCATTTCGATTCGCTTCTTGATGAAGTCGTTATCAACGAGGAGATAGATGTAGTTGTTTCTGACTTTAAAAACCGAATCCACGGATTCGAAGATTTCTTCAAAGGTATTGCTTTCTAGTTGGGTTGCCAGCTGGTTTTTCACTTCATGCCAAATTTCTGCTTGTTGTTCCATCTTTTCAATCACCTCGATATTCAACGATATTTTAGCATAGGAAAATGTATAAAAAAACAAAATCTTATCAACATAAAATGTGGAAAACTTTTTATCCACATTAACTTGTCCACAAAACAGTGAGCCTGAAAATGTACTGGTATAAAGGGTTTAAGCAGTTTTAAAACTTTCCACATAACCCCCTTTTTCACATATCCACATTTCCACATTACAAAATGTGCAAAGCACTAAAACAAAGGATAATTGAGTGTGGAAAACTTCTTTGAAAATTATACAATATGAGCAAATTCAAAATAATGGTTGACACAACAGGACAATATGTATATAATTTATAAGCGTAGTTTTAGAACGCCTTAGGAGGTGTTGATGGTGAAACGCACATATCAACCGAACACACGCAAAAAAGCGAAAAAACATGGCTTCCGTGCTAGAATGTCTTCTTCGGACGGCCGCAAGATCCTCGCCAGGAGACGCCGCAAAAACCGCAAACGTCTCACAGCGTAACAAGCGAATAATCCTAAACCAATCTTAAAAACCTGCAAACACCTGAAAAGATTCCTTTTTAGGTGTTTTTATTTTAGGAGGCTTCGCATGAGGAAACAGTACCGCATCAAGGATTCTTCCGAGATCAAAACTGTATTGAATGCCCGCAGGAAAAAAGCTGACGGGTTTTTTTCCTTATATGTAAGGCCGAACGGAAATTCACATTTCCGTTTTGCACTGAGTGTTGGGAAAAAGTATGGCAATGCAGTGGCTCGAAACAGAATCAAAAGGCAGGTTCGCATGGTTGTGGCCAATCATGTCAATAGAAGTCTGGGTATGGATGTATTTATCATTATCCGACCCAGTGCTTCAAGATTGTCCTATCAATCAATTGAAAAAAAATTAACCAAATTATTCAAAGCTCAAAAAATATCTAGAGGTGAAAATTCATGAACAAAAGTACCAGGAAGATTTTATTGCTTGTCGTCGTTCTTATGTTCATCGTAACCCTGGCCGGTTGTGATGTCGAACACTATGAACAATCGATTGATGCAGAGGGCGGATTCGCCTGGATGCAATGGATCGTCACGAAAATTGCTGAACTAACCGTAGGCGTATCACGTTTTGCCGGCGGAAACTACATCGTTGGACTGTTCACAGTGACTCTCTTAATCCGTATTGTCGGATGGCCAATCTATTCAAAAAGCAACGCTATGAGTTCAAACATGCAAATTGCACAGCCTGAACTCGAACGTCTTCAGGAAAAATACCGCGATAAAAAAGATGAAGCGTCCCAACGCCAGATGCAACAGGAAATGATGCAGATTTACAAGAAATACAACATCAATCCTCTTGGTTGCCTGCTTCCGTTTTTGCAAATGCCTATCTTCATCGCGATGTACCAGGTGGTAAGACGTCTGCCGAAGACAGACCGATTCCAGGATCTTGATTTTAAATTCCTGTTTTTGGATTTCCAAGGTGACAGCCCCCTTGATGCAGGTGTAACATTCAGTTTTGCAGACCACTGGATCAATATTCTACTTGCAGCCATCGTTGGTGCAACCATGTATTTCTATCAGCGTTATGCCATGAAAAAACCCGAATACCTGCAAAACAAGAAATACGATTCCGCCAAACAAAAGCAATCTCAACAAACTATGAAGTATATGACTTACTTCATGGTCATCATGCTTACTTCGATTGCCTTTACCAACATTGGTATCGCTGTTTACTGGATTATCGGTAACCTGTTCCAGTTCCTTCAGACTTATGTGAACCGCAAGAAGAACTACAAGCGTCATTTTGAAAACAACAACATTACGTGAAGGTGATTTCATGAAAACCATGACCGTTGAAACGAAAACCCTGGAAGAGGCAAGAGAAACCGCTGAAAACGAACTTCGAATCGGAAGACGTTACTTGAGCTTTGATACTCAGGAAAAAAGAAGCATGCTTGGATTGAAAAAATCCTATACCGTTAAAGCTACAGTGGATGTGGATCTTGGTGAACTCGGCCGCTCAACACTTGAAACCATGTTTGCAAACATGGGTGTCAATGCCGAGATAACCGTTAAATCCAAAGAAGAGAACAATTTTGCCTACTATATCGAAACCAATGAAAATCCGGTCCTTATCGGCAAGAACGGAAAAACGCTTGAAAGCATTCAGTTTTACATCCGCAATCTTTTGAACATATTCACTGACGAACGAGTAATCGTACTTGTGGATATCGGAGGGTACAAGGCCCAACGCCGCAAACAGCTTGAAATTCTTGCGACCAAGACCGCCAAGGAAGTCGCACGCAGCAAAGTGCCTGTAAAACTCGATCCGATGAACGCGTATGAAAGACGCATCATCCATACCAAACTCGCAGAATGGCGCGATGTTAACACCCGTTCACAGGGTGAAAAACAAAACCGTCATCTCGTGATCGAGCCGAAGAAAAAATGAAACTGATCGTCGGTCTTGGCAACCCTGGCAAAAAATACGCCCGCACAAGACACAACATCGGATTTCTTTGTCTGGATGCTTTTGCGCATGAACAGAACCTGAGTTTTTCATATGAAAAGAAGTTCTTGGGTGATGTCGCCAAATCCAAAGACGCCTATTTTTTGAAACCCCAAACCTACATGAACAACTCAGGCAATGCAGTTCGACTCATTATGGACTACTACAACATCGACACAGAGGATCTGCTCGTCATCTACGACGATCTTGACCTGCCGACAGCCAAAATCCGCGTTCGCTACAAAGGCAGCGCGGGTGGGCATAACGGCATGCGGTCAATCATTGATGCGATAGGGACCACCGAATTCAAGCGCATCAAGTTCGGCATTGACAAACCAGTGAGAATGTCAACGCCTGATTACGTGCTTTCAAATTTCGCCAAATCAGAAGGTGACAGGGTCATTGCTTCGATTGACCGTGTCAAGAAAGCCATGATGGAATTCTCTGAAGGGGTCTCTTTTCAAAATATCATGAATGCTTACAATAAAGACTAAAGCGGTGATTTCACCGCTTTTTTTCATCTGTTAAGTTGTAAATGATGTGAGACCAGAAAAGAGAAAAAAGAAATAGGTAAGTGATATCCTATAATCGAAGCAGCGTGAAGAGCCGCTTCACGTTACGTTTTTTCTTATCGAATGTTGCCCGTTTTTCAATTGGAGAAAGCCATTTGATAGAACTGCTCGGAATATCATTTGAACGCTTGAGATAAGCCTTCATCTGAAGATTGAGATCATCAAGGCCGTAAAAGTTCATTTGCGAATAGAAACGGGTGTTGTCATTTCTGTGAGAACGCTCAACTTTCCCGTTGTGTCTGGGCGTGTAAGGTCTGATGGTCTTGTGTTCAATTCCAAGCGTATCACAGAAGCGTTTCATGGGATGGATCATGTCCGTATTGCGGACATGAGTGAATTCCACGCCGTTATCGGTCTGAATGATATCTGGAAGATACCCGAAATAGAGGAAAGCGCGTTTGAGAAACAGAATCGTCGTGTGTGAGGACTTCTCCTCAAAAGCATAGAGGAACCGCTCTCTCGTGCATTCATCGATAATGGTGTACTGATAGAACTTCTTGCGGTCATTGCCCGAGTAGCACTCTTTTGGGACGTATTTGACGTCCAGCTGCATTTTCTCACCGGGTTTTTCAGGTGTGTGGTATTTTTTGGGGCGGTAAGACGTTTTCTTGTGTTCCTTCTGCATGAAGACACCGCGTTTTCTAAGGAATCTGAACAAAGAGGCTGGATGTCTTGTGTAAGTGTGCTTTCTTCTCAGCTTTCCATAGAGTTCACTGAGACCGATATTCGGGTTTCTTCGCCTTAGATTCTCAATATGGCGAATCTCTTCGACGGTATGTGCCTTGGGATGGGGTGTCTTCGGTCTTTTAGACCGTGTTTGGAGAGATTCGCGTGTACCGTCGTAGCGTTTCATCCAACGCATGAGAGACGCTTTTGACACCTTATAGCGGCGTATGATGTCTCTCACGCTGAAGTTTCCGTTCGAGTAAAGCTTACAGGCGTGGTATCTTGTGTTCAAATCGTGTTCACAGCGCTTGATGGTTTGTGATATACTACACATGTGGT
>JASMTQ010000071.1:0-6693 GCA_041694275.1 Caryophanales bacterium
AAGAAACGATGCCTATTTATCTCATCATAGTGCTCTTGAATACCACGGCTTGTCCAATCAGGTGTTTAATGAAGTATACGTTTCTTCTAAAAGCAGGTTCAATCACTTTGCATTTCAAGGTGTTCACTACAAGTATGTGGCACCCAAGATCAATGTAGGAGTTATCACAGCAAAAAACACACATAACGTCCGATTGACAAATATTGAAAGAACCCTTGTTGACAGCATTCATCAAATAAACAAGATTACCGGGTATGAAGAATTAGACAATGCCTTTGAAGCAGTTCAGCATTTGAACGAAGATAAACTATTGGAATATCTGAATGCCTATGATATACAAGCCCTCTATCAGAAAACCGGGTATATCCTTGAAAAATACAAAGATAAGTTTGGCCTTACAGATAAATTCTTCGATACATGCAAATCTAAAATGAAACAAGGGGTCGTCTATTTGGTTGATGGTTCCGATGGAGACTCAAAGTACAATAAAAACTGGCAGGTTATGGAACCGGTAAGGTCTTACAATGCGGACGATGACATTGTATAAATACGACAAAGTTTATTTAGGAAACAAAGCGAGAGAACTAGGGTTTAATCGTGATACGTTGGAAAAAGTATCGAGGTTATACGATATCTTGAGGTTCATAAATACAATGCCAATACTTAGAAGAAATCTAGCCTTAAAGGGTGGGACAGCCATTAATTTCACCATGCTGGGCTTGCCTCGACTATCAGTAGATATTGATTTGGACTTTGTAAATGATTGCACTAAAGAAGAAATGCTTGAGTTAAGAGAATTCATTAATGAAGCAATCCACAAGTATATGATTAGTGAAGGGTATGAAATGAGTCCCAAATCAAAAACACCACATAGTTTGGATTCCTTTGTATATCGATATGTCGGAGTAAGTGGAAATTATGACAACATCAAAATTGAAATCAATTACTCATTGAGATCTCACATTGACCAGACTGAGTATGTGCAAGCACTTCATCCTTATTTTTCCAATGACTTTGAAATCCATCGTTTGAGTACCTTAGAGATTTTTGCAAGTAAAATCAATGCATTATTGACCAGGGCAGCCGCAAGAGACTTATATGATGTTCACAATATGATAATTAACACATTAATTAAAGAAAGAGATATGAATCATCTTAGAAAATCAATTGTTTTCTACTTTGCAATAACATCAAGACATATTGATAAACCTTTAAATACAAAAGCGATTGATGATATAAATAATCGCATGATAAGAAGGGATTTGATGCCCGTTCTATCAAAAAGCGATAGCTTTAAATTGGAAGAGACAAAAGACGTTGTGAAGCGATTTGTTTCAAGATTATTGCGATTTACAAAGGATGAAAAAATGTTTGTTGAATTGTTTTTAAATAATCGATATGAACCATCACTATTATTTGATAATAAGCATTGTCTCAAGCGAATCGATAAACATCCTATGGCACTGTGGCGAACAAGGCAATTAATTAAATGAAATCGGATTATAAATTCTCAAGTTGCAATCTGGATCCAGAAAACTCCTAAAGAATCCTACAACACTATGTTAAACTTTTTACGTATAGAAAAATTACATAAAGAGGTGCTTACATGAAAAAAACGGCTTTGACCTTCTTTTCTGTCTTACTTTTGATAATGACATTAAGTGCATGTGATGGGTCGAAAGGCCCAACCTATGAAGTGGATGGTGGCCTGCTTTTTTATGAAGAAACAGAAGGCTCCATCGAAATTACCGGCTATGAAGGCAGGATTGAAAATCTTGAAATCCCCGCGTCCATTTCGATGAGAGGCACTTTGAAAGACGTTCGTACCATCGCTCCCTTCGCATTCAAGGACAGTCCACTCATCAATGTTATCATCCCTGATACACTCCGCGGGATTGGCTTTGAAGCCTTAAGAATTCAAAGTCCCTTGAAACTGTCACATTCACTTCAAACAGTACCCTTTATTATATAGAAGAAGGGGCCTTTGAAAACACACACTCTCTTGAATCAATCACGCTTCCCTCAGGCTTGCGCTACATTGAACAAAGAACCTTCCATGGCAGCGGCATTCAATCGGTTGACTTTGAAGACGGTGCCACCCTAGAAACCATTCAGGGAAGCGCCTTTGAAAATGCCAGCGCACTAAGTGCCATTGAGCTTCCAGGTACACTCATCGATATCGGAGAAGCCGCGTTTAAAAATACGAATTTGACAAGTATCAACCTGGGTCCTTCGATTCAATATCTTGCTCATGAAGCCTTTCATGAGACACCTAATCTCACAACCATCACGATTGAAGCTTCTGAACAGTTTCCTGATCTTATTGTCGGGCTTGGTGGAGACAGACTTTCCTGTGATTATCCCTTTGATGAATCAAGTGCGTCCCTGTCCATATTTGTACCAAAGACCCTGCTAGAAACCTACAAGGAAGATGATGACTGGCGTCACTTCTCATCCCACCTTATTCCATTGACTGAGTAAATCCATAAAAGAAAAAAGAGCCCCTTCTTTCAATTATCATAGTGAAAGGGGGCTTTTTCAATGAAGAAAGCCACAGTCATATTCCTTGTTTTAACAGTTACAGTCCTTGCAAGTTGTGGCAGTCCCGAGCCACCACCGCTTTTTGAGCCGCCTGCAGCCGAAGAAACACTTGAAGAAGAAGCCTATATCTATGTGGATATCAAAGGCGAAGTGAGAAATCCAGGCATCTACAAACTTAGTGAAGGAAAGCGGATCTACAACCTCATAGATTTGGCGGGAGGAACCAAGGAAAGTGCCTCTTTAACCACCATCAATCTGAGTGAGGTGCTCAAGGACGGCCATGTTTATGACATCCCTGAAATCGGGAAAGAACCTGCGAAGCCAAGCATTCCAGATGAAGAAACGTCTCTGGTCTCAATCAATGAAGCGAGTCAGGAAACCCTTGAAACCTTGCCCAAAATAGGACCCGCGACCGCAACGTCCATCATCGAGTACAGAGAAGAAAACGGTCCGTTTGAATTCCTTGAAGACATCATGAATGTGAGTGGTATTGGTGAAACGACTTTTGAAGGGCTTGAAGCCCTTATCTGTCTTTAGTTATCAAAGCCATTTGCTTGTGGTTCCCTTCACGCTTTTCGTTTACGGGTTTGATCATAAAGTGGTGTGGGCCGTCGCGGGACTCCTCGTGATTCGTCTTTTCAAAATCGAGAAAAAGCTTGTCTATATACTGGGTGTGCTTGCCCTGCTTTATGGGGCCGTTCGTTTGCAGGATTCGTCACTGCCTGAAGGTGAGACATTCGAAGGCATCGTCACGGAAAGTTCAAAAAGTGAGTATGCCTTTTCTGCGATAATGAAGACAGACACGGGCAAACTCAGAGTGACGCACAAGGATCATGCCTTCGAGGTGGGTGAGCATGTACGGATCAAGGGAGAACCTGAGTGGCCAAAGGCTGCCTTGTTCATAAATGGGTTTGACTATGGAAACTATCTGAAGAGCCAAAACGTCAAGGCTACTGTGAAAGCGGAAAATGTTGAAACGCTTCCCCCGGTTTTTTCCATTCACAGCGTAAGAAGAAGCGTGATGGCGTATTTTGATGACACGCACGGCGAAGCCTCTCCCTTGATGCATACCTTCATCCTTGCGGACAATGATATGCTTGAAGATGAGGTGAAGGATGGCTCGGCCATCCTGGGTGTATCCCACCTCTTTGCGGTATCGGGCCTTCATGTAGCGTTCATGCTTGCAGTGCTTTACAAGGGCATGGGGCTCATCATCAAGAAAGACGGAATCAAGGAAGTGCTGGCCGGCGCATTTCTCCTATTTTATATCGCGCTCACGGGCGCCCCGCCTTCAGTGATGCGCGCATCGACGATGGCGGTGTTTCTGATCATCACCAAGCGCTTTAAGATTCCCTTGAGCGCGATGGACGGCATTTCACTACTCGCAGTCATCATCATGATTGCGAGACCTTACGCGTTACATGACGTGGGGTTTGTGCTGAGCTTCCTCGTCAGTTTTACACTCATGTTATCAAGGGATGTCCTGAACAACCGTCCTTTTTACATCCAGGCGCTCATGGTTTCCTTGATCGCGTGTCTGGTGACCGTGCCGGTGGTGATGAAACTTCAGTTTCAAGTGAACCTTCTAAGCATTCCCTATAACATCGTATTCGTATGGGGGCTTATGTTTGCACTGCTCCCGCTTGTCTATATAACGGCCATACTCCCTTTTTTAACCCCTTTGCTGCTTGTGGTATACAAAGGGTTTGAAGCGGTTATCGTCTTTTTAGGTGCTTACGGAGTCTTGCCACTTAAAGGGTTTATTCAAGGAGGCATGCCACGCATAGTCTACCTTGCGCTTTTCGTCACTCTCATGCAGGCAAAAACGAAAAGCCATCTCCTAAAAAGAAGTGGGATGCTTGGGGTCTATCTCTTCATCGTGATTGTGCTTGCCACGTTTTCCCCGTTTAAGACCCTTACCATGTTCGCAGTTGATGGCGACAGTTTTCTCATCGAGGACAGGTTCAACCGCTGCAATGTCTTAATCGATACTGGGAACTATGATGATTATGATGCGCTCATAGGCGCGCTCAAGCGCAAAAACATACGAACCCTTGATTACGTGTTCATCTCCCATGAACACAGTGATCACTTCGGCGAATTTCACGCCGTGCATGAATCCTTCAACATAAAAAACACCATCAGTGAAACGAACGCCCACCTCTTTGAGGGGAGAACCATGAAGTGCGGAAGCCTGTCTTTCTATCTCTTTCCTCTTGAATACGACCACGGATACGTCAACAACCGTTCACTCGTTCTTTATGTGGACCTGGGCAGAAAGACCCTGCTTTTTACAGGCGACATCGAACACGCAAGAGAAAAAACATTCATGGATGCCTACAAGACCCTGCCGCCAGTCGATATTTTAAAAGCGCCCCACCACGGATCATCAACTTCAAGCAGCGAGGCTTTTCTCGACTTGGTGGACGCGAAAGAGGTGCTCATATCCGCGCATCCTGAGAATACATATGGTCATCCAGGAAAAGACGCCATTGACCGCTTTGAAAGCCGGTCCATGATCCTGCACAGAACGGACCATGAAGGGACCATCGTATTTAAAGAATTTCTTGGGAAATGGTTCAAAAAGACTGCGCTTGATCCCTAGGAATATGCTATAATGGGCTCGGGAGTGATTGCATGGATGAGAAAGTACTGATCTTCTACGGAGAAGACACCTTCTACATGAACAACAAGATTAGACAAACCGTAAAAAAACACGAAGTGGACAACTACAACCTTACAACCTACGATATGGAAGAGACTCAGTTAAGCGATGCGATCAACGATGCCAAGACCATCCCTTTTTTAAGCGAAAAGAAAATCGTCATCTGTAAAAACGCGAAGTTCTTATGCCCAAAGCCTCCAAAGAACATGCCTTCGCACAGTCTTGATTATCTGAATGAATATCTGGAAAACCCAACCGATGAATCTTTGCTCATCATAAGCGCACCCTGTGCGAAACTTGATCAGAGACTCAAAATCGTGAAGACCTTGAAAGAAAAGGCCACCATCACAGAATGCCGCCTAAAAGGCCCGCAGGATCTCAAGAACTGGGCGAGACGCCAAATCGCACAATCCGGGCTTTCAATAGACAGTGACGCCCTCGATGAGTTCATGAAACGCGTAAGCCACAGTACCGAATTCGCTTTCCTGGAAATGCGCAAGCTTCTGCTTTACGCTGAAGGAGAGAAGAACATCGACCGCGCCATGATTGAAATGGTCATCACAAAAAATATCGAAGACAATGTCTTCGATATCACGAAAGCGATTCTTGATAGAAACCACGAGCATGCGCTCAGGGTTTATCAGGATCTCATCACCTACCGTGAGGACCCTCTTAAAATACTCGGCATCATCGTCTCCAAATACAGAGAAATGGCGCATGTGAAAAAGCTTCTTGAAAAAGGTTACAGCCAAGACGACATTCAAAGACACTACAACGTCAAAAGCGGACGCGCCTATTTCATGGTTCAAAACGCCAAATCCGTTCCCATGGATACCATCGAAGAACACCTGATTCATCTCGAGCGCCTGGATAAAGCCATCAAGACCGGAAGAATCGACAAGAAGATGGCGATTGAACTCTTTATCCTCAATACCTAAATAAAAAAGTCTATTCGACTGAATAGACTCAAACTGGAAGCACTTCGATTGAAGTGCTTTTTTATAGGCTGTTGACGAGTTTGGATAGACGGGATTTTTTACGTGCAATGTTGTTTTTATGGAAAAGTCCTTTAGCGAGCGCTTTGTCAAGCTTCTTGTACACAAGAGAAAGGCTTTGTTCAGCCGCTTCCTTGTCGCCTGATTCTACGTTTGCTTCAACCATTTTGATTGCTCTTTTGATTGACCCTTTGAACATGCGGTTTTTGTTACGACGTTTTTCGTCTTGTAAAACACGTTTTTTCTGTTGTTTGATATTTGCCATTATTTCACCTCCGTCTCATAAGCGTGTCTATTCTACCAAATAGCAAACTAAAAAGCAATAGAGAAGTCTTTTTGAAACCGCTAAAATTATCATTTTTTTAATACTTTCGATTATCTATTTCAAAATGTCTGTTCGCTTTTTGATTCAAAAAGTCCTAAAAGATAGAATTTACAGTGTCAATTTCAATGTATATACAAAAATGTATCAATTAAACAGTCCGGATTGCC
>JASMTQ010000072.1:0-4438 GCA_041694275.1 Caryophanales bacterium
TACATGGTTTTGTAAAAGTCATCATCATGCATGCCGCTTTTGAAAATACGCGGGTTCACGCCATAGATTTCATACGTGGAATACCCTGTGATTTTCAAAAAGGCTTTGTTGGCATAAATGATCCGTGCGTCTTCATCAGTAATGTATACGCCGCTTTTGGTCATATCGGCGAGTTTGCGAAGGGAATCAAGGGACTGGTTTTTGGAAGTCATTAAGAGTGGGAAAGCATTGATGCCTATCAGAATGGATAATAGGTAAGCCGACCCAAGTATGAGAAACCGTTCCATGGAAAAGAACTCAAACTCAAAAAAGATGGAGGCACTGCCATACAGTAGAATGAAAATAGTGAAAAGAACCAGGATGATCATGGCCTTGATTTTAACGGATTGTCTCACGGAGCATTGCCTCCTTCTTATTCATCTTAAGTGTATCAATACTTTGCATTTCTAACAATACAAACACCGAATTTTATTCAATATTTCAAAATATTTGATTATCAAAACATATCGCAATTGAGACTTTCGTGATAAAATATAATCAGAATATATTTCAGGAGGTGCGGTATGGGCTTGTTATTTCACGATCTATCCAACGCATTCAGCACAGTTGCAGACAGGGTCTATGAAGCGCATTTCAACCGCGACCCTGAACTTGAGAAGGAATATGACCAAAGAAGAAAGAAAAGAATGTATGAAGACATTCTTCATAATCTAAGCTTTTTGGAAGTCGCCTATACGCTTGGAGATGAGAAAATATTCGATGACTATTCTCTTTGGCTTTTAAAACTCATGATTCATCTCATGCCGGACCTTCCGGTAAGCCGAATTAAGGAACATATGGTCATGCATTATGGCTTGCTTTCAAAGACTCTAAAGAAGACGCTTGATGAAGCGTCTTACAAATCAGTGAAGCCAATGCTTGATAAAGCCATTGAACGGACGAATGCCTATGAACCTAAAAAAAGAGAGTCGCTCGTTCATACTGGTAAATATGCCCATGTCAAGGAGACCTATTTCAGATACTTAAAAGAGAAGAAGGGTAAAAAAGCCGTCGCCTATATCAAGGAGGTCGCCAAAAAGGGAATTCCACTTGAAGATTTGTATGTCGACGTGCTTCAATCGGTGATGACTGAAATTGGGGATCTCTGGCAGGAACGAACCATCGGTGTTGATGAAGAGCACTACATGACGTCCATCACGCAGATGGCGATGTCCCAGTTTTACGAGCTTATATTTTCCAGCGATTCAAATGGGAAATCAGCCGTCATTTGCAGTGTAGGCAGTGAGCTTCATGAAATGGGAGGACGCATGGTCAGTGATATGCTCGCCCTGCACGGATGGGAGACAACCTACCTTGGTGCGGCCGTCCCTAAACAGGTCATCCTTGATTATCTCAAGACCAATAAGCCAGATGCCATCATGCTTTCGGTCACCATGCCCCATCACCTTCTTGAATGCCGTGACATTGTCGAGGCAGTGAAAGTAGAGCACCCCCAAGTGATAGTCGGGGTTGGAGGACGGGCCTTCAATATGATGGACAATGTTAATGAAAAATGGAACATTGATATTTATGCGAGGGATGCCAAGGCTTTGCTTGAGCTTACAGAAAAAGGGGTGAGAGCGTGAATGCGGATTTTTTGATGCGTCTTGATACCAAAGGCATCATTGAACACACCTATTTTCTCAATTGTCACAAAGAGATGAAACGGCTTAATTCCATTCATTCGATACTTGCAAATCAGACGTCAAAACAGTTGCACCAGGCCCTCTCGACCCACACGGCTACCACATTTGATGACTTTTTGATAAATGGCGTGCATTTTTTCGCAATGGTCGTTCCATTTGGAAATCAGTATCTGTTTTTCGCAACGGAATCGCGGCCTGATAAAATCACGCGTGAATCATACAAACATTTGCTTCAAAGCCTTATTGACAGCTATGATGATCCATTCGAGGAAGACGAGGACACCACGAAGTTCTACTATGAAAGCATGCAGAAACTCAACAATGATCTCATGAACAAGACCAGGGAAGTGGAACGTCTCAATAAGAAACTGAACCGCGCGAACAGACTTCTTAACAACCGTCTCGTCAAGGATCCGCTCACTGGGCTTGTATCACGCTATCAATACGCCGATGAAATGGCACTCATGACCAAGGAACATACGGATAAATTCGGAATCTTCTGCTTTATTGACATCGATGATTTCAAACCGGTCAATGATACTTACGGACACAAGACAGGCGATGTTTATTTGAAGACATTCGCTGACCGCCTAAGAACTCTGCCTTTTGACCCGTCAATCATCATGCGCATTGCGGGGGATGAGTTCGGTGTCTTCATTGGAGGCCTTGATGCAGTGGATACGTCTTTAACCGAATCTTTGTGGGAAACCATTACCGATCATGTGTCTGGTCCCATATCCATTGAAGGGCATGATCATCCTCTAAGTTTTTCACTTGGCATGGCCGTATACAACGATCATACCAAAGACATCCATGAACTGATTGATATGGCGGACAAGGCCATGTACAAGGCCAAAGAGACAGGAAACACCTATAGCGTCTACAAAAAGGAAGGGTAGCCCTTCCTTTTGTTATTTCTATTCGATGGAACTGTTGAAAAGCGGCTGTTCTTCAAAGAAGGTATCACGGTTAAGCTCGTCTTCATGGTTCGCAACGAGCGTCGCGCTGACCATGGTGCCCGTTACATTGAGCGAGGTTCTACCCATGTCAATCAAAGCGTCGACCCCGATGATAAGACCGATGCCTTCTAGTGGGAGACCGAGTGATAAAAGCACTACACTTGCTGCGATGCTTGCAATCCCCGGAACTCCGGCGATGCCGATGCTTGCGATGGTTGTGGTAAGAACAATCAGGAAGTAATCACTGACTGCTAGCTCAAGTCCAAACGCGTTCGCAGTGATGACGGCCACCATGGCAGGAAAGATTCCTCCACATGCATTCATTCCAACATTTGCGCCCAGGGGCGCTGTGAAACTAGCAATGCGCTCAGATACACCCACTCTGTCAGTAAGCGATCGAATGGTGACTGGCAAGGTTCCATAACTGCTTTGTGAAGTAAAGCCGACGATGGATGCCGGGTATATTTTTTTGATGAATCTTATCGGATTCAACCGTGCTACGAATGTGACAAGTGGCAAATGCACGATTAGGAAGTGTGTAATCATAGCGACGTAATGAATGATGATGTATAGTCCCAGAGCCTTCAAAGTATCGATGTTGTTTCTACCCGCAGCATTCGCGATAAGCGCGAATACCCCATACGGGGTGAAACGCATGATGAATTTGGTCATTCTCACCATGATAAGTTGAAAGCTGTCAATGAAGTTTTTGAAAGGTTCAACCATCTCAGGATGTTTCGTTCTTTCTACAATCATTGCAATGGATATGAAAAGTGCAAAGATGATAACAGGGACCATCTGGTTTTCAGCCATGTGAGCGACGATGTTGTTGGGGAACAGATTGAGAATGACTTCTTCAAACGGCACGACTTCTCTGGGGGTATAACTGATTGAAGATGTGTCAAAATCAAGCCCAAGATTGAAACCATTAGCGTAAATGATGCCTATGACAGTTGCAAGCGCTGTTGTAAGCAGCAACCAGAACACCGACCAGCCACCAATGGATTTGACTTTGCCTGAATCCTTCAGGTCCGTAAAACTTTTGATGATGGATGTGAAGACCAAAGGAATCACGATCATCATGATGAGTCTTACATACAAGGACCCGATCGGTCTTATGATGGTGGCATCTTCACCGAAGAGTGTCCCAACAATGAGTCCAAGCCCAAGTGCACTCAGCACGCGGTAGGAAAACTTGATACGTTTTTTTCTCATACCCATGAGGAATGCGACAACAAGTAGGGTCACAATGTATAAGGCAAGCACTTGCCATGAATCAATTCTTAGATTTGTAAACATAAACTACCTCCGTAAAATTGTTTGTGTTGCGAATCACTGAATGCAATTATAAAAGAGCCATGCATGTAGAAACAAAGCAAAAGACTGTTTTTATAAATAAAAACGCAGACTGTTGACAAAGTACCTTCCTTAGTTGGAGGGTATTTTTTTCATTAGGAGAGTTTTCCTGTGGAAAACTTTCCTAAATAATGGCTATACAAAGCCCTTTTCTTCCTTGAAAAATGGTATAATATAGGCAAGAAAAGGATGTGGTTTATATGATGAAAAAACAAAGCAAACAAAGCGATTATATCATGATGACGATGGATGACATCGTCCCCGACGATCACCTACTGCGTATCATTGAGAAGCATATGGACTTTGACTTCATCTATGAAACCACGGCGCCGCTTTATTCGGATATCGGCCGCAACAGTGTCGATCCGGTAAACATCTTCAAGATAGAACTCATCAATATCCTTTATGGGTATAACAGTATAAGAAAGACCACTGAAG
>JASMTQ010000073.1:0-12786 GCA_041694275.1 Caryophanales bacterium
TTCTAGGCCTCATCTCCATCATGGACAGCTACATTCTCCACCAGAAGGAAGTCGTCACCAACAAGTCGAACTTCGAACTCAAAAAAGCGGACAAGCGTCTTCACATCGTCGAAGGGATTATCCGCATGGTGGATGTCATCGATGAAGTGATCGACCTCATCCGCAAATCAAAATCGAAAAAGGACGCAAGAGAGAAACTCGTCAAGACCTTTGACTTCTCAGAAGAACAGGCCGAAGCGATTCTCACCTTGCAACTATACAGACTCTCAAATACAGACCTCAATGCCCTCATCAAGGAAAAGCAAACCCTTGAAAAGACCATACAGGATCTAAAAGACATCCTTTCCAATGAACGAAGCCTTGAAAACGTCATCAAGAAAGATCTCAGAGCGATTATCCGCAAGGTCAAAAGTCCAAGAAGAACCACCATCGAAGATGAAATCGAACGCATCGAAGTCCAGGAAGAAGACCTGATAGAAAGCGAAGCCGTAAGAGTCGGGCTTACCCGCGAAGGCTACATTCGTCGTGCGTCGCTTAGAAGCTTCAAGGCGACTGAAACACCTGACTTCAAGGAAAACGACGCCTTCCTTTTCAACAATGAAGTAAGCAGTACCGATACCTTGCTTATCTTCACCGATCACGGACACTATATCTATCTACCCGTATTCAAGCTCACAGAAGGCAAATGGAAGGACATGGGGCTTCACATCAACCACATCGTCCCCCTTTCAAATGGTGAGAAAATCATCAGCGTGCAAGCCGTCTCTTCATTCGACGAATTTCAGGGCTATCTCATTTTCACAACCAGAGACAATGTCATAAAAAGAACGGCCATCAAGGATTTTGACGTTCAGCGCTACAACCGTGCCATTCGCTCGATGAAACTCTCAAAAGGTGATATCATTGAAGACATCACCCATACATACAACGAAGACAGTGAAATCATGACCTTCACCAAAACAGGGCATGCCCTTCGCTACGACGTGGGAGAGATCCCTTGCACCTCAACGTCTGCCAAAGGCGTCAAGGCTCTGAATTTGAAACCAGCTGAATCCCTTGCCTGCTCGGTCGTACTTGAAGCGAACAAGGACGTCATCGTGCTTACTTCAAGAGGGACGTTAAGACGCTTCAATCCAGGGGATATCGAGAAGAAAAAACGCACCCTTAAAGGTGAAAGTGTCATCAAGGAAGTCAAAACCAACCCTTACTTGATCGTGGACGCCGTGCTCATGGATAGCATGCAGTACAAAAAACGCGCGCCGATTCATATTCTTACTGACAAAGGAGAGACCACGGTTAGTGCCTTCTTAGTGAAATCAAACCAGGCTGACACCGGCAAGAAGTTCGTCAAAGGAAAGCAAACCCCGTTTAAACTGTTTATAGAGAGTGGTTTGTTGGAAGAAGATGAAGAGATTCAACCGCTCAACGAGTTCATCCCAAAGCCAACCACGCCGCTTCACCAGCAATCCCTGTTTGAAGAATGAGAGGAGTGATTTGGTGTACGCACTTGACAATATCACGCATGTGAGAATTCCAAACGACATCATTGCACGGTACCTGGAGCTCTACCGGTTCATCGGACGCAACCAGGAACTTCTGCAGGTCGTAAAAAGCGATTTCGACACCCTTGTCGATGAAACCATCCGCAAGGATGCCTACTTTCTATCTGAACTTTTAGAGCTAGGCATCGCCGATTCACGCTACAGACAACTCCTCACGAAAGACGTTCAACCCAAAAACAGGGTTGAACGTTTCCTCGCGCATCTGAAACACGCGATGAAACGCGTTCACAAGGAAACCGACACGTTTCAGCTCATCGATACGGAAATCCATGACATGCTCAGATTTCTTTACAAGGATGTCGAGAGCGATGACGCGCTTCATTTCGCCAAGAGCACCAACAAGGAAAAAAAGCGCATCAATCTCTTATCAAGCGGCATCAGGACTAAACGCGACGCCCTTGGAAAACTCGTCAACAGCTACCACCACGCAAAAAAGGATACGGCCTTCGAGCACAGTCTCGTCGCCGCCAATTTCTATATCGACTTCATCCACCTCGCCCCATTTAAAAAACACAACGATGTCCTCGGGCTCATGACGCTTTACATCCTTCTCATTTCCTATGACTACAAGGCGTTTCACCTGGTCAGTTTCTTTGAGAAACTCTATAAAAGACGCGATCAGTTTGAAAAAGTGAAGGAAATCGCTTCAAGAAACTGGAGTGAAGGCTTGTCCGATACCATCGCCCTTCATCGTTTCATATTGGATCTTTCCATCGAAGCGTACAAGGAAGCCCATGAAATGGTCAGAAACTATGCGTTTGACAAACAGCACAACAAATCGGACTACATCGAAAACACCATCAACAAACTCGATGAAGTCTTTTCCAAAGAAGACATCAGAAGCGCCCATCCCACCGTATCCGACTCCACCATCAACCGGACGCTCAAGCGTCTGCGTGATGAAAAGAAAATAAGACCCCTGGGTACGGGAAGAGGCGCCAAATGGATGAAACTTTACAAAACCAGCAAAAAACCATCGTTCCAAGAACAGATGAATTTAAAATTCAACGAGTAGGTGCATACCATGACACACATTGAAACCCAAATAGAAAATACCATTAGAATAGCCCTCAAAGAGGCCTTTGACCTCACCCTTGAACAGGTTGAAGTCGAGGTGCCAAGTGATCAGGCACTTGGCGATTTCTCCACCAACACCGCGATGAAACTGGCGAGAACCCTCAGGAAAAACCCATTTGATATCGCCAATACGTTAAAGCCCTATCTGGAAGCGAACGCCAATCTTTTCAAAACCGTCGAAGTCGCCCGTCCGGGCTTCATCAACTTCTTCGTCAGTGAAGCGCTTCTTGAATCGACCCTCAAAACGATTGAAGGAAAAGGCGCCAGCTTCGGTGAGAGTACCACCGGAAAAGGCACGTCCGTCAACATCGAATTCGTCAGTGCGAACCCTACAGGCTCCCTTCACGTGGGGCACGCACGCGGCGCGGCAGCCGGTGACAACCTGGCCCGTCTCATGAAAAAGGCAGGCTACAGTGTCACCCGTGAATTCTACGTGAATGACGGCGGCAACCAGATCAACAACCTGGCAAGAAGCATCATCGCCCGCTATGAACAGCTGCATGGCAAGGATACCCCGATTCCTGAAGATGGTTACCACGGCCCTGAAATCACGAAGATCGCAGAAGATTTCAAGGAAAAGCATGGAGACCGTTTCATCCATGAAGACGGATTTGAAACCTTCAAGCAAGTCGGTGTGGATTCACTGCTTGAAAACCTCAAAAAAGACCTGAACACCTTCGGGGTTGATTTTGACATTTTCTTTAGTGAAGCCTCCCTTTATAAAGAAGGCACGGTCGAAGAAACGCTTGAGTACTTGAAAGGCAAGGATCTTACCTACACCGAAGACGACGCGGTTTTCTTGAAAACGAGCGAATACGGAGATGACAAGGACCGCGTGATTGTGAAGTCCGATGGTTCATATACGTACCTCATGCCCGATATCGCCTACCATCTTGAGAAGCTCAAACGCGGCTACGACGTATTGATTGACGTCCTTGGCGCCGATCACCACGGCTATGTACCGCGTCTCAAAGCCGCCATTGAAATGATGAGCGGTAAAAAGGACGTGCTCGATGTGGAAATGCTTCAGCTTGTGAAGGTGTTAAGAGACGGTGAAGAGATCAAGATGAGCAAACGTAGCGGCAAGGCCATTACGCTCTTTGATCTCATCGAAGAAGTCGGCGTGGACGCCATTCGTTACTTCTTCGCAAGACACAGCTTAAACACCCACATGGACCTGGATCTCGATCTCGCTCTCAAAAAGACCAATGAAAACCCGGTCTACTACGCGCAGTACGCCCACGCACGCATTATGACACTGCTTGGCAAAGCCAGGGAAAAAGGCTTTGACACAGATGCGCCGATTGAGTCTTTTGACCATCTTGATGACGATCTTACCCGCGGGCTCATACTGAAAGTGGCCTTGTATCCGAAAGTCATTGAAGAAAGCGCCCTCGCAAGAACCCCGCACAAAGTCACCAACTACATCCACAGTCTAGCAAGCACGCTTCACGGATTTTATGGCGGCGTCCAGGTGTTAAGTGACAATGAAAAGGCGAGTCTGGAGCGCATCTACATTCTGAAACTCGTCGCCGGCGTTTTAAAAGACGCGCTTCATATAATCGGCGTCAGCGCCCCTGAGAGTATGTAACTGTTTCAAGCACTTAAGGCATGTTATAATTAAATTAATTCAAGAAAGATAAGGTGATGCATCATGCGTCTTAAAGATTATGTAAAAAACGTACCGGATTTTCCAAAAGAAGGCATTCAATTCAAGGACATCACGCCCCTCATCGCAGATGGACAGGCTCTTAGATACGCCGTGAAGAAACTTTCTGACTACGCCCGTGACAAGGAAGTGGACGTCGTCGTCGGACCTGACGCACGCGGTTTCATTTTCGGAACCCCGATCGCAGTCGATCTCGGTGTTGGCTTCATTCCTGTTAGAAAACCAGGCAAGCTTCCACGCGAAACCTTTACAGAAACCTTCAACCTCGAATACGACGAATCCTCGCTCTCACTTCACAAAAACGACATCAAACCCGGCCAGAGAGTGCTCATCGTTGATGATCTGCTCGCAACCGGGGGCACCATCGAAGCGACCATCAAACTCGTTGAAAAAGCCGGAGGCAATGTTGTTGGCGTTGCGTTTTTGATTGAACTTGCAGGCCTAAAAGGCCGCACAAAAATCAACAACTATCCGATTTTCAGCCTACTCACATACTAAGCGTCAATCCAACAAGGAGGTGACATCATGCAGGAAATAGAGGATTTCTCCAAACTAAAGGACAAACTTGAAACCTATCTGGAAGAAAAAGACATTGTTCAGATAGAAAAAGCCTACAACTATGCGCTTGAACACCATGAAGGACAGAAAAGAAAAAGCGGGGAACCCTATATTACCCACCCAATCAGCGTCGCCTTCATTCTTTCAAGCTACAAATCCGACCCGACCACCATCATGGCCGGTCTTTTGCATGATTGCATCGAAGACACCTCCGCGACCTACGAGGAAGTGAAAGACGCCTTCGGAGACGAAGTCGCATTGCTCACTGAAGGGGTCACCAAGCTCGGTCAATACAAATTCAAAGGCATTGAATCAAAAGAAGAGGAAAAACAGGTCGTACAGGCCAAGAACTACCAGAAAATGCTTCTGGCGATGGCCAAGGACATCCGCGTCATCATCGTGAAACTCGCGGACCGTCTTCACAACATGCGCACGCTTGGAAACCTGCCCGTTGAAAAACAAAAACGCATTGCGCGCGAGACGCTCGATATTTTCGCGCCGCTTGCGCATCGTCTTGGTATGTATGTCATCAAGGCCGAACTCGAAGATACGTCTTTCAAGTTCCTTTACCCTGAAAAATACAAACAGATCGCACAGATGATCAAGGATACGAAGAAAAATCGCCAGGAAGACCTTGAGCGCATGCGCGCCCAGCTTGAAGACCTTCTTGGAACCAACAACTTTGATTACAACGTCAAGGGCCGCATCAAGAACATCTATTCGGTCTACAAGAAAATGCGCGATAGAAACAAGGAATTCGATGACATCTATGACCTTTTGGCGCTTAGAATCATCGTAAAAAGCGTAGAACAGTGTTATAGCGCAATCGGTGTCATCCACTCCAGATACACCCCGATTCCAAACCGCTTCAAAGACTATATCGCCATGCCTAAGCCAAACCTTTATCAATCCCTTCATACCTCGGTCATCTCCCACGGCAAGATCTATGAAATTCAGATTCGCACCAAGGAAATGGATGAAATCGCCGAATACGGGATCGCCGCGCACTGGGCCTACAAGGAACAAGGTGCGAAGATGCCGATGACACAGATGGTCTCAAAACGTCTCAAATGGTATGACCAGCTCATCAAGTTCACAGAAGAAAGAGAAAGTGACGAAGAGGTATTGAACCTCTTAAGAGACGACATTTTCCAGTCCAATGTCTATGTGTTTACGCCCGAAGGCGACATTATCGACCTTCCAAAAGGCTCAACACCGATTGATTTCGCCTTCAGAATTCACACGGAAGTCGGCATCAAGACCGTTGGGGCTATCGTAAACGGTAAAATCGTACCGCTTGAATACGCCCTTGAAACCGGTGACGTCGTTGAAATCAAGACATCGAAAAACAGTTTCGGACCAAACGACAACTGGCTTAAAATCGCGAAAACATCCGGTGCGAAATCGAAAATCAAGAACTATCTGAACAAGCAAAGAAGAGATGTCCTGATCGAAATGGGCAAAGAAGAATTCGAGAAGGAAAAAGAGAGAAGAAAACCAGGGCATCCAATCAACGACAAGGAAATAGAAAAACACCTGAGCTACAAGAACATCAATGATCTGGAGACGCTTTACTATGAAATCGGAAAGAATACGATTACGGCTAGAAACGCGCTCAACGTCCTTCTTCCAGATGAAACCGAGAGTGAAGAGAAACTCATAGAATCAATCAACCGCAGCGAGAAAAAAAGCGTTGCAGGGGATTCCAACATTATCGTTGAAGGTCTTGATACGCCTTCAGTCAAACTCTCAAACTGCTGCACCCCGATTCCTGGAGACCCCATCAAGGGCTATATCTCCAAAGGAAGCGGGATCGCCGTACACAGAACCAACTGCAACAACCTGAAAAACCTCGATGAAAGCCGCTATATCGATGTCGAGTGGGGCGACGACCGCTCAACGATTCACGATGTGAACATGAAACTGCTCGTCAACAACCGCGACAACATTCTAGCAGACATCATCAACACCGTCACCACCCACGACGGCAAGGTCGACCAGGTAAGCGCAACCACCAACAAACGGCGTGAAGGCGTCATAAAAATCAAGGTGGGCGTGAGACACCGTAAAATTCTTGACAACATCATCCTGAATCTTCAAAAAGTCGGTGGGGTCTTGAGTATCGAAAGGCTGATGAAATAATGAAAGTACTCGCTCAAAGAGTGCTCGATGCCTCGTGCACCATAGAAAATGAAGTAACCGCGGCCATAGAAGAAGGTCTGCTCATATATGTCAGCTTCAAAGACGGGGACGATTCATCCGTTATCCCGAAAATGGCTGAGAAAACCGCCAAACTTCGCATCTTTGAAGATGAGAACGGCAAGATGAACAATAGCGTCCTGGACACGGGAGGCAGTGTGCTTGCCATCCCTCAGTTCACGCTTGAAGCCTCGACTAAAAAAGGGCATCGCCCGTCTTTTAAAGACGCGCTTGAGCCTGAAAAAGCCGAGACGCTTTTTCAATATTTCGTGCAAAGACTCAAACATGAAGGCATCACGGTCAAAACCGGACAGTTCAGGACGGAAATGCTGATTAAAAGCACCAACCACGGTCCGGTGACGGTGATGATGGAAAGGGGATAAACCATGATCAGAATGATGAATGAATCAGAAAAGGACGATCTGCTCGAATTTCTATACCTTGAACCGGAAATCAATCTCTACATGATCAAGGAAGTCGAACACTTCGATCCTGAAAACAAACACCAGGAAATATACGTTGAAACAGACAAGGAAGGCTACGTGGCCGTCCTTAGCCGCAACTGGAGCAACGCCATTTATTACGCCAGGGACGTCGTTTTCAACGAAGCGTGGGTTGAAATCCTTAAATCGCTCGATTTTCTCTTCATATCCTCACAGACCGCGTTGATAAGGCTCATTCATCCCCATTTTCCTTCCATGAAGGAAGACAGAATGGACTTCATGCGCTCAACGGCTTTCACGGCCGATAAGACGATTGATTATTCGGATGTTGAAATTCTCGACAGTAAAGAGGAGGCCATAGAGGTCTACGACCTGCTCTTGAGTGTCGAGGAGCTATACACCGTCCATCAGAAATCAAGAGACGAATACATCGAATACCTTTATTACAACTCCGGTGAAAACGGGACGACTGTCTACGTGAGAAAAGACGGGCGCATCGTCGCGAGCGCAAGTGCCGTGTTCGAAACCAAGAAATCCGCGATGATCGTATCGGTCGCAACCCACAAGGATTACCGAAAACAAGGCCATGGGCGCAAAGTCATGCACTATCTCATGGATCTATACATCAACCAGAAGAAAAAGACGCTTTGTCTTTATTACGACGATCCAAGAGCCGAAAAGCTTTATACCGATCTTGGATTCATTGACATCTACAAGTGGAGCATGCTCTACACGCCATGATAGTGATGCCCACCTTCACCACCAGGCGTTTCACCCTGAGGCCGCTCACGGTGAAAGATGCGGAGGACGTGCATGCGTTCGCGTCACTTGATGAAGTCGGCCCAAGAGCCGGATGGAAGCCCCACAGGACCTTAAGAGAGACCAAATCCTACATCCAGCAGACCATGGGAAGAATCAAACACGGACGTCCGGGTGTTTACGCGCTTGTACTCAATGAGACCATGAACGTCATCGGCACGATCGAGATTCATTCCTACGTCGAGGACTACAAAGGCGAACTCGGCATGGTGCTTCATCCAGACTACTGGGGTCAGGGTCTGATGGAAGAGGCGTCACGCGTCATGATGGTGTACGCATTTGAAATTCTTTCTTTGATGCGCCTTTCCTACAAGCATTTCTCAAACAACTTTGCATCGAAGCGACTTAGAGAGAAGTTAGGCTTCACCTATGAGGGCATCAAGCGCAAAAGCTACAAACGTTTTGACGGACGCATTTTAGACGAAGTCGTCGCGAGTTTCACAGACGAAGACTATACCCGCCACAAAGAGGCTTTCGACGCGTTCAAGGAAACGTTTGAAGTTTCTTTGTAGCGTCGTTGACACACCCGTTAAATCGCGCTATAATTAGATAAACCAACGAAGGAACTACGCATGGAACGGCTTTTAAGAGAGCGGATGGATGGTGTGAATCCGCAAGCTTACCATGCCTGACACTCCCGAGGGGATCTTTGAAACGAGTAGGAGATCACGTCACGCTGCGTTAAAGTGTTTGAGGGCCGGCATTGCCGGAACTAAGGTGGCACCGCGATTTAATCGCCCTTGGACATAGGGGGATTTTTTTATTTATAGGAGGTTTTTATGATACAGAAGATGAAAGGTACCTACGATATCACAGACGATATCGGCTATTACCAGGAAATTGAAAAGGCGATCCGCAAGGTGAGCCGTCTATACAACGTAGAAGAGATTCGCACCCCGCATTTTGAAAGCCGGGAGCTCTTCCATAGAAGCGTCGGTGAACAAAGCGACATCGTCACAAAGGAAACCTATGATTTTGAGGACAGGGGTGGGCGTGTAAACACCCTTCGCCCTGAAGGCACCGCGGGGATTGTGCGCGCGCTCATTGAAAACAAGCTTTACGCCGATCCGCGCGTCCCTTTGAAACGCTACTACATAGGCTCCATGTTCAGATACGAAAGGCCTCAGAAAGGGAGATTTCGTGAATTTCGCCAGTTTGGAGCGGAGAGCTTCGGCTCACACCACCCAACTGAAGACGCTGAAATGATCGATTACGCGCTCAACGTGCTTCGTGCGCTCAAACTTAAAAACGTGCGCGTGCATCTCAATTCTCTTGGCGGTGAAGCAAGTAAATCAGCCTACAAAGACGCTTTGAAGGCGCATCTTGAACCGCACCTGGGGGATCTATGCAAAGACTGCCAGGTTCGCTACGAAACGAATCCCTTGCGTATTTTGGACTGCAAGAAGGATAAAGACAAGGACGCCATCAAGACCGCGCCCAAAACGATTGACTATCTGGTAGAAGAAGACGCCGCTCATTTTGAAATGGTCAAATCGAGCCTCGATGCGATGGGTGTAGACTACACCGTCGACCATTCGCTTGTAAGAGGGCTTGATTATTACACCCACACCGTCTTCGAACTCCAGGTCGATGAAGCGCTACTCGGCCAGCAAAACGCCATTTGCGGGGGAGGACGCTATGACAGGCTTGTTGAAGATCTGGGCGGGCCCGCTACACCGGCTGTTGGCTTTGCGTTTGGGATTGAAAGGCTCATCGTCGCCCTCAAGGAAAACGGATTCGAACCTCCAAAACCTTCGCTTCATACCTATTTCATCATCATGGGAGACAAGGCGAGAATGAAAGCCATGGGCCTCATGCATCGGCTTAGAACCGGCGGCATCACGTGTGACGCTGACTTCACGGAGCGCTCCATGAAAGCCCAGTTCAAACAAAGTGCGCGCCACGATGCACGCTTCGTAGTGATTATCGGCGAAGAAGAAGTGAACACCCGGGCCGTCAACCTGAAAGACCAGCGCGAGGGCACAGAAGAAAGCGTTCCAATGAACGAGCTTTACATTACCCTCATGGAACGCCTCACAAGAAATACCCGCGTCACCTGCAAAGACTGTAATGAAAAAGGAGAATCATAATGCGACACACCCACAAAAACAACGAGTTAAACGCCTCCATGATAGGTGAAACTGTTACTTTGAAAGGCTTCGTGCAAAAGAAACGCGATCTTGGAAACCTTGTCTTCATCGATCTGCGTGATTTTTCAGGCATCGCACAGCTCGCCTTTTATTCAGAAAACCCCTTCAAAAGCATCACTGCGGGCATCAAGAACGAATTCGTCCTTGAAGCGAGTGGAACCGTTGTCGAACGCTCCAGCAAGAATCCAGATCTCCCCACGGGCGATGTCGAAGTCGACGTCACGGATCTGAAAGTCCTCTCAACGGCCAAACAGCCGCCGATGATCATCAAGGACGAAACCGACGCCTTGGAAGACACCCGCCTCAAATACCGCTACCTCGATCTGCGCCGTCCGGTGCTTCGTGACATGATCAAGATGCGCCACGAAACCATCAAGGCGACCCGTGACTTTTTAAACAGCCAGGAATTTTTCGATATCGACACGCCGATTCTGACGAAATCCACCCCAGAAGGGGCACGTGACTATATTGTGCCTTCCCGTATTCACAAGGGCAGTTTCTACGCCCTTCCCCAGTCTCCACAGCTTTTCAAGCAATTGCTGATGATCGGTGGGTTTGAAAAATACTACCAGATCGCCAAATGCTTCAGAGACGAAGATCTTAGAAGCGACCGCCAACCCGAATTCACGCAAATTGACATAGAAATGGCATTCGTCGAGGAAAAAGACGTCCAAACCATGAGTGAAGGCCTTATCAAACACGTTTTAAAAGAAACCCGCGGCATCGACATTGAAACGCCGTTTCCAAGAATCAGTTATGACGACGCCTTGCGGCTTTATGGAACGGACAAGCCTGACATGCGCTTTGACATGCCAATCAGCGATCTGGGCGACATTTTTAAAAACACCGATTTCAAAGTCTTTAAAGGCGTTCTTGAAAACGGTGGCGCTGTAGAGGGCATCCGGGTTGAAAAAGGCAGTGAGCAACTGTCTAGAAAAGACATCGACAAACTCACAGAGGTTGTGAAACCGTATGGCGCGAAGGGGCTTGCGTTCCTTAAAAAATCAGACGGTGCCTACACCGGATCCGTTGCGAAGTTCCTAAGCGACAGTGAAAAAGAAGCGCTTGATACTTTCATGGAAGACACTGATCTACTGTTGATTGTCGCAGACACCCTGAAAGTATGCCGCCAGTCACTTGGACACCTCAGAAACGTGCTTGGAGAAAAACTCGGACTCACGGATCCCGATACCTTCGATTTCCACTGGGTCGTGCACTGGCCGATGTTTGAATACAATGAAGATGAAGGGCGCTACCAGGCACTTCACCATCCCTTTACAAGACCGATTGACGAAGACAAGGACAAACTCGACAGTGAACCTGAAAACGTCTATACCTACGGCTACGACCTCGTCTGTCAGGGACAGGAACTCGGCGGCGGGTCGCTGCGTAACCACAACGTCAACGTTCAAAACAGCATCTTTGACGCCCTAGGCATTGACGAGGCTACCAAGAAAAGCAGATTTGGCTTCCTCACTGAAGCGCTCGAATACGGCGCGCCACCACATGGCGGCATCGCCTTTGGACTTGAAAGACTCGTGATGATGCTTGCAAAAACCAAAAACATCCGCGATGTCATCGCATTCCCAAAAACCGCAAGTGCGACATGCCTGCTTACTGAAGCTCCCTCTGAAATCGGTGACACGCAACTTAGTGATCTCGGGATCAGGGTAACGGATGAAAACTAGTCCTCTCTCCAAACGCTTTTCCCGTCAAATCCCGCTTTACAAAGACGCGGGCATGCGCCTGCTTAAACAGTCACACGTACTTGTGATCGGACTTGGCGGGGTTGGATCCCACGCCGCCGAGGCACTTGCCAGAAGCGGCGTAGGCAGTCTTACCCTTGTTGATATGGACACGGTTGACAAGTCAAACATCAACCGGCAGTTGATTGCGCTTGAATCAACAATTGGCAAGGAAAAAGCGGCCCTTATGGAAGAAAGAGTCAAGGACATCAATCCCGCTTGCAAAGTACGGGCTTTTACCATGCGTTACCACGCAGAAGTAAGAGATGAAATCTTTGATGTGCCTTATGACTATGTGTTCGACGCCACGGACAACCGAATGGCAAAAGAAGACATCATCAAGACCGCGATCCGGAAAAACATCCCCATCATCACCTCCGCAGGGCTTGGAAACCGCATAGACCCGACGAAGGTGACAATCATGGACCTTTTCGATCTGAAGGGCGATCCGCTCGCACGCAAACTTAAAAACGCCCTTAGGAAAGTCGGCATAAAGGAAAATGTTTTGACCGTGGCATCCAAAGAAGCACCACTCAAAAGAAAAAACGTGGCCACCCCCGCCTC
>JASMTQ010000074.1:0-5219 GCA_041694275.1 Caryophanales bacterium
ACTCTTATATCGTAAAAGGCGACAAGATAGCCATCATTGACGGAATTATCGGCTGGGATGGGCTCCCAGAATCCTTGTATGCCCATTTGAAGGAATTCGACATTACGCCTGAAGACATTGACTATCTCGTCGTGAATCATATTGAACCCGATCACTCAGGCTGGATAGAAAACTTCAAAAAAATCTCCAAGGACTTCACCGTCGTCATGACCAAAAAAGCGGAAGCCATGCTTGATTCTTTTTACGGCAATGAAGTCGAGACCATGATTGTAGGAAAAGGGGACAGCCTTGATCTAGGGAAGGGCAAGAAACTTACGTTCCACCCTATCCCGAACATCCACTGGCCTGAAACCATGATGACTTTTGAAGAAGAGTCAAAAACCCTCTTCCCATGTGATATGTATGGAGCATTCGGCACTATCAATGAAACCGTGTTCGACGATCAGTTCACAGAAGAGGATAAGGCGCTTTATGAAAAAGAAGGCATTCGCTATTATTCGAATGTCATGACCACGTTCTCCAAGATGACAAAAATGGCCATTGAAAAAACGAAGGAACTGGACCCGAAAGTGATTGCGCCAGGACATGGCCCTGTCTATAGAGAAAACCCACAAACCATTATTGACGCGTACGCGCGTTACGCAGAATACGCAAGCGGCAAAGGCAACAACGAAATCACCATACTCTGGGGTTCGATGTACGGCATGACCGGCAAAGCGGTTCAGCACGTCAAAGCCATGCTTGAAGAAAAAGGCATCACAGTCAACGACATGAGAATGCCCCAAACCACTTCAAGTGAAATGGTCACCAACGTATTCAAATCCGCAGGCGTCATCATCGCCGCACCGACCTATGAATACAAGATGTTCCCACCGGTAGCCCACGCCGTCGATGAACTTGGAAGAAAGAAAATCAGTGGAAAGAAAGCCTTTAGTTTCGGCTCTTACGGCTGGACGGGTGGCGGTCAGAAAGACCTCAAGAAAATCATTGAAAACGTCAAGATGAAATGGGACTTCCTGGATTCTGTGGAATTTGAAGGCAGTCCTAACGAAGAAGATATCAAAAACGTGGAAGAGCAAGTACTTAACCTTGTGGACGCCATGCAGGAAAACATTATCAAATAGCGCATAAATACGCATAAAGGCTGGTTTTGCTCAAAAGCAAAATCAGCCTTTTAAATTACCATTGGTTAAACATTGGAAAGGCGAATCAATTTTGTATAAGACATAGATAAGTGATATAATCACGGTGATACTTTATATTAAGGATGTAATACTATGGATGAAATACTAAAGCTGCTTAGAAAATTCAGAGATGACAGGAACTGGGAACAATTTCACACACCAGAAGCTTTATCTAAATCAATATTATTAGAGGCGGCAGAACTGCTGGAAAACTACCAGTTTGATCATGTTGAGACTGATATTGAAAATGTTAAAGAAGAACTCGCCGATGTCATGAGTTATTGTTTACTACTTATGGATCACTACGGGTTGGATTTCAAGGAAATCATGAAAAACAAAATCAAGAAAAACGAAGCAAAGTACCCAGTATCAAAAGCATACGGAAAGTCAGACAAGTACAATCAATTGTAGTTAGGTTTGGTTTATTGGTTTAAACACCCTATTCATAACACTGTTATATTATATTTTTGGCTTTAGGGGGCATATAATTCCTAACATCTTTTTTTCTGTCTTTTAAGAGCTTTAAGACATCACTAGATAAAGGCTCATTGATATCGATGTTTTCTTTCATTCTATTTATACTATTGGATTTAACCACCGGACACACATTCAATTCATAGACAAACCTTAGGGCCAGCTGTGCTGGACTAAGGTTTTCTTTTTCAGCCAAGTCCTTCATCCAGTCTTCTTTGAGCAATCTCCCACGTGCCAGGGGCGAGTGTCCTTGAACAGTGATGTTATTTTCTTCACAAAACGTTCTGATATTATCGAGTGTATGACCTGCAAAGATTCCGATTTCATTTGATGTGAGGTTTGATTCTGGCTGCACTCATCAATGCTTTCATATCGTCAATATCAAAGTTGGATACACCGATTGCGCCAATGATCTCTTCGGTGTACATATCTTCCATGGCACGCCATACTTCACGGTTTTCCTTAGTGAAGTCTTCACCCTCTTTTCCCCAGGGTACGGGATTGTTGATGAGCAGTGCATCCAGGTAGTCCACACCGAGTTTCTTCATGGGTTTTTTGGCCATTCGGATGGTAGCGTCATAACTTTTGATGTGTGGTGGAACTTTGGACGTAATATAGATATCATCACGATCTACATCACTGTTTTTAATGGCTTTACCAATGGCATCTTCGTTTAGGTAAATCGGAGCCGTTTCGAAATGTCTGAACCCTACTCTCAATGCGTTCAGGATAATCGTCTCAATGTTTTTCTTATCCAGGTTATAAGTACCAAATGTCATCTTTGGCATTTGGTAGCCGTTCGATAGTGAAACTTTTTCTTTGATTACTGCCATATAATCAACTCCTTTGTATTTGCATATTGTGATTTATCGCGTTTACTAATATATTTTTTAATACACACAATTATGTTTCTCTCTTTTAAATCGCTATGCTATACTGTTCATACAAATTATAGGGGGAAGATACAATGATTGGATTGACTGGATTTTTAACTTTGACTTTCGTGTTGCTTGCGTCACTGAATGGACTCAAACGCAAAATCAAAAACAAGACGTTTAGAAAAATCGCTTCTTACCATTACGTTTACGGAGCACTCGCCGCACTTTCCGCTATATTACACGGCACTTTGAATGTATTGGATGGCAATCTACGCATCACTGGCACCATCGCATTACTGTTTGTGCTCATTGCCGCGACACTTGAGGGTAGCTTCAAACAATTCAAAAAACCAACGCTTTACAAATGGTACAGAGTGATTGGCCCCTTGTCAATCCTTGCCATTATCGTACATATCATTCTCAATGATACGATCTGAGCAACCATCAAAAACGCCCCTGACATGCTGAAACATGTCAGGGGTATTTTTTACTTGTGGTTTGAATCGTCGTTTGAATTAAGTCCTTTTTCAATGTATACTTAATTTATAAATAAGATTTAAAAATGCTTAAGGAGCGGGGATATGGGGAAAAAGCACACGTTGAAACAAAGACTGCTTGTTTTTATCATTATGGTTTTCACAGTGTTCGCAGTTTCGGCATGCGAGGACGATGGCTTGCCGGATTGTTCTGAAGAGGAAATAATCATGGAGGGCCAATGCATCTCGCAAGAATTCGCAGACACAATAGAAGAAGTCAATGCGACCTATACTTATGATGAAGGATTGGACCTTGAAGATGAAAGTCTGGTAATTGAAGAGGTTGAAACGCTTGTCGATAAACTGCTGTTGCACGGAGTCGCTGAAGACCAGGAACTCGTCTATGTTATCAAGGACATACAGTCCAGCTATTTTGATGATACCGACAAGACCGTCTATCTAAGCATAGACAACATTCAATCATTCGATACAATATTCAGTTCGCTTTTAAGTGTCTATGACAAAGACGTGAACTATGGGCTCATTTACGGATTGGCCACGCATTTATCCAGTGATCTTGAGTTCGAAGAGAGAAGTGGCCCTTCAGATGACACTCTTTCACATTTCTTGAACGATGAAAAGGTGGATCTGATGGATCTGGTATATCCGGCCTTCAGTGAATACTATACATCCGATGAAGACATTGAAAAGGTCAAGGCGTTTGCCAATCAGTTCACTGAATACATAGTCAACGAAGAGGGGTTGAACGCAGTTTCTGAATTGTTGGATCAATCGGACTTTTACGCTTTTGAACAACAGTACAATGCGTATTTGAACGCGTATATAGATAACGAAGGATTCGATTATGAAGTCCCTTTGAATGAAGCGCCCATATTCTTTAACCACGATAGTGGTACTTACTACTCAAAATGGTCCACAAGTCATGGGGACTGGAAATTCTATAACAGTTACGAAAACAATTATATGGACAGACTTCCTGAGGATTTCCTCAAGAATGACTACAAGGAATTGAAAGAAGCCATCACGATCTTTGAAGCGGAGATGTACCGAATCGACGCCTTGTTGAAGAAGGATGGAATTGAGTACGATGACCCCAGAATTATCATAGGAGCATCCGGCAATAGAAATTACTACTCAAGAAGCAATCAATCCATTTATATAGCAAAGGTTCCAGCACTCAGTCATGAATATGTTCATCATGTAACTGCTGACTATATGGACAGGCCGTCTTGGCTTCATGAGGCAGTCGCATATTATTATTCTTATGAGTTCTATTATATGGAGTTATACATGGAAAGCCTCTATTTTGGAGGTAGTGATTTAGGGGAATTCTCCGAAACCCTTAAAAATGCAGTGAGCCTATTTGAGGATAAGTACAATAGAGAAGTTGACTATTCACAAGACCTATATGAATTAACCAATATCTATAGCTTTTTAAGCGAGAACTACGCTGATTTTGCGCCACTTGACACGATTTCCTTTGCGAATTACATGGTAGAGACCTATACAGAAGAAACCTTTCTTTTAGCCAGTGAAGAGGCTTCCAACGTGGAAGAGCATACAGGCAAAACATGGCCCACATTAATCGAGGACTGGGAAAATCACATTAAATCAAAGTACAGTTAGGATTTCTATACACAAGCTATAGATTTAACAATATGACACAAAATAGTTGCATATATGAAAGACCGGTCATCCCATATGTTTTTGGGATGGCCGGTCTTATTGATAATTTCAGATGCACTCCTTAAATTACTGCAAGGTCATTATTCTCGTGAAAGGGTATAGGGTGAATTGGAGATGTCTTTGGACATCACCGTTTAAAGCAAAGTATCATCGATTGAATCAAGCACTTTTTCGATTGAAGGGATGATTTTTTTAAGAGAACCCGTTTCAAACGGGTTTTTGAGTTCTGCTAGATCAAGCAGGGCCTTGAAGTCCTTTGACCCTCCGGCCTTACAAAGTTTGACATAACTGTTCCAGGCTTCTTCCTTGTTTTCCTGTGCTCGGTTGAAGTACTGAAAGGCACATACTTGCGCAAGGGTATAGTCTATCATGTAAAAAGGGACTAAGAAGATATGCATGATGGTCTGCCAGCTGTTGCCGCGTTCACCATAGTCGTTGTCATCATAGATGCGGTAAGGGAAGTAGGTTTTCTCAATAGAACGCCACAAGTCCTTCCGTTC
>JASMTQ010000075.1:0-26768 GCA_041694275.1 Caryophanales bacterium
TCATAGGTCATGTTACCCGCTTCATCTTGTAAAAAATGAAAGACATTAAAAACGCTGCAAGCAAGGCGCCGAAAAAATCCGTATAGATATCCCCTATCTGCATTGCCCTTCCAGGAATCGTCGATTGCAGTGTTTCATCGAGTATCGCTATCAACAAGGCAATCATGGAGGATTCTATGATCAGTCTGTAGAAATCCTTGTAAAAACTTCTTAAAAAATCATAGACCCATACACCCAGAAAAAAATAAAGCGTAAAATGGGCGAAGAAGCGAAGTGTACTTTCAAGTGCTGCCACGTCCACTCTCTCAGAGAAATCACTCTGAACGATTTCGACAACTCTGATAAAGGTCTTTGTTACACCACCAGATAGTTCGCTGGACTCTGTGCCTGCCTGAGAAGACAGTATGAAGATGAGAAGAATCCACATCAGTGACAGTGCACCTCTTAAAAACGCAAGCATCAAAGACCGAGTATCCTTTTCGGGTTTTCAATGAATAGTTTTCTAGCCAGTGCTTCATCCTTTTTCTTCGCAATGAATTTGTAAGCTTTTTTCATAGTATGGATATGTTTGATTGCGTGTATGTCACTCGCTATCAAATCCACCATGTTTTCCTTAAGAAGGGTCAATGCCATTTTCTGGCTTTTCTTGCCTCCGCCCTTCAAAAAGTGTTTGGCAACCACCTGAAGAATGCCCCCTTCTTTTTTCACGCGTTTCCAGTCATTGAGTGACATGTAGTGATACCGTTCGGGGTGGGCAATCACGGTTTTGTAGCCTTTCATGTTGAGTGTGTAGACGATTTCGTCAATGCGCGCTTCGCGCATGCCGAAATCCACGAGCACGTACTCTGTACCATTCAATGTATGCGCATGTTTAATCAGGCCATCCATTTCATCATACTCGTCAATTTCACTGCCAAGATAAAGTTCAATATCAATCCCTTCATCCTTGACAGCCTGTTTCAATAAATCAAAATGTTTCTCATAAAACGTCTTTTCCTCGTAAAATCCCCTAAGCATAGCAAAATGCGGTGTCAGACATACGCCTTTGACGCCATCTTTTTCGTACCCTTTCAAGATGGCCAAGGCTTCGTCCATGTTCTGTACACCGTCGTCAACACCGGGAATGATGTGCGTGTGTGTATCAAACATTTTGTTCCTCTCCCCTTTATATTCTTATTTATTATATCATGAAACACTCATTTTCTCATTAAAAAAAAGCCCGCGGAAATCGCGGGCCAAAATCAGTCTACATTGACTGAGGGGTGGTCATTGAACATAAGCAGTGCGAGATGCGGGTGGTCGATGAACGGGTTGCGGTTGTTTTGATAGTCAAAAATGACATCATTTCGGTTTCTCTCAAAGTCATCGACAGGATCTTGCACGTGCCATTCAAGTAATAGCCCAAGGTCTCCTAAGACGCCGCTTCTAAGATCCAGGCTGTTGTAGCGTGCGTCCATGTAAAAGAGCATGCGTGCAACATCGCCTTTTACGACATCCGGTGGTTCATAAGTGCTTCCACTTTCACCGAAAGGAAGGTTTCCGCGGCTGCTGTTTTCACTGACGTCCGACGGTTTCAGATGATGCGCGTCGGCCTTTGCTCCTGAAGAGGCAAGTTTGGACTGCGGCCATACGTGTTCTCGGTTCCAGTTCGGATAATCCCATTGTCCTTTTATAGACTCCCTGGTGTAAACAAGAATGATGTTGTTTGGATTGTCAGGATCCTTGTCACTTTCTTCAAGCACCCATTTGGCGTCGTCATAGGAAAGATGATTGACATTGTCGTTTAAAATCGTAGTCAACGCATCATCAAGGGTACTGCCATAAAGACCTTCGGCCTGGTCAAAGTAGGTAATGAGGTCTTCATCAAGAAGATCTGCCAGATTGCCTTCAAGATCAGGGTCTTGTGGTGTATTGTTGTCTCCAGTTCCAGGATCGGTCGTATTATCATCAGAAGAATCGTCACTTCCATCAGGATTACCATAAAGAAGCTCAAACGATTCGTAATGGTCCCCTGTATAATAGATGAGACCGTCTTCTGAGAAGACAAGGCGCTCTACGCCTCTTGAATGACCGCCATCGAAGTTTATATCTGCAGAATGATAGGTCTTCCCATCAGGCAGCAAGCCTTCATAGTTATGGAAATCCTTATAGCCAAGACTCATAAGATCGTTACCGGTCTCGCTTCTAAGTTCCGATTCATCCCAGCCTGTAGTGGCAAACTCATCATAAGCCATGTAGTTGTCCGGCAGTTCATCGTAGGTATGAAGATAAAGCGCCACGTTGTCCTTGTCGATAAACTCTCCATCTATGTCTATCTGAGCGTCGCCGTCATTGTTTGAATCATCTCCTGAAGAATCATCGTTTGAATCATCCGGCTGCGTGATCGCTTCGCTACCGCCGAAGACCTTGAAGTCATCGACGTTGATGCGTCCACTTACACCATCAATTCTCATGTGAATGGCATCGCTATAGGAAAAGCCATCAAGATCATCAAAAACAAGCGTATATTCATACGTATCAAGCGTATCGGTAAGGGTTTCAACACTGAGTTCAGTCCAGGTGGATGCGTCTTTGGAGATGCTTACAGAAAGCTCACCATTGGAATCCATATGCGTATTCGCAGCCACAAAAGAAAAGCTGTTCACTTCGCTGAACGCATCAAGCGTGTAAATGAAACTGTCTTCTTCTTCGTCTATGCGAATGGACGCATCCCCATTGAAGCGGTCCTGGTCGGGATAGACGGTGTTCGCAGTTTGATTTTGAATCCATTCAACCCCATCGAAATCATAGGTTCCATAATCACTCCAGAATCCTACTTCAGTCGATTCGAAGCTTGTTGCATACACTTCGCTGATGACTGGTTCTTCATCCGTGTTGTCATCCGTGTTGTCGTCGTTTGAGTCATCTGTGTTATCGTCTTCGTCGTTGGTGTCATCACCTGAATCATCAGGGGTTTCTACCTGATCGAAGATGGCTTCGACTGTGTAGTCGCCCGCTTCAAAATCAAAGATGAACGAGCTTTCTTCACTCAGTACATCTCCGGCTTCATTCTCCCAGTGGGAAAACGCGTAGGCGGATTCATCATACTCACCAAGTTCAAAAGTAATGGTCCCTTCACTATCCGTATCGATTGAGTAGTCAAATGATTCCACATCACTGACTACGTTGATATCATAGCCTTCGGGTAAGTCAATCTGTGTTCCGAGGTCTTCACACGCACCAAGTGTAAAGAACGTCAGAAGCGCTAAAGCAAACGCAATAACCTTACGTTTCATGTTGGTTCCTCCTAAATTTTTGTACGCACCGTTTTTAGTGCATCATTTTAGATTACCAGTTAAGAAAGCGTTTGTAAATGAAATCGAAGAAAATAAAAAGGATACAGTTTAGTATGCAAACTGTACCCAAATCCTTTTAGTCAAGATCCAAAGAAGGGTGATCATAAAACATCAGATATGCGAGGTGCGGGTGATCAATGAATGGATTCCTGTTGCCCTGGTAATCATGGATGACCTCGTTTCTGTTTCTTTCAAAATCATCCACGGGATCTTCAACGTGCCACTCTAAAAGCATGCCGAGATCGCCCACGACGCCACTACTGACATCTAGACTGTCATACCGCGCGTCCATGTAAAAAAGCATGCGTGCAACGTCGCCCTTCACAACGTCGGGTGGTTCATAGGTGCTGCCTGTTTCACCGAAAGGCAGGTTTCCTCTTCTTGAATTCTCTGAGACATCGGAGGGTTTCAAGTGATGCGCGTCCGATTTGGCGTCCACGTCAAATTTGGACTGCGGCCATATGTGTTCGCGGTTGTAAGTCGGATAGGTCGCAGGGCCTGATACGGACTCCCTCGTATAAACAAGAATCACGTTTCCAGGATTGTCCGGGTCTTCATCACTATCCTGGACGACATCCCAGATATCCCCGTAACTGAGACTTGTGTCGTCTCTGTTTAAAATGGTCGTAAGCGCATCATCGAGATCATTTCCATAAAGGCCTTCCGCCTCCTGATAATAGCCATCAAGTCCGTAAGAAAGAAGCGTCTCAAAGGATTCATTACCCGTGAATTCACCAGGTTCACCACCACTGCCCGTAAACTCAAAGACCGCTTCAATGGTCATTGTTTCCTTGTAGAGGTCTCTTTCAAAGCTTTCTTCTTCACTCAGTACAGTGAAAGTTTCAGGCTCATACCAGTGCACAAACTCGTAGTTCTCACCATGAGAATCAAGACTCAAAGCCATGGTATTGCCTTCGATATCAAGGGAATATTCAAATGCTTCAACATCACTGATGATTTCAATATCATAGTCCTTCTCCGGTCCCTCTTCGCCGTTGCAGGCTCCTAAAGTGAATACGGCAAGCAAAGCAAGCCCAAATACATACTGTCGTCTTTTCATAAGTATCATTTCTCCTTCTTAGTAACATTAAACAGTATCAAACAAAGCGTCTTTTTGCAAGGCGTAAAAAAGCCCCCGGCAATTAGCCAAGGGCCTGTTGAATGCTTTAGTTGGTCGGTGGGGTCAGATTCACAGTCGAATGATCATGGTATAAAAGGTAGGCAAGGTGCGGGTAATCGATAAATGGATTCCTATTGCCTTGATAATCTTCAATGACGTCATTCCGGTTGTATTCAAAGTCAGAGACCGGGTCGGAGAGATGCCACTCAAGCAGTGTCTCAAGATCGCCCATCTCATAAGTGGAAGGGGTGCCGTCCACAAGAGAGAGTCCATCATAACGCACGTCCATGTAGAAAAGCATGCGGGCAACATCGCCTCTTACCTCTTCAGGAGGCATGTAGCCATCCACGCCAAAGTGCAGGTTGCCTCTGGCGGAGTTTTCACCTGGGTTTGCAGGCGCAAGGTTGTGCAGGTCGGTCCCTTCATGAATATCATCCCCATCGGTATCCACGCCAAGCAGGGACTGTGGCCAAACGTGTTCACGGTTCCAAGACCCTCCCCATTCACCCGAGGTGGACATTCTTGTATAAATGAGAATGAGATTGTCGGGATTATCGGGATCCTGGTCGGTTTCATCCAGAATGATGCGCGCATCATCGTAGGTGACTCCAGTCATTTGTGAAACAATCGATTGAAGCGCGGTCTCAAGATTGGTTCCATACATGTCTTCAACGGGATCATACTCACTGTACATGTCAATCGCAAGCAGATCTTCCATACTCATGGTGTCGTAATCTTCAGGCACATCGAATCGCGCTTCAAGGGTCGCGTTATCATGAACGGTATAATCGAAGGCTTCCTGATCACTTACGAGCGTGTCTCCTTCATACCAACCCAGGAATGCGTGCGGTCCACTTGGATAGGTCACCTCAAGTGAAACCTCGGTTCCATCTATAATTGGAGAGGCTTCACTGCTCGTCATCTCGGCGTTATAGAGGTTGGTATTCAAATCAAGATCGTATCTTTCAGGATTGTCAAACACTGAAACGACGGTGGTATCTTCATTCAGGGTAAAGGTGTATTCACTGTCTGTAGATAGTGTATTCCCTTCACTGTCCTGCCATTCTAAGAAGGTATAAGTACTGGTAGGATCACTCGCAGTGACAGTGATATCACTGCCAGGTTCTACCTTGGTTGAAGGAAGGGCGTGCATCTCTGCGTCCCAGTATGTGCTTTCCATGGTCACTTCAGGGTAGTCACTGCCTTCAACGTAGTTTTCCCAGACCATGTTGTCGATGATGGTCTGACTGTTCGTTGCGATGAGTTCAAGTTCAAAGGTTCCGGAAATATTGATATCTTCGACTTCAAAAATGCCGGTTTCATTATTGACTGCACCGCTTTCAGCGATGAGATTTCCATTAATGTAAAGCGCGAGTTCAGCGTCACCGGTAAAGGCGTTCAGATAATCAATGCTGAAACTGTGGATGCCTTCGTCAATGGTGGCTGTGAGACTCGGATTTCTGGACGTATCTCCAAAGGTAAGCGCATGCGTTCCATCAATGTTCTTATCACCTCTGGACCCTGTATAGGTCCATTCGATGTCATGGTCGCCTGTGAACGTTCCTGATTGGTAGGAACTGCCTGTTTCAGGGTAATTTTCAAACGTTTCTTCATAGATTTGCGGTTCAATGGGACTTAATTCAAACACAGCCTCAAGGCTGTCGCCTTCACCTACCGTATATTCAAGCGCTTCGGTGGTGGAGTGTTCACTCCCATTGAGTTTCCAGTGAACGAATGTATGTGTCCCTGCGTTGTATTCAGGTGTGATACTCACGGTTTCTCCCACTACATAAGGACTGTCTTCGCTGAGTGAGAACGTCACGCCATCCACGTTGGCTGTGATATCGAGACTCTCAACCGTATTGATCTCTTCAAAAATCGCTTCAAGGCTGTCGCCTTCAGCGATCTCATAATCCAGTGCTTCTGTGGTGGAATGTTCACTGCCGTTTAACTCCCAGCGAATAAAAGAAAGGGTATCTTCATTATACTGTGGGGTGATGGTTACGGTATTTCCCACTTCAAAAGGACTGTCTTCACTCAGATTGAAGGCAACGCCTTCCATATTCGAAGAAAGATCAATCGAATCGATAAACGCTTTCATATCGAAGACCGCTTCAAGTGTCGCATCCTCTTCAACGGTGTATTCGAAGCTTGCGTCTTCACTTAAACTTACGCCTCCGCTTTCCCAGCGTATGAATTCCGCGTCTTCAGAATCCCATGTGGCCGATACGGTTACGGTGTCTCCCTCGGTGTAGGGACCTTCAGGATCCGCTTCAAGCGTAGCGGCTTCATAATCACTTTCAAGCGTGAGCGTGAAGGTGTCTTCATCATTCGCCGGAGTGCACCCGATGATGGTGATGCTCAAAGTAAATAAGGCTAACAGGGATAATGCTTTTTTCATAATTAAAGCTCCTTTGTGTATTTGGGTTTATTCCACATCTGTCCGAGTTCTCAGACGTTGATGGGACTCAGGATGGTATCAAGCGTTTGAATTAGAACTTCTGTCATGAGGCTTTTACTCATCGAAGGAATGGCTTCCTTGAATGCCTGGGAAGGGAGTGCTGGCAAGTGCACAAAGCCGACTCTGGTTTCAAGCCCTTGTCGCTTGATGTGGTGCAGAGTTCTATAAAGCAGGTTGTTGCAGACATACGCACCTGCAGAATTTGAAAGCTTCGCAGGCAGAAAGCGTTCCTTGTAGCGTTTTTCAAGGGAGGAAAGTGGCAATGTTGAAAACAGTCCATCCGCCCCGCCTTTGACAATGGGTCTGTTCGAAAGCACGTTGCCAAGGGCATCGGGCGCACTTGAATCACAGACGTTAATGCCGATTCTCTCAACCGTCACGTGACTTCGCCCTTTCGCATACCCCGTCAGTAAAACCACATCGGGGTCGTGTTTTTCAATCAGAGGCAGAAGCCTTTCAAAACTTTGGTCGTAAATAACAGGAAGCACTGTTTTCAAGACTTTCCTGCCATAGAGAGTATCAGGGAAGGCTTCAAGCACTTCCTTTGAAGGGTTGATACTGTCTCCTCCAAAGGGTTCGAATGCGGTAATCAAAATGCCACTCATTCAATCATTCCTTTCGCGGTTTCCAAGGGTTCGTCAGTATCGCTTTCTTCTTCATGAAACCCGTTTTCTCTTAAAAATGCAAGAATTTCTTCTAGGGGAACGGCTAGACTGCGTTCAGCCTCTCCTTCAACACCCCAAGTATTGATGCCTATCAGGCGGCCTTCAATATCGGTAAGCGCGCCGCCTGAGTTCCCAGGATAAATAAGCGCACTATGATACACGACGTCAAAATCAACATCTCCGGTTTCAACCATTCCGATGTACTGACCAAACGTCACAATCGAGTTGACCGCGCTCGGATTTCCAACCGCAAGCACCATCTCGTCTTTTTCCATCTCAAGGTTTTCAACAATCTCGATCACGCCAAGATCATACTCCCCGATCTCAAAACGAAGAATAGAAAGATCACGGCTAGCGTCCGTCGCGAGGACTTCTGCGGGAATCTCGTCTTCCACCATGGAAGGCACAACATCCACAATGACTTCATCGTAGTCCTTCGGATCCACCACGTGGAAATTGGTAAGCGCGTAGTAATAGGTATCCCCTTTTAAGAAAATCACGCCGCTTCCCTGTGATTCACCGGTCCTATCAAAGAAACGCCCGTCTTCCTTGTATTCAACATTCACACCGACATTCGCCCGTCTTAAAAGCGTACGGGATTCAATCATGGAATCTTCAAGATCATACGTATTTCCCTGGATGCTGAAATCTTCTGTAAACGCACATCCGCTTATGGTTAGAACCATGAGAATAATCAGTGTGAACATGGCAAGTTTTCTTACGGTTTTCATGGCCATTCCTTCTTTCTTTATCTGTCTATATTATACATCATGACATCCATGATAGCATAAAATTTACTGTAATCCCTTTCACCAACGCTAAAAAGTGTTATAATGTTTTGTTAAAGGAGAGAGAAAAATGAAAAAACTGACTTTATTCATAGTAACACTTATCGCCCTTTTCACCCTCACCGCTTGTGGTGAAGAGGAAGGCTACGACCTTGAAAAAGGCAAAACCCCGGTCACAGACAACCTGGAACTCACAGAAGATTATGAAACCATGAACTTCATCGATGATGGCATCGGCGAGGCCACACTCGATAAGTGCAACGACGGTGACACCGCAAACTTCACTGTGGACGGTGAAACCATCACTGTTAGATTCCTAGGCATCGACACCCCTGAAAGCGGACACGTCATCGAACCCTTTGGGATCGCCGCAGGAGAGTATGCGTGTGACGTGATGAGCAGCGCTGAGACCATCGTGCTTGAAAGTGATCCAAACAGTGAAAGAACCGGCACTTATGGGCGCTACCTCGCCTACGTATGGGCGGATGGGAGACTTCTCAATCTAGAAATGATCGAACAGGGATTCGCCCCTGCGAGCGGAGTCGCCGATCTCAAATACGGCGATGAGATGAGCGAAGCGATGGACAACGCCGAAACACTCGAAATAAGAATCCACGGCGAAGAGGATCCCGACTTCTATTACGGTGATCCCATCGATGTCACCATCGAAGAACTCGTCAAAAACCCTGAAGAATACTACCTGAAACGCGTCAACGTTGAAGGCATCGTCTCTGAAAAAATCGGAGCGCATCCCTTCATCCAATCAGAAGACGGCGAACACGGCATCTTCTTCAACCTCGGTCACGAATCTTCTAGCGCACTCGGCGAAGGCTACAAGGTCATCATCGAGGACGCACAATTCGCCTACGACACCAAGGACTTTGAAGGCCTGCATCTAACAAACTTTGACTCCAAAAACCTCGAAAACCCGGCAGACTATGATGAATACGACTACACCGTGCATTCAATCCCCTTCCCTGAGCTCACCATCACAGAAACCGGACTCGTCAACGAATACAGTGATCTGACAATCACAGGCATCGACAAGGACCAGCAGATTTTCACAGTTCAAGATAGCGAAGGCAACACCATGCCGGTTCACCAACATGAAAACCAGGCGCAGAACCGACTGGATTTCGATACCTTGAGCGTTAACGATACCATCACTTTAAGAGCCACACTGAGTGAACACCAGGGTGAACTCACATTCTTCTTATCCCATAAGGATGACGTCGAAGTCACAGGCAGCGCGCCTGTGACTTCTTCATACTACTTCCCTGATGAACACCCCTTTGGATACGACGGCCCCCGCCTTGATGAAAGCTACATGGAGATGGATCTATATACTGAATCAGGCAGTGACGTCTATGGTGGAGGCGGCGCATTTGATAGCGCGCTTGATTATTGTATAGACGGTGATACGACCGTGTTTGACTATCCAGGTGAAATCGACAGCCGCATCGAAAGCGACGCAAACAGCACACGGTATTTGAATGTCGATACCCCTGAGACTTTCAGCGGCGGTGAAGAGGAGTGGGGCAAGACCGCATCCGTCTACACCTGCAAGATGCTTACGAATGCGGAAGACATCATCCTTCAGACCGACCCCGGAGATTACCTCACGGGCAACTACGGAAGGCTCCTCGCCTGGGTCTGGGTTAAAATGGACGCCTCAAGCGAATACGAGCTTCTCAACTACAACATCGTGCGTCACGGACTTGGTGAAGTCAAGTATGAATTCGGCGCGGGTGAAACCGACGTGACCGTCTACGACGGCCTTACCTACAACGAATGGATGCACGCGGGTGAAACCATCGCACGCGAAGAAAACCGCGGCATGCACGGAAGTCTTGAAGATTACTACTGGGACTATGAAACCAATTCACCCGACTGGGAACGTTGGAACAATTGACGATTATTCATGCTATACTGTAAGAGAGGAGGCATAGTATGAAAATAGCGCATTATTTCACCCCGAAATCTTTCAAATACAGTGGCGTGCACAAAGACATCCCAACAAGCATCACAGACACCCATTTCAGTGAAGACACCTTTAAAACTTTTGATGGGCATACTCCGGATGCGTCTTTAAAACACCACATCAAAGTCGTAGGACTGAGCGACGTCACAAAAATCAGACAAATGCTTGAATCCTATCACATCCCATCCCTCATCATCGAAGATGTCTTCAACGTTTCACAGCGCGACAAGATCGAACACTTCGATGACACGCTTTTTGTGGCGATGGACGTAAACTACATGAAAGACCGGACCTTCAAAAAGGACTATTTCACCGCCATCCTTACCGACCACGTTCTTTTCACCTTCCATGAGACGACCCCTGAATACCTCACGCCTCTTGATACCCTGGTTGAAAAAAGCGATGAAACAAGAAAGCGCCCCATTGATTATCTCTTTTACGAACTGCTCGACATGATCACCGACATGCATCTAAGTGTGTATGAACACCTTAAACGCGAAGGACTCCGCCTTGAAGACGAACTTTTGGAAACAAAAACCGTCGACCAGGAGAAATTCTACCTCATCCGTAAAAGACTCCTCGCGCTTAAAAACAGCGTTACCCCGATTTATGATGAACTAAGACGAGACGTCCACAAGAAAACAGCCCTCATTCACCCAGACACCCTGCCTTTTTTTGACGATCTGATTGATCACCTCGCCCGGCTTGAGAGTGATCTAACAGAATCAAGAGAACTCATGCGTCATCTGCTTGATCTGCACACCAACAACCAGTCCCACAAGATGAACCAGATCATGACCACGCTCACGTTGTTTTCAGCCATATTCATCCCCCTTTCCTTTCTCACGGGGTTCTTCGGTATGAACTTCGTCCATTTCGAAGTCCTTGAATACGAACACGCTCTCGGTTTCTTCATCGGTGCGTGTTTCCTTGTTGCGGCGTTTATGGTTCTACTTTTCAAACGCATGCGCTGGTTTTAAGGGTTATCGTTTACAATTAATCTCATTTGCCATATAATGAAGTCGAAATAAAGGGGGCCAACACATGGAAACCATTGAACAGTTCATCGAAAAAGAACCCGCACTTCATGACGCACTGAGCAACCTGCCCGAAAAGAAAAAAGAAGCCGTATACGCAATTTATGCGTACTTCAAAACCGCCAAAAAGGCCGCACGCATCGACAAGGACCTTGAAGCCCTTCAGGAAATGAAAAAAGATACCAAGGACACCTTCGAAGGCCAGGTTCCAAAGAAACTTCTTTTTGAAAAACTCTATGAAAGCGCCATGCGCTTTCCAAACGATATCACCCCGTACATGGAGCTCCTTGACGGCGTGAAAGACGATTACTACCAAAAAGAAATCAAGACCGATGCGGCCCTTGAAGCCTACGCCGCAAAAACCATGGGCAACTTCACGAAAATGCTTTTGCCCGTTCTTGCGCAAAAGACCTTCAAGGAAAACCCGAAACCCTTGAAAAGCGCGGCCGCCTCTCTCGCCCACGCTCTCACGATCACCACGATTCTAAGGAATGTGCGCGACGATCTCATTGACAGACGTCTTTTCTTCCCCACAGACATCATGGAACAAAACAAGGTGAAGATTGAAACCCTTAGAACAGGCATCGTAACCCCGGAATACAGAAGCATGGTCGAACAGTACATCGACAAGGCACTTGAAGAATTCGAAACATTCTATGGCGCACTTGAACATTTTGACAACGACGCCATCGAACCCGTATTCACCGCCCTCAAGTACTACGAAGGCTTGCTCCGTGAAATCCGCAAGAACGACTACAACAACATCACCAAGCGCCACAAACTCTCAAAATTCAGAAAATGGCTTTTAAGACGCAAAACCCAGAAGGAACTCCAAAAAAGAGGCCTTAAAAAGTCATGATGGGCCTGATTTTATCCTATGGCTTCATAGGCGCCTTGGTCGGCGCCTCTTTTTTACTGTCAAAACTGCCCTTCATACACAGTGAAGGCGCAAGGAAGTTCCTTCACATATCGGTCGTTCACTGGATAGTGATCGCGCCCTTCTTATTTGACGAATGGACGCTTGCCATCATCGTGCCGCTCACCTTCATCTTCATCAACGCCTTCGTCGCAAGACACGACATTCTTTCCTTCATGAAACCTAGAGACGGCCTCACTGAATACGGAAGCGTGCTCTACGCCGTCAGCCTCACGTTCCTCACCTTCTTTCTCTATAGTGACGGCATGAGGGAGACTGTTTATTTCGCGGCCCTTACCATGGGCTACGCCGACGGACTCAGCGCCCTCGCCGGCACGTTTTTCGGTAAAATCAAGGTCTACAAAAATAAAACGCTCATCGGTGTCCTTACCATGTTCATTGTCACCGCACTGATAGGCATCATTTTGTTCCCTTCACAGATTCTTGTGGTTTTACTCATTTCACTTGTGACCGCGTTCACTGAACTCTATTTTTTCAGAGGCCTTGACAATATCAGCGTACCGCTCATGGTACTCATCCTTGGAGTGATGCTTCTATGATCGATGCATTCATCATCGGGTTCCTTATAAGTCTTATAGTCACGCTTATCGCCTACTACAAAGAATCACTCAACACCTCTGGTGCCTTTACGGCGCTTATCACCGGGACGCTCATCTATGGGTTTGGCGGATGGTTCGCCTTCACGGGACTCATGCTTTTTTTCATCCCCGCGAGTGTCGTCCCCTTCTCTGACCATGAAACAAAAGGGAGGAACGCCAGACAGGTTCTTGGAAAAAGCTTTATCGCGCTTTATTTTGCCGTCCTTTACTTCTTTTTGGACGACAGTGTCTGGCTTTTATTCATGATTGCGTCTTTATCAGGCGCCGCAGCCGATACCTGGTCCAGCCTCATAGGCAAGCGTTTCGGGGTGAACCCTCGAATTCTACCAACCTTCAGGGCCGTCAAAAAAGGCACCCCCGGAGGCGTGAGTCTTTATGGCATACTCGCTTCTTTGGTGGTTTCATTTTTCTTCGGCCTTTATCATTACGCAGTCTTCGGTGAGCTTGGAAGCATTCTTCTCATTGCGGGGATTGGTATTCTGACCGCGCTTTTTGACAGCCTCTTCAACACACTCAGACAAAGCCAGGACCCTGTAAACCGTTCTCTGCGCTTTTACTTCTTCGATTCCGAGTTCATGAACTTTTTAAGCAACGCCCTGGCGATGCTCGTACTCGCAGGCATCATCTGGTTCATTTAGTTTGAAAAACCGCGTCTTTTCCACTTTTTGGAAAGGACGCGGTTTTTATATGTACGTAGATGCGTTATTGTTTAAGCGCAGTCAGGAACTTATCAAGGGGCTCACCTTCCAGGGTCACATCTCCGATATCTCCATGCGAAGGGTCGTTTTCAATCCCGTGGTAATCACTGCCCGCAGTGATGAAGTGCCCATATCTTTTCGCGTAGGCTTTGTAATACTCCGTATCCGATTCGTCGTTCCTCGGATAAATCGCTTCAAGTCCGTCAAAGGTATGACCAAGCACCTTGTCATGAACGGAAGGTTTGAGAAGCACTGGGTGGGCGAGGACGCTCAGGGCTCCGTGTTTTCTAAGCAGTTTCACACCTTCTTCAAGAGAAAGCTCAGTGGACGGCACGTAGGCTTTCGTATGCTCTCCGATGAAGGTATCGAAGATGTAGTTGTGGGAGTATTCAGGGTAGTTTCTCCTGATGGCCTGGGCGATGTGTGGACGCGCGATGATGCCTCTTGAGAGTTCGACCAGCGTATCGTAGTCAATCTCTATGTCGAAGTGCTTTTTCAAATTCTCAATAAAGGTTTTGGCGCGCTTTTCGCGCCCAGTCCTGATCATGTCGTAGTAGGCTTCCATGGCTTTATCTGCGTACCCTTCGCCTTTGAAATAGCCTAGAACATGGACGCTTTTGCCTTTGTAAAGCGTTGAGAGCTCAATGCCTGGGATGTAGGTGATGTCAAACTCCCTGGCCAGAGCTTTATTTTCTTCTACGGCTTCTTTTTTGCAGACGTCGTGATCGGTGATTGCGATCACGTCCATTCCTTTTTCCTTGGCTCTTTTGAAAACTTCACGGTTTGTGAGGCGTCCATCGGACGCTTTGGTATGCATATGCAAATCTGCTTTCATAGTATCACCTTATTTCAGAGTGTGGGCCTTGTAGGGAATGCCCTTGTTTTTAAGGAGTGTCTGTTCGCGGGTATGGCAGGTAAATAGAAGAATCTGTCTTTCCCTGGCCATGGTTCCAACGAGTTTGAGCGCTTCAGTAAGTCTCACCTCATCGAACTGCGTGAAGGCATCGTCCAAAAAGAACGGATAGTCGCTTTTGCCAAGGGTCGTGAGGATTCCAAGGCGCATCGCGATATAGATCTGATCGAGTGTCCCTTTTGAGAAGAAACTTTCATCTTCAAGCTGTCCGGTTGCGCTTGAAAGTGCGGTGAAGGAGAGATCCTTCTTGACCTTGATGCTGTCATAGTTCTCACCCGTGAGAATGGTGAGGTACTTCCTTGTGTTTTCATTCATGATCGGAGCGAAATGTTCTTCGATGTCCTTTTGAACCGTCTTGAGTCTGTAAATCGCTTTATCCAGGATGCGTTTTTCCCGGTCATAGGCTTCAATCTTGCGTTTTGTTTCTTCGAGTTCATAGGTGATGGTACTAAGATCGCGCGTCCTGGCTTCCTTGTTTGCGATGGCTTCTTCATTTCTCGAGCGTTCAAGGGCGTGCGAGTGAAGCGTCTTTTCTATATCCTTCAAGGCATCGTGAATGTCTTTTTCCCTGGCGGGATCTACTTCGTCCGCTTCAAAGTTGATGCTCGTTTTAAAGGTTTTGAAGGATTGCCCGTCCAGATAGTTATTTACTTCACGCCAGGTTTCCTTCACTTTCTTAAGCAGGTTGAATGTTTTCCGCAAATCCGAATAGTCTTTACTTAGTCCAAGCGCGTCAATGAGCGGGGTGTAGGACATGATCACTTTGTCGATGGATGTATGAAGGGTTTGTCTGTAGGCCTGGTCATCCACGGCGTTTTTCGATTCGTAGTAAAGTGGCTCGAAAGCGTCGCTCTTTTCCAGATTGTACCTTCCGATGAGTTTTAGAATCGCGTCCTCTGCCATCTTGAATGAGGCGGTTTCTTTTTTTAAATCTGCTTCGGCCTCGTCATAAGCGTTCAAGTGTCCTTTGACAATCTCCACTTGCCTGCGGTTTCTTTTGAAAAGGAAAACGCCAGTGAGGACTGGAAGCGCGAGCAGCCAAAACGCCCAGGTGAGGTCAAAGACAAAGTACCCTGCAAACGTTGCGGCGATGATGAGCATGCTCGCAAACGGCCATTTGTGCGTAAAGGTATTGACCTGTTTATGCAGTTTGTCCCTGGAGGCTTCAAAGATTTTCTCTTTTTCTTCTTTTGTCTTTTCAAGTTCTTTGATCCGTGCTTCGCTTGTGTGTTTCTTTTCTCTTAGGTTTCTAAGTCTTTCAAAGTCATCTTCGATTTGTTTGAAAGGTGTTTTTTCCACAGTGGGATTGAGCGAACTTAGACGGGTATTGACGCTTTCAAGTTTGGATAAATGATCAAAAAGCGTGTCTCTGTCCGATTCAAGGGTGGAAACCCTTTCACTGTACGTCGTCTTAAGATCCATCAACCCTTCTACAGAAAGACTCGCCCGAGCTTCACTAGACGCTTTGAGATCGCTGTTGAGCGTGTGAAGGGTCTTTTCAATCGCTCTAAAGGTTTTCATTCTCTTGGTGTTTTCAAGGGTTTCAAGCGATTTTTCAAGGGAGGCTTTTTCCGTGTTCAAGTGGGCGTCTTCGTCTCTGAGTTGGTCAAGATGGTTTTTCTCTTCCAGCGTTTCTTCATGAAGGGTTTTTGCCTGGTCGTATTCGCTTTTGAGTGATTCAAGTTTGTCGAGCGCTTTGGCGTAGGGACGTGTCCGGGCGCGGTCGGTCCCGATTGCTTTTATTTTTTCTTCGAGGGACTCTATCGCACGGCTCATCGACATGGTTTCACTCTGGGTCTCCTTCGTGTTTTGAAGGCGACGCAGAAGTTCATTGCCCGCTTCCTTGTCCGTTTCTGCGGAAAGCTGCGCGATCGATAGCGTATTTTTAAAAAGTGCGTAAGGCATGTCCAAAAAGCGAGCGAGATCGATTTCCTTTCTCACAGGATGACTCGGGTAGTCATCCGTAATGTCCTTCCCGGTTTTTGCGTTGATGAGTTTGACAAACCCTTTTCTTTTTGAGAAGTTGCGTTCAAGACGGTATTTTCCGTCTTGATAGGTGAAGGTGAGACTTCCCTGGTAGGGCGCGCTGTCTCTTGGCGCGTACTTGTCGTGGATGTCAAGGTAGGTCTTTCTTTTCTTGGTTCCATCCACAAACCCGTAAAACATGCCTTCGATGAAGGCGTGGAGCGTAGACTTTCCAGCTTCGTTCAGGCCGTAGATGACATTGAGGCCTTCACTCAAATCAAGGTCGAAGTTTCTGAATTTCCCAAAGCCCTGGATGGATAGACTGAGCAGTTTCACCGCGCATCCCTCCTTGTCGTGAGAAGGGCCTTGATGGCCTGGTCCAAAGCGAGCGTGTCCTCTTCGTCCTTTTTCTTCTGTTCATCAAAGTTTTCAATGAGCTTGCCAAGGGCGTCATCCCTGTGGATCTCCTTCAACGCTTCTAGTGAGACGCTGTCCTTTGTTCTATCTTTGAATTCAACGTAGTAGACATCTTCTTCAAGGGTGTCTTTGAACCAGGTGAAATCAAGATCCAGTTCCGGATGCTTCTCACCTGTTAAAACGACACGGTTGAAGTCCTTTTCACTGATGTGTGACCGGATGCTTTTTCTGATTTTCGATAGGATGCTGTCTTGAACGTCGTGTTCGTCGACAGGAATATCATGCACGACGAACGTTCTTGAATTGAAGGCTTTGAAGTCTGTTGAAAGACTGCCGTCTTCAAGCGTCCCTTCGATGAATCCGCGTGGGCCTGTTTCAGAAAAATCAAGGGGTTCGGGGTTCCCCGGATAGACGATGTGGTCTTTTAAGTATTCGTGTTTGTGGATATGGCCGAGTGCGATGTAGTCAAACCCGGTGTTTTCAAGCGTCTTCACATCCACGAGATAATGATCGTCACGCGTGTTTCTAACGTCTCCATGAAGGAGTAGGACATTGTCTTTCGACGCACTCAGGGTTTCATTCAAACGCTTTAAGACTTTAGGTGAAAAATCTCTTGTGTTGATGCCATAGACATCGATGTTTTCAAAGGTGTGCACGGGTGAATCCCTGGTGAACATGTGCACGCCGCTTTCTTTGATCAGACTCTGGTAAGCCTGTTCGTGTAAAAACGTATCATGGTTTCCGATTATAATGAAGACCTCGCTTGAGAGGTCACCGAGTTTTTTGAAGATGGCCTGCATTTCAAAAAACTTGAGGTTGTTGCTTTCAAACATGTCTCCGGCAATGAAAAGCATGTCCACGTTTTTTTCTTCCGCATAGTCTGTGAGACGGAAAAACGCGTCCCTTAGTTCCTGGACGCGGCGGGTATGCTGCTGTGCGTTTTTAAACGATGCATGGGACAAAGTCACCCCGAGGTGAATATCCGCAACATGAATGAACTTCATAGAACCCTCTCCTTTTAACGAATGGTCTGATCGATAATCCCGTAAACCACGGAATCCTTGAGTGCACTGAACGCGGGATACAGTGTTTTGAGATGAATAAGGTAGTCTTCAGGGTAGTGCTTTTCATTGAGCGTGATGAGGTCGCTTTGATGAATGAAAGGCGTGAAAAGCGCCACAAAACTTTCCTTGAGTGTTTCCAAGTCATAGGCAGTGCCTTTGAATGCGTCCTTCATTATGTTTATGCGCTCACCACTTGTCTGCATAAGTCTGTAATCGATATAATGAAGTGAAGCTTTTTTCAAAAACCGGCTGTAATGGAGTTCTGGGTGGTATCCCAAAATCGCATCGTTGAGCATGTGAAGAGGAAAATATGGCTTTTTGACAAACAGGTTTGCCAAAAGAACGTTCGCATAGGCGAGTTCGCACAAGGCTTCCGTGTCGTGATAATCCTTTTCAAGACTTTCTACACTTCGCACGAGTCTTTTTAAAGCGGAGCTTGCCATATCGGTGTGTAGAGGAGAAATGTTTTGACTCAAAAGATCGAAAAGCTTGAGGGTCGTATCCGACACACTGCCATAAAGCGTTTCTTCATCCAGCGTTGTTAAAAGCTCTGGATCGATGAACGCCGCTTTCGGTGTAAAGGAAGAATCCTTCAACCGTTCATAGCGGTTGCCTTTTGGGTTGTAAAGATAGATTTTATGATTGAGTGACGCGGTAAGCGTCAGTGTTGTAGGGACGCTGATGACATCCACCGGTTCATCTTCAAAAGGCGGGCGGTATTTGCTTGAAAGCCAGGCATCCAGGAATTCGGGGGTTTCTCGTACCATGCGGCCGATGACTTTGGCCGCGTCTATGGCTTTCGCACCTCCATGACCTATGATAAGATCTACGCCGTTTTCTTTGGCGTACTTTGAGGCTTTCAACACACTCTGGGCGTGAAGCGGTCTTGCGATTTCATCGAAGACACTGACTTTCACCCCTTCGTTTTCAAGCATGGTTCTTAGGGAGTCAAGGGCGCCGTAGCGTCCGTTTGAAATATTTTTTCCAGTCACAATAAGGGCATGCTCATAATCAAGAGTAAAAGGCGCACTTTGGCGTAGCATTCCTTCTTTGACGTAAGTATCTGTAGGGGTATGGATTCTGAAACTATTCATTTTATCACCATGGTATATTGTAACACGCCGGGAGCACTTTTAAAACAAAGTGACCGTTCTCTTTTTCCTACAGGTCACTCTCGTTGATAGTGAGAATTTATGTGCTATAATATTGAAAACGGAGGTGAGGCTCTTGTCTTTTCCAATCACAGAGGACGCCATCACACATCTGAAAAAACTGGACCCAGTCATGAAACGATTGATTATGTCAGTCGACACACCAAACGAACCAACCATCGATGATCCCTTTCACGCACTTGTGGATACCATCATGGGCCAGCAGATCAGTGAACACGTCAAAGGAATCCTCATGGATCGCCTGATAGAAAAAACTGGTGAAATCACACCTGACGCCTTGATAACCCTAGGAAAGAAAGAGATGCATTTTCTGGGCATCTCCAAAATGAAAGCCGACACAATCTTGAGACTCGCAGAGATGAAAGACGTCATCAGCACGCTCAAAGACAAGGACTTAGAAACCGTCAGAGGAACGCTTAAAAGCGTCAAAGGCGTTGGAGAATGGACCATAGAGATGTTCATGTTCGTATGTCTTCAAAATCCACACATCCTTTCCATCAATGACAAAGGCATCGAAAACGCCATCAGAAAACTCTATGACACCGAAGGCCCGCTTGATGATTTCAAGGAGTACTTCTACCCATACGAATCCACTGCAGCCGCCTATCTTTGGAAGGCTTTGGAACTTGACGAAGACGCCCTCAATTCAATCAAAAAAGGATGATTCTATGAGCATACACACATACAAAGATAAAACCCCGGATATACCAAGTACAAGCCACGTATTCGAAGGCGCGCAGGTCGCAGGCGACGTGCGGGTTGGTGAAAACGTCGGTATCTGGTTCAACAGTGTGCTGAGAGCCGACATGGCCTCAATCACCATCGGCGATGGCACGAACATTCAGGATGGTGCCGTCATCCATACGGACTTAAACGAGCCGACCGTAATCGGTAAAAACGTCACCATAGGCCACAGCGCGATTGTACACGCAGCCAAAATTAAAGACGGCGCTCTCATCGGCATGCACAGCACCATCTTAAACGGCGCAACCATTGAAGAAGGCGCGCTCGTAGCGGCTGGGACTGTCGTCCCACCGGGCAAAACCGTCCCACGGGAAAGTCTCGCCCTGGGCAGTCCCATGAAAGTCATAAGAAAACTCTCAGAAACCGAAATTGACTCAAACAGGCAAAACGCCAAACACTATGTGGATCTTCTTAAAAACTACACTGATTAAAAAAAACTTCCTTTTAGGGAGTTTTTTTTAATACTAAGTTATATACAATAAAAAGTTATTTTCAGTTTCATTTTTTATTAAATTATATTTATTTTGACTTTTTAAGACATTTGAAGTATCATTTTATTGTATGAAGCTAAAACCATCAAAACAATCGATGCTTTAGAGGAGATCTATTATGAAAACCTTATCTTTGCGTAAACTAGCTCAAAAAATTAAGTTTCAACGTGAAAACTTGGGATATACACAATCAGAATTGGGAAAACTAACAAATATCAACCGCATAATGATTGGAAGAATTGAAAAGGAAACTTATACACCTTCGATCGAACAGCTCGAGGCTATTTCTAAGACACTTGCCTTTGACCCTACCGAAATGTTTGTTAACGATAATTCAAACAACTCTTTTGTTGCGTTGAGAAGCGAAACACTCGGAGAACAGGAACAAAAAGGTGTTGAAACACTTTTTTCTATGATGTTGGCCATTAGAAAACAAATTCAATTGAGGAGTTCGTTTATAAATGAAGAAAAATGAACTTTCTCCAATAGAATTGAATTTAATAAGAGAATTGGCCGAAGAAAAAAGAAGACAGTATGGTTTCTTAAGTGATTCACCTATAGGGAATGATATCTTTACAATTTTAAATAAGGCCAATATCACATTACTTAAACACCCTATCAAATCAGAAGGAAGGCGACAAGCCTTTTCTGCTGCAATCATGTACTCAGAAGACAATGACAACACACTTGCTTTTATTGGACTAAATACAGCCGATTACTTTGACAAGCAGATTTTTGCGTTGGCGCATGAATTATATCATTATTACATAAAAGATGGTTCCCATCTCAGCCGCCCGGATGATAACTCTCTTAGTTTAATTGAGTTAAAAGCCAACCGCTTTGCTGCTGAATTTCTCATGCCCGAACAAGCTTTAAAAAGTATACTGTTAAAAGAATTTAAAACCTTGTCATTATCAACTCTAAAACCTAGAACACTATTGAGGTTTATTGCAAGAATACATTGTACATGGTGGATTCCATACAGATCGATTGTTCGACGGTTAAAAGAGATTAACGCCATTACTCCATCTCAATACAAAGAGCTTTACAGGATTGATGAGAGAGCTATCGATAGTGAATATAATCTCATAGCTACCGCTGTAAATAGAGAAACATTTAAAAAATTGAACACCCCAACAAATGATAATGGAATTTCATTTAATGAAGTTGAAATCATCATAAGAAATTTTGAGGATGGGCTGATTAACGAGGACCAATTTGTGAGCACGTTGAAATTATTTAACAGATCCCCAGAAGAATTTGGCTATAAGATTGGCATCACCTCCAATGACTTTGATGAATTGAAAGCATTTTTTACTGAGGAGGAACCCGATGAAGATCAATCTTGATGATGTCAACCCTGCACTTATAAGCATCATTAAAAATCCGAGCCAAGTAATTACACTGGATGCTAACTTTCTAATACCCCCTGATAGAAGTGACATTCTAGGCTTAGTAATCCCATTTAATATATTTAAATCTAAATGGTTAAACCCGATTTTTCAAGCCTTTGATTATCTCGCTATACATGAAGCCGTCTATGAGGAATTGAAAAGTCCTGAAATCAAGGCATTTATAGATTCAAAGCTTGATACTGATCCCCCAAAGTTAACTTTGCATCGAGATAGAAATTTGTCAGAAATCGAAAATGTTTACAGGAACACCATAGAAAAAAATATTTCTTTACGCACAAATTACGAGCCTTTGCTGGATAACCGCGAAGACAGAGGTGAAGTAAAATCATTAGCCTATATTGCAGTAAAAGAGCTTCTTTACTTTGGAGCACATGATTATACGGCAATACAGCTAATAGAAAAATCAGAAGCCTGGAAAACTGGGTTGGATAACATTCAAGCTATAAAGTGGTATGAATTACTGTTTTATTTAAATGAATTTCGATTCACAAAATCTCGTAGAGATATGAAGATGTTTTATAAATATCAATATTACTCTACCATTCATGAAAGGAAAACAAATCCTTCTTGGGGAGACTTCGTAAAAGGTATGAGGGAACTTTATAATGATTTCATAAAAAAACACCCCCGCTAATTAATATACCCTTGTTAGCTACGGTGTTTTTTTATATTTAAACATAGTATTGTTACCTTAGAAATAGTGCTTTTCAAACCAGTTCTTCATGGCGTCCTTGTCTTTCAAATCATCATCTTCACGCAGTTCTCCGATATAATAAGAAAGCGCTGAAAGCATGAGTCTGTGGGTATCGTCATCAAGGGAGCCAAACGCGAAGACGTGTTTGATGTCCTTGTCATAAAAATCCATAGGCTTTTTCATGTGGATGTAGCTTATGAACGGACGTTTGACACTTTCGTGGTCCCGCGTATGCAAAAAGAGGACATCGTTAGTAATGGCCATGTACTTTCCGCTGATTCTGATTTCATCAATGACGTGTTTCAAATAGATGCTTTTGACCGCGTCTTTTTCAAGCGGAATCCTAAGAGCAACATTGAGAGCCTCATCCACACTGTCAAGTGCATCCACTTCTTCGTAATGGTATAACCAGGGTTCCATAGGCGTGTCCTCCATCTTTGAAAAAATTAAAACACATCGGGCCAAAGGCCCAATGAGCAAGTCTTCTTGAGACACACTAATTATAACACAGCTTTAAAAGTTTCAATAATTTTTTCAAGTCACTATGCCTAACCCTTTGAATCATGTATAATAACAAGTGAAGGAGGGTTGCCCCATGGCCAAAAAAACTCGCACGCTTGATAAAGAAATGCGTCACGCACTGTCCAAGGCGCAATGCTATGAAATCATGGACTATCTGATGGTACAGTTCTCAGATACCACGGATTACCATTACAACTACTACTTCGATACCTACGAAGGCGCCCTTACTAAGCAGGACATCACATTAAGACAAAGAACCATCCGAAAGGGCAATGATTTTCATTATGTATTGACCCTCAAGATCCCAACCATCGACAAGGACACATTCCTTGAATACAATCAGTCCTTAAGTGAGAGACAGATGCGCAGACTCGTTTACAACAACATTCTTCCTGAAGGTGAAATCAAGGACCTCTCTTCCATTCACGGAGGCAACGTCAAGAATTTCAACCTGATCAGAGTCAGCCGCGTCTCCGCACCTTACAAGGATCTTGAAGTCTTCTTCGACCGTATCTCGCATAGAGGAAAAACATTCTATGAAATCGGAACCAACATCGAAAGTGATGACTGGGCTTCAAGTACGGAAAAAGCACAGGAGTTCAAAGAACTCTTATCCACGTTCGGTATCGAATACAAACAGGCTGAAAGACGTTCAAAACGCTTCAGATAAAGAAAAAACACTTCCGCGGAAGTGTTTTTTTATTGTCTTGATTCCATAAACAACAAGGCTACGACAGTCTTTGCATCCTTGATCGAGCCGTCTTTCGCCATTTCAATAGCCTTGTCAAGCGGTATTGTTTCAATGCTCAGAAACTCATCCGGGTCAACCCCGACTTCATAGTCTACAGTCATGCAGTTCTTAGCATGATATATGTGAATCAGTTCATCAGAGAAGCCAATGGCCGTAAAAAGACTTGTGATGTGTTCAAAGGTATCGCTTCTCAGGTAGGTCTCCTCACCAAGTTCCCTTTTTGCGGTGTCAAGCGGATTCTCACCGACGTCATCCTTTTTCCCTGCGGGAATTTCGAGGGAATCATACCCTGCGGCGTAGCGGTACTGTCTGACCAGTACGACGTCTCCTTCGGGCGTGGTTGGCAATACCGCCGCCGCACCGATATGGCTCACGACGACACGTTTTGAACGCTTGTCATTGGGGAGAATGACATCGTCTTCATAGACGTCGAGAAAGTCGCAGGTATAAACCTGTTTTCTTTTGACTTGTTTTTCCTGTTTTGATGGTTTCAAAGTATCACGTCCTTACTTGTTAATCTCATTCTACCATAGATTCAGTCGTCGGCTTTCTTTTAAGAACAAGCGCAAAAACCACGATACCTAGAATAAGTACGAAATAAGAAAGTGCCAATGATTCAAAAAGGCCATAGGTCATATAAGAAAGTGCAGCAATGCCTGCGGAAATCAGCACGTAAGGAAGCTGCGAGATGAAGTGGGCATGAAGTTTTGACTGAGCGCCGGTAGCCGATAAGACCGTGGTATCCGATACCGGTGATGCGTGGTCGCCAAAAACCGCGCCCCCAAGCACTGCCGCGATGAAAAGCGGCATGAACTCAGGATTCGTTGACAAGGCGATGGGCACGGCAATCGGTAGCAAAATACCAAACGCGCCCCAGCTTGTGCCCGTCGCAAACGCCATGCCTCCGGCAACCAGGAAAAGCGTTACGGGTAAAACGGTAATAGAAATATTCGACCCTTCAATCGCACTTGCAATCAGGCTGCCCGCTTCAAGATCCTGCACGGCGGTTGAAACCATCCATGCGAGTATGAGAATCGGAATTGCGGATTTAGCCATTGAAAGCATGCCTTTGAGGGACGCTTCACCCATTTTCAAAATATTGACCCTGTGCGCACTTACACCAAAGATGAGCGCGACAGCGAAACTGACAAGCCCTCCAAAGAAAAGCGGGATCGTGATGTCCTGATCAAGCAGCCCGGAAAACCTGAATCCTGCCAGAGCGAACATCAAAATGAGTGTCGTCCCAACGAGACTCCCGATGGAGCCGATGAGTGCATGATGGGTCACGCCGGTATTTTCCTTTGGCGTTTCTTCTTCACTGTCTATAACGAGTTTTGAATGGTCGCACCCCTTCAGGGCATCTTTTTCATACGTTTCCATCGCAGCGATGTCACGTTTCATAAATAGCGTGATAAACACTAGTGCAATGGCGCTCAAAGGATAGAACTGATAAGGAATGGCCGCGATAAACGCCGAGACCCCAGAATGAAGCGTGTAGTCGTTTCCAGCAAACAGTCCTCCAAGAATTGCGATGATGTATGCGCCCCAAGTGGAAAGGGGCATCATGATGACTACGGGGGCACTTGTAGAGTCAATGAGGTATGCAAGTTTCGCCCTTGATACTTTGTAAGCATCGGTAAGGGGAATGGACACCTCTCCAATAACAAGCGCATTGAAATAATCATCAATGCATATGATGACACCAAGCAGTCCAGTAAGCGCCTGGGAAGCGACACGGCTTTTAACCTTGGAAACACCCCACTCTGCAAATGCCTTGATGCCACCGATGAACGCCAGTGTCGATGTAATGGCGCCAATCAAGACCACAAACCCGAGAATCGGAAGATACCAGTCCAGGCTTGTAAGTATTCCAACAAGGGATTCAAAGAGATAGCTTGAAGCGTTTAGTGGATTGAAATCAGCATAGATGAGTGCAGCGATGATGAGTCCTGTAAGAAGCGAAGAGAGCACTCGTCGTGTAACAATCACCAGCGTAATCATAATGAGTGCGGGTAGTAAAGCCATAAATAGTTCCATACGAGTGCCTCCTGTTTTTTATTATATATTGTAAAAAAGTGTATCACAGATTCAAGACTTTTTCATGAACCTCTTTAGTTTTTCTCATGTAAACGTTCTTACCTTGAAATCAAAACGCTTTATTCCTATTGGTGAATGGAGTATCATGAAATCAAGGAGCGTGATACCATGCATATTTTAAACGGTGCACTTGCGGCCAATGCCGCATCTTTAGGCCTCAACTGGATCTACAACATCCCCTACCTTGAAAAACTCGCACAGAAGGAAGACATTTTGTTCATGCCAGTGGACCCCGCCAAGTTCAAAAGAGCGGGCAAAGCCTTCAACGGGTATCCAAATGCAGAAGTGGGCGATTTCTCTCTACAGGGAAGAATTCTGAAATGGCTGTATGAAAGCCTTGAAAACAAAGAAGATTTTTCAGAAGAAGACTACAAAGCCCTCCTCGTAGATCACTTGAAACCAGGAGGTCCCTACGAAGGCTGGGCGGAAAGCTACGCAAAGAAACTCGTTTTCAATCACCTGATAGACGATCTCAAACTTGACCATGCCCCGCTGACTTTAAACGATGATCAGCTGGTAGGTTTCGTACCTTACTTAGCACTTAAAGCCCTTGGCAGAAATAAAGACCAGGCATTCGAGTATGCCAAGGTGCTTACATCCAACGAAGATTACAGTGCACTTTATCACTTTTTTGACAGTCTTTTTGAAAACGCTCAAAAAGGCTCTTTGAAAGAAGCCATCGACCAGGCGATACCTTCCCTTCCCAGACACTACCAAACCATACTTGAAACCATCAAGGACACACCGGACATCAAACAGTTTATAAAGGATAACGAATTGAACACCGCCTGCAGCATCACCCACGCGGTTCCAATCATCGTCCACATTCTTTATTTCGCAGACGCCTTTGAAAATGCCGTTCACCTGAACACAAAACTCGGAGGCGCCAGTTCCGACAGAGG
>JASMTQ010000076.1:0-31262 GCA_041694275.1 Caryophanales bacterium
ATGCTCAATCTTGATGCTTATGAGAAAAGACAACAAAAGAAAAAGGTCTGCGCCTATGCTCGCGTGTCTACTCTAAAAAACCTTCAGGAAACCTCCATTCATCTCCAGGTTGAAACATACACCAAGATGATTCAAAACAATCCTGAATGGGAATTTGTAGGAGTCTACTCTGACCATGGTAAAAGTGGGACCAGTATTTTAAAACGTGACCAGTTCAACCTGATGATTGATTTAGCAAAAGCAGGTAACATTGATTTAATCATTACCAAATCAGTATCGCGGTTTGCAAGAAACACAATTGATTGCTTAAGTGTCATTCAAGAATTAAAGCGGTATGGCGCTGAAGTATGGTTTGAAAAAGAGAATTTATCATCATTTGATCCAAAAATTGAATTTGTCATTACAGTTGTGGCCGGAATGGCACAAGAGGAATCAAGAAACATCAGTGAAAACTGCAAATGGGGAGCAAGAAAGCGATTCAAAGCAGGTATTGTTCCAATGGTTACTTCTCGTGTGCTAGGATATGAACGTGATAAAAAGAAAAATATCATTATTAATGAAAAAGAAGCTAAAATTGTACGATTGATTTTCAAGATGTATGTGGAAGGACACTCCCAACAACAAATAGCGAACCATCTAAACAAGCAAGGCCTAAAGACCAAGTCTGGTGGAGTTGATTACTATGAAGGCGCTATAACTGGCATATTAAACAACGAAAAATATACCGGCAATGCGTTATTGCAAAAAACAATTAATAAAGGAATCGGCTCAAAAACATCAGTTCGATACCAAGACAAGTTACCCAAGTATTATGTAGAAAATTCTCATCCGGCGATTATTTCTCAAGGACTGTTTGATAAAGTACATGCAATCAAAAACGCAAAAATTAAATATTACAATAAAACAACAGATAAAAAAGAACTGCAAAAAATAGCAAAGCAACGAAGTATCTACAATGGTTTTGTTACGTGTGCTGTGTGTGGTAAAAATTATCACTTCAAAGTAAATAATGTCAACAAGCCCTGGGCAAGAGACGAACTGAAATGTGCATCAAACAAACACAAAAAAGTATGTGAAAATGATACAATCTTTGCGGATACATTTGATACCATTTTACTAAAACACATTAACCATATTATTAAGGATAATAACAAGTTTATAAATACCCTTTCTAAGGCACTTACTGAACATCCATCAATCATTGAACTAACTTTAAACTTGAATGCGACACAAGCAAAAATAAAGGCCATTGACTCAAAACTTGGAACACTAATCACATCAGATAGTGAACTAGATAAACTCGTGAAAAATGAACTTATCAAATCTAAAAATGGATTGCAATCAGAATATATAACATACAAGAATAAGATATTAACATCCCACAATATTTCTAACATTATTCGAACAGTTAAATTGCTTTTAAAACCTTATGATGAACCAATAGAGTCCATAAACGATTTTCCATTTAATGAACTATTTACAAAAGTCATCGTTCATAGTAGACACGAGATTGAGTTTGTTATTGATATATTTAATTCTGGATCAAGTGAACCTATGTATGCTTTTAGAAGAATGTCGACCCCGTTCATGATTAGAAAAACAGAACATGTCACAAAAAGTCGAGTTGTGATTTATTAGTATACCCGAAAGGATATTATTTGGTAATAAAACTAATAAGAAGTATAATAGAGGCAAGAGGTGACAAATTATGGAAACTAAAAGTGTATTAACATGTCCTCATTGTGGATATAAAGAAGAGCTGACTATGCCAACAGAAACATGCCAGTTTTTTTATACTTGTTCTAACTGTAAAAAAACAATAAGGCCTAAAGATGGAGATTGTTGTGTATTTTGTTCTTATGGAACAAATCCCTGCCCTTCGATTCAAGAAGCACGTCAGTCAGAGCAATAACATTTGTATCAATTAACGCTACTAGCGTATTGTAATCATATGTAGATTATGCTATATTTAAAGTGCGACTTAGTCGCAACTTATCCCTTACATAGCATGTGTGTATTTACACACACATCCCCTTCCTAAAGATTGCTGAGAAGCAATCTTTTTCATTTTCCAATATTCCGTGATTTTCAACATTTTTGATTAATAAAGCCAACCATTTACAAACCGCTATATTTAGGTAATATTTGCATATTATGATATTTATTTACAACTCCCCTCAACTCCACGATTTTTCATGATTTTGCAAAAGTTCAACACCCCTCTGCTCTTGAAACATAATTCTTTATTAAGTTCTCTTATAAATGCAAAAAAACAGGCAAAATATGCCTGTTTCTTGCTTATTTATGAATCAAGTTAATATGCTTTAAACGTCTTTATTTAGCGCTTAAACGGCATAAATAAACTTGGTATAATCAAGATGGTGGAGTTGAGGGGAATTGAACCCCTGTCCAAAGTAACCTACACTTGACTTTCTACATGCTTAGCCTGACTGTTTGTTTAACCCACATCCACTGACAGACACGTGGAATGTGAGCGAGTCCAATTGGGTTCATGAAGCGCGCTAGGACCGCGCCCGCTTCATAGAGTCTACTAAGTTGTCTATGTAAACTGAGCCGTAGACGTCTCAGCCACATAGTCGCGCGTTAAGTTACGCTGCGAAAGCTGTTTGTTGTTGGTTTCCGGTTATTATATCGGATTGGCGTTTTACGTGAGCCATCACGGCATGCTTATCAAGCCACAGTCACCCTGTCGAATCCAGTACAACCCCGCATATATATAATACCATATATCGGGCTTATTTACAAGATATTTAAAATGCTGTCGATTCCCATCACGAGGAGGAGAACCGCCACAAGTCTTTGAAAGAGCTGGTTGTTGATTCTACCAAGGGCGCGCATGCCGATAATAGAACCTATAATGACAAACGGCGTGAATACGGCCGTGTAGCCAAGCGCTTCAAGCGGGTAGTCACCGAATATGAGAAAACTCGTGATCGCACCGATGTTGATGGCGAAAAAATACAGCAGGATGTTTAATCTGAACGATTCTTTTTTAAGCGGTGTGTTTGAAAAGAAGATGAGCACGGGCACGCCGCCTGCCCCTATCAGGGTGTTTAGAATGCCACCTAAGCTTCCTACCGGGATAAAGTAGGGCTTGTAGCGTTTGATGGAGAAGTTGAAGCCTATGAGCTTGTTCAGGGCAGTGAAGACTAGCAGACTTCCAAGGATGATATTGAAAATGCGCGCATCGACATACCCCAGGAAAAACCCGGTCCCTACCGCAAAGACAAAGCCACTAATGATTAAAGGTCCGAGAGCCGTAAAGTTCTTGAGCGTAAAATTCTTCTCCTTTATGAGGATGAAGAAATTAAGCATCAGATTGATGCTTACGATAATGGGGCGCGCTTCTGCTGGACTAAAGAAGAATGCCGTGAGTAAAGGCATCGCAAACAGGGCCGTGCCAAAGCCTGCGATGCCTTTCATTATGGATGAGAAAAGCAGAATGAGTCCGCCTAAAAAGATAATTTCAAGGGTCATAGGTTGTGCCTCCCGTGTTCCTTTTGAAGACGGCGCTTGATGTCTTTTTCTTTTAAGTCTCTACGCTTGTCGTATTTCTTCTTGCCTTTTGCAAGGCCGATTTCCAGTTTGGCTCTCCCTCTTGAAAGGTAGACTTTCGTAGGCACGATGGTAAGAGATTCCTTTTTGGTTTTGCTTCTTATCTTGACGATTTCACTTTTATGAAGCAGAAGTTTTCTTTCTCTTGTTTCCTCATGATTGAACTGATTGCCCTGCTTGAATTTTGCGATGTGCATGTTGATGATGAAGGCTTCGTTGTTTCTAGTGGTGCGCACGTAGGCGTCAGAAATGTTCACCCTTCCTGCACGGATGCTTTTGATTTCCGTACCGGTAAGGACGATACCCGCTTCAAAGGTATCTTCTATGAAATAATCATGATAAGCTTTTTTGTTTTTGGAAATGATTTTCATATCAATCACCTTTTGCGAGTTTGAAGTCTATTTCACCGTCGAATACGTTGACGCCGGCGACTTCGATTTTGATGGCGTCGCCCATGCGGTAGACCTTGTTTTTGTGTCTTCCAATCATGGTGAGCAGGTTTTCATTGAACACATAGTAGTCATCATCAAGATTGCTGATGTGGATAAGCCCTTCGATGGTGTTTCCAAGGCCTACGTAAAGACCAAATGAGGTTACACCTGCAATGTGACCTTCAAATGTCTGTCCGATTTTGTCGGCCATGTATTCGGCCTTTTTCATATCAAGAACGTCGCGTTCAAGTTGAACGGCGGTTTTCTCGGCATGTGAGGTATGTTCGGCAACATCTGAGAGGATGTTTTCGTAGTGGCTCACGGTATCGCTTGATTTGTCGTTTTCAAAGAGATAGGTGCGAAGGAGTCTGTGCACCATCAAATCAGGGTAGCGTCTGATGGGAGAGGTGAAATGCGTATAGTGATCAAACGCGAGGCCGAAGTGCCCGATGGAGTCTTCTGAATACACCGCTTTTTGCATGGTTCTAAGCATCATCATGTTGATGCCTTTTTCACTTGCGGTGTCTTCAACCTTCTGAAGAAGCTTTTGAAGGGAAGCATGGGTGATTTTCTTTTCGGCCTTCACCTGGAAACCAAGCGCGTTGGCCATGGTAAGAAGTTTTTGGACTTTCTCTTCATCCGGAGCGTCATGCACACGGTAGATGAAAGGCAGTTTCTTCTCAAAGATATGTTTCGCAACCACGCGGTTTGCAAGCAGCATGAATTCTTCAATCATCTTCTCGGCTTCGCCGCGGTCCTTGGTGGTTACGTCAATGGCCTTCTTGTTCTCATCCAGGGTGATGATCGGCTCGTCGGTTTCGAAGTTGATGGAGCCTTTTTTGGTACGGGATTTATAAAGTTTTTTCGCGAATTCTCCCGCAATGTCAAGCATCGGAGTGAGTTCACCGCGTTTTTCGCGGGCTTTCTTGTCTCCTGAAAGCATGGTGTTGACTTCATCGTAGGTAAAGCGTCCGTGTGAACGGATGACGCTTGGGAAGATTTCATAGTTCAGGACGTTTCCTTTACCGTCAACCACCATTTCACAGCTCATCGCGAGTCTGTCGACATCCGGCATGAGTGAACAGAGGTTGTTTGAGAGGTTTTCAGGAAGCATCGGGATAACGCGGTCAACAAGATAAATCGAGGTTCCGCGTTCGTAGGCGTCCTTGTCTAGTGGTGAATCCTTGGATACATAATGACTCACGTCCGCGATATGCACGCCGATATAGTAGTTTCCGTTGTTGGTTTTACTGACTTCAATCGCATCGTCGAAGTCCTTGGCGTCCGCGCCGTCAATCGTGACGATTGGACGTTCGCGGTAATCGCGGCGGCCTTCGTATGATTTCTTGTTGATGGTTTTGTATTCCTTGGCCTGGTTAAGGGCGTCTTCATTGAATTCAACGGGTACACCGTGTTTCAAGACCTTGCTTTCAATGTCCACACCGGATTCGTTCATGTTGCCAATCACGCGGGTGACCTTGCAAAGCATGCGGTTCTTTTCAGCGTATGAAGTAATCTTCGCCTGGACCTTGTCGTGCGGTTTCGCACCGTTCAGACCGTTTTTGGTAATGAGGATGTCCGCTTTGACGCTTTTCTTGTCACTGATCAGGTAGTGCTTGTTGCCGCGTTTAATGACCGTGCCAATAAGATGCGTGGTGTGACGTTCTAAAATACGGACGACCTTGCCCTCTTTTTTGAAGCCTTTCGGGCTCTTGTCGACCTTCGCAAGCACGTGATCGCCATCCATGGCGTCTTTCAGGTTTCTTGGGGGAAGGTAGATGTCTTCCTCGTCAGAATCGTCAATGCTTAAAAACGCGAACCCCTTGTCCTTGACATCGAGGATGCCTTTGACAAAGTTCGTGTATTCGATGAGCGTATACTTGTTTTTGGCATTCGCAATAAGCACCCCTTCATGTTCGAGGGCGTTGACCGCTTTGGCAACTTCCTTGAATTCTTCACTGCTCGTCGCATCCAGTGCCTTGTGAAGTTCATGAATGGAATATTTCTTGCCATTTTCGTTTTTTAAAAATTCAATGATTCTTTCTTTCATGGTGAGGGACCTCCTTTATTGAGAAAAAAAGACACTTACGCATAAGTGTCTTAAATCATGGCCCATATGGCAGTCGCAATGAAAAGGACGGATGCAGTGAGTGTTGCACGACTCATGAAGAGTTCGAATCCGCGTTCTTTCTGATGTGCGAACAATTCCGATTTTTCTCCGCTGAATGCGTTGGCTGCGTCGTCTTTTGAACTTTGAACGACAACCAGGGTGATTAAGATCACCGATACGATGATGAGTAGAATATCGACAAATCGCATAGTGTTAGCCTCCTAGATTGATAATGCAAGATAGATGATATAAGACAAAATGATGATGATGCTTGGCAGTGCGTACAACGCCTTGTTGCGAGGGGGTTTCCTCACTAAGGCAACCAATACCATTATAGAGTTAACAAGCCCTAAAATCAAGAGTAAAGACATATTTTTAAGGACTTCGGGGTCATCTCTTAGAACCCCGAAAATATCCGTGTTTCCGTTAATGAAATCAACCAGGGCGATAATGAGGATGTTGAAGGTGTTTGAACCTAGCACATTGCCAAGGGCGATATCGTAACTTCTTCTTCTAAATAGCGTGTAGACTGCTGTAAGTTCAGGCAAGCTCGTTGCCACGCCCAGGAACATCGCACCACCGAATGAGGCGTTCATACCGAGTTCAACGGATAGGTCATTCGCGATTACGGTGACGAAATACCCCGCTCCTACAATCACAGCTGCGAAGAATGTGAACCTTACAAGGATGGTTTTAAGCGAATGGACGACTTCGACCTTCTCCTTTTGCTGAAGCACTTCACGGTTCATGTTTCTAATCGATAGTACGTAAATGATAACGATCAACAGGGAGATAAGACTGAAGGAAAGTCCTATACTAAGGCCAAGAGCATCCATCTCAAGCCAGCCCAGTCTAAGCAGTAACACCGGAAGCAGGAAGACGATATACATCGCGAGGATTGAATGCGAGGTTTTCTTTCCACTGTGCGTTTTATTGAAGAACAGATGCTTGATAAACAGCAAGTCCGCACTTGCGAGAATTAGTAGATTGAACATGTTGCTTCCAAAGACATTACCAAATGCGAGTCCTGGATTATTGAGACTAAGCGTTGAAGTAAGGGTCGTAATCAGTTCTGGAAGACTTGTGACAAGTGCAAGCAGGACCCCACCAAGCAGTGCACCACTGATATTCGTTTTGTTGTCAAGTTCGTCTATGTAGTTGCTGGCCTGGTTGGTCGCAAAGATGGTAATGGCTGCAAGCACCAGGTATTGAATGGCTAATATACCCATGGCATGGCTCCTTGTCTAAAATGTCAAAAAAATAGCATCCGAGTCGGATGGATTTCTAGAAGCATTATACCACAAAAGAAGGATTAGTGGAAACAATGCATAAAAAAATCCCGCAGGGTTTTCCTGCGGGAAATAAATGGTTATTTAAGGTTGTAAAATGACCCTTTGCCACGATAAACGGCAGTTTCACCGAGTTCGTCTTCAATGCGAAGTAGCTGGTTGTATTTGGCAATGCGGTCGGTTCTTGAAAGTGAACCGGTTTTGATCTGACCCGCATTGGTCGCAACCGCGATGTCGGCGATGGTTGAATCTTCGGTTTCACCGCTACGGTGTGAAATCACTGCGGTGTAGCCGGCTTTTTTAGCCATTTCAACGGCTTCGAAGGTTTCAGTCAAGCTACCGATCTGGTTGACTTTGACGAGGATTGAGTTGGCAACGCCGTTGTCGATCGCTCTTTGAAGTTTTTCAGTATTGGTTACGAGAAGATCGTCTCCAACGAGCTGAATTTTTCCACCAAGTTTTTCAGTTAGGACTTTCCAGCCTTCCCAGTCGTTTTCATCAAGGCCGTCCTCGATAGAGATGATTGGGTATTTTTCGATGAGTTCGCCATAAAAATCACTGAGTTCTGTGGCGGTCATTTCCTTGCCTTCACCGGCGAGGTCGTAGACTTTCTTCTCTGCGTTGTAGAATTCGCTTGATGCGACGTCCATCGCGAGTTGTACATCTTCGCCAGGTTTGTAGCCGGCGTTCTTGATGGATTCGATGATGACTTCAAGCGCTTCTTCATTGGATTTCAGGTTCGGTGCGAATCCGCCTTCGTCTCCAACTGCGGTGTTGTAGCCGCGGTCTTTGAGAACGGCTTTTAGCGCGTGGAAGACTTCAGCGCCTACGCGAAGGGCTTCTTTGAATGTTGGTGCGCCTACAGGCATGATCATGAATTCCTGGAAGTCGACGTTGTTGTCGGCGTGTGATCCACCGTTTAAGATGTTCATCATTGGAGTTGGTAGATCTTTGGCTGCAAATCCACCGAGGTATTGATAAAGTGGCTGACCTGTGAATTCAGCGGCTGCGCGGGCAACGGCCATGGAAACACCGAGGATTGCGTTCGCACCGAGTTTCCCTTTGTTAGGGGTTCCATCAAGTGCAATCATCGCACGGTCGATGGCGACTTGTTCGGTCACGTCGAATCCGACGATTTCAGGTGCGATGACTTCGTTGACGTTTTTAACGGCTTTGGTCACACCTTTTCCAAGATAACGGTCTTTGTCTCCGTCTCTTAGTTCGACGGCTTCATGTTCTCCTGTTGAGGCTCCGCTTGGAACGAGTGCGCGTCCAAAGGCACCTGAGTCTGTAAGAACTTCCACTTCTACTGTGGGGTTCCCTCTTGAATCGAGTACTTCTCTAGCGTAAACATCGCTAATGTAAGGCATAGTCTATTCTCTCCTTTAAAATAATGTTGATTTATTTTTTCTTGGCAATCAAGGATTGCCCTGTCATGGATGCTGGTTGGTCAATGCCGAGATACTCAAGCATTGTGGGAATCAAGTCCCCAAGAATTCCGCCTTCGCGGATTTCAATGTCCTTGTCCGTAATGATGAGTGGCACAAGGCTTGTGGTATGCGAAGTCTGCACGCCACCTATGTCGTCAATCATTTTCTCAGCGTTTCCGTGGTCGGCCGTCACGAGTGCGACGCCGCCCATTTCAACGACTTTGTCAACAACTTTACCGGTGCATTCATCGGTGACTTCGACGGCTTTTTTCGCAGCTTGAATGTCGCCGGTGTGACCGACCATATCGCCGTTTGCGAAGTTCAAAATGACCGTGTCAAGTTCCCCTTTGTCAAGTTCTGCGAGCACTTTGTCCGTGACTTCATAGGCGCTCATTTCAGGTTGCATGTCGTAGGTCGCCACTTTCGGTGAAGGGACCATGATTCTTTTGGATCCTTCGATTTCGCGGTCTTTTCCGCCATCAAAGAAGAACGTGACATGGGCGTATTTTTCAGTTTCCGCAATACGAAGCTGCTTGAGCCCTTCACGGCTGATGATGTCGCCATACATGTCGTCAAGTTTCTGAGGTCCGAAGGCCACAGAGCCTTTCACGTTTTCACTGTAGTGCATGGTTTGTACGAAGTGAAGATCCTTGAATGTCTTGGCATTGTCAAGGTCAGTTTTCTCAGGGTTTGTGAGTGCTGTAGAAATCTGTATGGCACGGTCTGGTCTGAAGTTCATGAAGACGATGGAATCTCCGTCTTCCACAATGCCTTTGCTGTCGACACTGAACGGGATAACGAACTCATCCTGGACGCCTTCTTCGTAAGAAGCTTTGACGCCTTCTACGGCTGAAGAGGCCTGTTTACCCTTGGCTTCTGTCAGAATGTCGTAGGCCTTCCTGATGCGTTCCCACCGTTTGTCGCGGTCCATCGCATAGTAGCGTCCGTGGACGCTTGCGATTGTTCCTACACCGATTTCATCCATGTAGGCTTCGAGTTCTTCAATATAGGTCACGGCGCTCTCAGGCGGTACATCGCGTCCATCGAGGAACGCATGAACATAGACCTTGTCGATGCCTTCGGTTTTGGCAAAATCGAGCATGCCTTTGAAATGCGTGATGTGCGAGTGCACTCCGCCATCACTGAGAAGTCCCATGATGTGCAGTTTGGACCCTTGTTCCTTAACGTGTGTGAGGGCGTCTTTATACGCTTCATTTTCCTGGAAGCTACCATCTTTGATGGCTTTGTTTATGCGTGTCAATGATTGATAAACCACGCGTCCGGCACCGATGTTCATGTGCCCGACTTCACTATTCCCCATTTGGCCTTCAGGAAGGCCTACAGCCTCACCGCTTGCGCGCAGTGAACTGGTTGGGTACTCTTTCATGAGTCGATCCAGATTGGGGGTATCGGCAAGACTTACTGCATTGCCCTTGCCTTCTTCTTCTAATCCCACTCCATCCATGATAACTAGGACAGCTGGTCTTTTCATATGTATCACTCCTATCAAATAAATTATAACAACTTTAAAGGGCGTTTAACAGTAAAAAGCCATAATCGTAAGCGTTTACTTGTCTCAAGGGCTTAAAACGTTGTTTTACCATTTCAAAATGCACGCAAGTTTTGTATAATGGATTAAAGAAAGGATGAGTGACATGCTAAAGAAAATCAACAGACACCTCAAAAGCAAAATCGGTAAAACAACGCCCAATTACAGCATTCCGGATTTATGGACGGAATCTATAAGTGATAAAGACTTATTGACCTACACGAACGAGGGAGAAGCCCTGGTTGACCCTTACGCGTTTTATAGCGCGCTGATTGAAACAAACTACATTGACAGCGAATTCAAGACCGCAACCCCGATCTCCAAGCGTAAAAAGCACTACGAAGTTGGTGGGGACTGGCTCAAGGAAAGCGTCATCTATTCTTCCATGGTCCGCACGAGCGGAGCCTGGGACAATGACCGTAACGGACAGCTTGATGATAAGAACGCCTTCGGGTTCAAAGAAACAGGTACCTTCCTGAAAATGATGGCCCTTCTTCCCACGCTTAAACGCATGGGTATCGATACGGTTTATATGCTTCCAATCATGCATTATTCCAAGAAACACAAAAAAGGCGACCTCGGAAGCCCTTATGGCGTCAATGACTTCTTCAAGCTTGATGATGCCCTAAAAGACGACCTATTAAGTGACGCGTTCACCGTAGAAGATGAATTCAAGGCTTTCGTTGATGCGGCTCATACGCTTGGACTCCGCGTCGTCATCGACATCATCCCAAGAACAAACGGCATCGATAGCGACCTCATTCGCGAGCATCCAGACTGGTTTTACTGGATCAAGGCGAGTGAGAAAAAGCACTACAAAACCCCGTGGGTTTCTGCGTTCAAGGAAGCGAAAGCGCCAATCCCCAAACGCATGGAAACCGTGTACAATGACGAAGACGTCAAAAGACACATTGACATGTTCGAGTACAACCCGAAAGAACAAAACCCTGAACTCTTTGAAAAAATCAAGGACAGCGACGACATCCTGGATGCGATCGCCGAGAACTTTGATCTTACCACCGCTCCCGCTTTCAGCGACAACATCAACGACCCTCAACCTCCATGGAGTGACGTGACGTTCTTCAGAATGTATCTCGATCACCCAAAAGAGACCAGGAAATATCTTGATACCACAAATAGACCCCCATACATGCTATATGACACCATCAAGTCCAACCTCTACGAAGGGGACATCCCGAACGAAGACCTATGGAAAGTCCTTGAAGACGTCGTGCCGTATTTCCAAAGAAACTACGGCATCGACGGCGCAAGAATCGACATGGGCCACGCCCTTCCAAGACCCCTGCTTGATAGAATCATCGGTAAAGCGAGAAAACAGGATCCCGATTTTGGATTCATCGCCGAAGAACTCGACATGGACTTTGCGATGGACGCCCGTGAAAAAGGCTACAACATCATCGTCGGTAACGGCTTCATGATGCAACACAGAGTTTTCGAAGGCAAAGCGCAGAAATTCTACCGTGAAGCGAAGGATCTCTACGCACCGATCCTCGCCGCAAGCGAAACCCATGATACGCCGCGTATTGCCTCAAGACACGGAGGCAGACGCCTGTCTGTCGCCCTCACTTCCTTAAACCTCTTCATGCCTAGGGGGGTCCCCTTCATCAACGCCGGGCAGGAAGTCTTTGAAGTTCAACCGATGAACCTCGGACTGGACGCGACTGAAGCGGATCGCAAGCATCTCAGTCTTCATGATCCATACTACAACAAACTCGCGCTTTTCGACCCATACGAACTTCACTACACGGAAATCGGCAGACACGTCATTCCCGCGTCCATGCATACCCTCATGCCCTTGAGAAAAAAATGGCTGGATAAAATCATTCCAGGTGATGACGTCACCGTCATCGAAGAAGGCGTCACGTTTATTGGCTACATCTACAAAAAAGGCAGTAAACGTCTGATTGTCCTCGCCAACTTGAACCCTGATTTCCATTTCGAAAGCATCATGGAAAAACCGAAGGATCTATACGGGCTCGACCTCACAAAAACCACCCTTCTTTATTCAACCCATTTCCAGGGCAAACCATTGAGTCTGCAAGGTGAAAGTGGCCGCATGCACGTGTGGCTCGATGCCAACGAAGTAAGAATCTATGAACTCTAAGACCGTTGTCCTAAACGGCTCACCAAACCAAAAAAGCCTTTCGATGAGACTCGCTCGTGAACTGCTCGATTCAAGTAAAGCCAGAATCTATTCCGCCTACGACATGCACGCGCGCGCCTGCACGGACTGCAAACGTTGCATGAGAAAGCCAGGGTGCATCTTCGATACAGACGACGCCTCCCGGTTAATAAACGCATTGAAAGACGCAGACACCCTGATCGTAGTCTCACCCATTCATTTTGGGAGCCTTTCAAGTGAGACCATGCGTATTCTTTCAAGACTTCAGACCCTTTATAACGGGAAGCATACGCGCAAAGATAGTGTCACCACTTTGAAAACCCTAAAAATGATTACCACCGCAGGGGCAAACAACGAAAGAATGTTTGAAGGGGCTAAACTCACCTTCAACATTTTAAAAAGACTCTTTGAAGCTGAGAATGCCGAGTTCATCACACTTGGAAACACAGATAAGCTTCAAGGCGAAACGTCCCTTGCGCCTTATGCATCAATTGATTAATTTAAAAATGGCACCTCCCTGGATTTGGGAGGTGCCGTTTTAGTTTGAAATCAAAGTAGTCGTTCCATGCGTACAAACTCGAAAACATCCCCATTCGTTGTTTGCATGAACGACTCTTTTTCCTTGAATCCGAGATTCTTGTAAGCTTTGATGGCACGTTTATTGAACGTGGCGACTGAGAGACTTAACGTGTCATAATCATAATGGGCTTTGATGTGGGCAAGAATGGTTTGCAGAAAAGATTTGCTATACCCTTGTCCTGTCAGATCCGGATGCATACCCAGACCCAGAACACCAGTCTTCTCCTTTTTTTCATCCACACTGAAAAACCCTACGAGTCTTTGTGATGCATGAAGGGAATAGGCATTGTTTTTGCGTTGCTTGGGGTCAATGAACATCGCAAGGTCTTCTTCATCCGCTTCCATATCATAAAAATCATAAGGAGGTGTATAATGCCATTCATAGGCGATTGTCAAAGCCTCACGCTGCGTTAATTTCCTGATGGTATAGTTCATGGGTTTCACCTCGAAACCATTGTACCACAGTCCTGTCTTAAAGAAAAAAACGCCAAAGGATGACCTTTAGCGTTTGTCATGGGCGAATATGAGATGATAAGAAGGTTTTATAGCCTTCTCATAAATGAAGTAAATGACCGGAATCTGAATCGGCCATTTGATGACCATGATGATGAGTCTGGCAGGAACTTGTGCGAGCATGCCAGCGCCTGATAGTATGTAAAGCTGAATTGAATTCAAGGTGAATGTGATGAGACTCACCCCAATTACGGTGAACGCAAGCTTGGTCAGAGTTACTTTTCTTTTAAAGAAAAGAAGCCCCGGGATTACGCCCCAAAGAATGGCGGAAAGCGTGAAGAAATTGAACGTGAACGCCATAGGATGCACCATCACATACGTCCAGTCCACCGCAAAGCCTGCGACCCCTGCGAGGAATGGACCAAGCACCATTCCACCTATGAAAAGCGGGATTTCATAAAACGAAATTCTCAGTTCATACGTGGTGAAGCTGAGGAATATCTTGAGTACGATGCTCATGGACGCAAGCAGTCCTGCTAGAATGAGATTTCTAAGATGATTGTGATCTTTGGACATTGAAAAAACCTCCTAAATGGTTTAAGAGGTCCACAAAAATTACTTATTAAAGTAAGATCAGCGGACGCACCATCTTCACCGCCACATAATGTGTTCGTTTACACCCGACATCCCATGGTGTAACACTTGACGCAAAGATGATTACTCTGATGCATTCATTGTATCAAAAAAAGTCCGATTTACAAGTACTATACTTTAAATGAAACAGGGGGTCTTCCGTTTTCTTTTAAAAATCTATTTGCCTTTGAAAAATGCCGACATCCAAAGAAGCCCCTGTATGCGGACAAGGGCGAAGGGTGGGGGGCTTTCAGCGTGAGATGGGTGTTTTCATCAATAAGCATGGCCTTGCCTTGTGCGTGTCTACCCCAAAGGAGAAACACCTTCGGTTTTTTATCTTCGCTCAGTTTCTTGATGACTTCACCGGTAAACCAGTCCCAGTCAATATGTCTGTGTGATCCAGGTTTTCCTTCCTGTACGCTCATCGTGGTATTGAGAAGCATGACACCTTCTTTTGCAAGGTTTGTAAGATCGCCGTGCTCAGGGATAGGCACGTTCAAGTCATCATGCATTTCCTTGTAAATGTTTTTAAGAGAGGGTGGAATCTTTACATCCCTGTTCACACTGAACGCGAGTCCGTTTGCCTGAGCCGGCCCGTGGTATGGGTCCTGCCCGAGAATGACGATTTTCACGTTGTCGAAATCCGTGACTTCAAACACCTTGAAAAGATCATGAATAGGCGGGTACACAGTATGATTGTTGTATTCATGGGTGATCTGTTTCAAAAGTGTCTTGAATGTTTCCTGCTCTTTGATGTCATGAAGTGCTTCTTTCCAAGTCACATAATCCCTCCTGTGGACGATTGGTTTAGCAGTGCTAAAATCACTGCAGTAGAAAATCTATGATATTCATATGAATGATGCCTGATTGAGAAAAATTCATCTTGTCCATTGACAAAACATATTTGGGGTAGGAATCCTGAACATTCTTGTACACATCGAATTCCCGGCTTCTGGTTTCCGGAGTTTCCATTACATAGGCGACCTGATAGTATTCCTTTTCACCATTTTTGATGGCGATAAAATCAATCTCCTTGTCACCTACTTCGCCGACATACACTTCATACCCTTTTCTCAAGAGTTCAAAGTAAACAATGTTTTCAAGAATTTTTTCGATATCCTGTTTATTATTGAACCGTGTCGCCCGCATACCCTGGTCATTGACAAAGTACTTTTCATTTGTTGACAAGAGTCGTTTGCCATTGATGTTGTAGCGTTTCGCTGAGTAAATCAACAGTACTTCTTCAGCATACTTGATATAGTTGTACAGTGTTTCCTTCCCAATGGTTTTCCCTTCATTCTTAAGGAATTTGACAATGTTTTGAGCACTGAACTGGTTCGAAACGGTATTGAAAAGATAGCTGATGTATTTGCTCAGTGTATCTACGTTTTTCACACTATGTCTTTGAACGATGTCCTTGATGACAACTGAATCATAGAGATCGTTCAGAATGGACTGCTTTTCATCTCCGTTTTCAAAGTATTGGATGACAGGAAATCCACCATAAGCGATATACATGTCAAAAAGCTCGTCGTTGTCTTTTAGAGAATGATACGTTTTCATTTCCTTGAATGAAAAAGGAAATATCTGAAAACTAATATATCTCCCACTCAGAAGTGTTGATAATTCACTGGAAAGCAATTTTGAATTGGAACCGGTAAGATAAATATCGACGTCTTCAGTTGCATTCAAAGAATTGACAACCTTTTCAAAGTGTCTGACTTCTTGAACTTCATCCAGGAAAATGTATGACCGATCTTTTTTTGAAAGCCTTGCATTCAAATAGTCAGATAGCTTATCCGGATTTTTGTAGGCTCTAATGCTAAAATCTTCAAAGTTCAGATAAATGATCTGGGTCTTTTTTATACCTTTTTCTTGAAGCAGTGTCATAATTTGTTTCATCAGGGTGGTTTTCCCTGAACGTCTAATGCCAACAAGAATCTTTATCAGATTGGTATCCATGTAGGGCTTGATCTTATTCAGATAGGCTTTTCTTGTTATCATCTCAATCACCTCATACTTTAAAAATACCACTATTTTGTTCGGTACACAAGACCTATGTGTAGTTTTTGCTATTTTTGTTCGTTATGTAAGACCTATATAATAATATTAATGATTTTGTTCGATAGAGAAGACCTGCATAAAACATAAAAAAATAGCGAAGCCTGAGCTTCGCTATTTTGGTACTATGTTTACTTGTTTGCGAGTTTCGCTTGTGCAGCGGCTACAATCGCAACCGGTACACGGTATGGTGAGCAAGACACGTAATCAAGGCCGGCACGTTCGAAGAACATGATGCTTGAAGGGTCGCCTCCGTGTTCACCACAGATACCTACGATGAGGTCTTTTTTGGTGGCTTTACCGTTCTTGGTAGCCATCTCTACGAGTTGGCCAACGCCTTTTTGGTCTAGAGATTTGAAAGGATCTTTTTTGAAGATGCCTTCGTTGTCATAGACTTTTAGGAAACGTCCGGCGTCGTCACGAGAGAACCCGAAGCTCATTTGAGTCAGGTCGTTCGTACCATAGCTGAAGAAATCGGCAACTTCTGCGATTTCTGAAGCAACGAGTGCGGCACGTGGGGTTTCAATCATGGTTCCTACGCGGTATTCAAGCTCAACGCCAGCTTCTTTGATAAGTGCGTCGGCGGTTTCATTGATGTAAGGTTTAAGGAAGTTGAATTCTTCAACGGACGCAACAAGTGGCACCATGATTTCTGGTTTTACGTTTACGCCGTCTTTTTGAACTTCAATGGCAGCCTGGATGATGGCTTTGACCTGCATTACGAGGATTTCAGGGTATGTAATCGCTAGGCGGCACCCACGGTGTCCAAGCATTGGGTTGAATTCTGAAAGGTTTGTGATGGCGCTGCGAAGACGCTCTTCACTAACACCGAGTTTTTTAGCGACTTCAGGTACTTCGCTGTCTTCTGGCAAGAACTCATGAAGTGGTGGATCAAGCAGTCTGATGGTTACGGCTTTGCCGTCCATGACTTTGAAGTTTTCCTTGAAGTCCTTAAGTTGGTGAGGAAGGAGTTTTTCAAGGGCTTTTTCACGTTCTTCCTTAGTTTCTGCAATAATCATCTGACGGATGTTTGTGACGCGGTCGCCTTCGAAGAACATGTGCTCGGTTCTTGTAAGTCCGATTCCCTCGGCTCCGAATTTCGCTGCGACGGATGCGTCGCGTTCGTTGTCCGCGTTGGCTTTGACACCTAGACGTTTAACGTTTTTGCTCCATTCGAGGATGGTTTGGAATTCTTCTGAGAATTCAGGAAGTTTTGTATTGATCTTACCGGTGAAGATTTTACCAGTTGAACCATCAATACTGAAGAAGTCGCCTTCTTTGTATTCTTTTCCGTTGATGGTCATGGTTCCTGCTTCTTCGTTGACGACAACTTCGCCAGCACCGGAGATACAGCTTTTACCCATGCCGCGTGCAACAACCGCTGCGTGTGAAGTCATACCACCGAGTTGTGTGACGAAGCCTTCGGCTGCGATCATGCCTTCGATGTCTTCAGGGCTTGTTTCTTTACGGAAAAGAAGGACTTTTTCGCCGTTTTCTTTCCATTCAGCCGCTTTTTCACTGTTGAAGACTACGCGTCCTGTAGCTGCACCAGGTGATGCCGCAAGACCGGTTGTGATGACTTCCGCGTCTTCAAGGGCGCTTTCTTCAAATACAGGGTGAAGAAGCTGGTCGATTTGTTCAGGGTCTACGTGGTTGATGGCTTCTTCTTTGGTGATGATGCCATCTTTTTCAAGGTCTACAGCGATTTTGACTGCTGCGTGGCTTGTACGCTTACCTGTACGGGTTTGAAGGATGAAGAGCGTGCCATCTTCGATGGTGAACTCGATATCCTGCATGTCTTTATAGTGTGCTTCAAGTTTGTTTGTGATGTCGACGATTTCCTGATAAAGCTTAGGACGCTTTTCAGAAAGTTCGGTTTCAAGGTCGAGTGGAGTACGAACCCCAGCCACGATGTCTTCACCTTGTGCGTTGAAGAGGAATTCTCCCCAAAGCGCGTTTTCACCGGTTTTTGGTGAACGTGTGAAGAGTACGCCGGTTCCGCTGTTTTCACCAGTGTTACCGAATACCATTTCCTGAACGTTTACGGCTGTACCGAGTTCGTCAGGGATGCTGTTGTGTTTACGGTAGATGCGGGCACGTGGTGTGTCCCAGCTTCCAAATACCGCGTCAACGGACATGTAAAGCTGTTTCATAGGATCTTGTGGGAATGCTTCGCCAACTTGTTCTTTGTAGATGGCTTTGAACTGTTTGACTACGTCTTCCCATTCTTCTGCAGTGATTTCCACGTCGAATTCATAGCCTTGTTTTTCTTTTAGGCCTTCAACGACAGAGTCGAAGAGTTTCATTTCAACGCCAAGAACAACGTTCCCGAACATTTGAATCAGACGACGGTAGGCGTCGTTGACAAAACGTGGGTTGTCGGTTTTTTCAATCATGCCTTCAACGACATCGTCGTTGAGTCCAAGATTGAGAATGGTATCCATCATACCAGGCATTGAGATTTTGGCACCACTACGTACACTTACTAGAAGTGGGTTTTTACGGTCGCCGAACGCTTTACCGGTTTCTTCTTCGAGTTTGTTAACATATGTCTTGATGTCTTCGATAAGTTCCGGTGAGTTCTTTCCACCATTTTCGTAGTAGGCTGTGCACATTTCAGTCGTGATGGTAAACCCAGCTGGTACGGGAATGCCAAGACGCTTCATTTGTGAGAGGTTTGCACCTTTACCGCCAAGCAGCGCTTTTTGGTCCTGGGTACCTTCCCCAAACATGTAAATTCTTTTCATTTTATTCACCTTTCATCAATAAAGTTTTGTACTTCATTAGCACAAGACATTATAGCATTCCATAGCCCCCTTTTCAACTGATAAGACTATGCTTTTCGGCTCAAATAAAGCCAAAACGGTTGATAACGCTTTCAAAATGCATAAAACAAAAGCCTCCCGGAGGAGGCTTTCACTAGATTTTGACGTTGATGATTGAACCATCGTCATTGGGATGGTCTTTCAGGTACTGAAGAATCGCGTTGTAGTTTTTCTTCGTACTTGGCTTGCAGTCTGCCAAGTGCTCGACTTCGCCTTCAACAACACCTTCGGCGAATGCGTTGCACCCAGGGTAGCCGCACGCACCGCAGTTGATGCCCGGAAGAAGTTCCTCAACGCCTTCAATGCGTGGATCCTGCTCAACCGCGAGAATATCAGCGGCAAACGCAAGACCAAGGCCGAGGGCGGCGCCTAAAATGCTTAAAGTCAATATGGCTGCCATATCAATTGCCCTCCTTTGCCTGTTCGAATTTGAGTTCTTTTTTCATGTCTTCTTTTATGGTTGAGAAGTCCTGTTTGATGGTGCATGAATAGTTGTTGCAGGCATCACAGGACACTTCGTCGATGAGTTCCAGACAATCTTCTGGAACAGGCGTGCTTTTGTTCATTGCGAAGGTCGTGATGTAAAGGATGATGATGGCGGCGATGATTCCAACAGCTAGCCACATTATACGACCCCTCCAAGACCGAGGAACGCGAGCGCCATGATGCCGGCGATAACGAGTGAAATCGGTACGCCTTTCCATGCCTCAGGCACGTTCGCGCTGTCGAGACGTTCACGAATCGAAGAGAATGCGAAAATGATGAGACCGAAGCCAAGCGCGGTTCCAAATGCGGACGTCGTAGCTACGAGCAAGCCCTGGAAAACGCCATAATCCGTGGCATAGCCACCGGCGATATTGGATTCCGCAACCCCTAAGATCGCACAGTTTGTGGTGATGAGCGGAAGATAGATCCCAAGAGACTTGTAAAGTTTCTTGCTGACTTTCTTGATGAACATCTCCACAAGCTGAACGAGGCTTGCGATAACCAAAATGAAGGCGATGGTGGAAATATAGGTGATGCCGTTGGGGTCGAGAATGTAATAATAAAGCAGGTATGTCACGATGGACGCGATGACCATGACGAACATGACTGCGACACTCATCCCTACAGCTGATTCGGTTTTCTTGGAGACGCCAAGGAATGGACAAACCCCCAGGAAACGCATCAGGATAACGTTGTTGATGAGCATTGATGAAATAATGGCTACAAAGAATACGGTTAGACTCATGATGCTTCACCTGCCTCTTTCATGGCTTTCTTGCGCTTGCGTTCAGCCGCTTCACGCTTTTTCTCTTCAATCCAGCGTTGGCGGTTGTCGGCTTTGATGCGTTTGTTTCGGTTGGAGAGGGCCTGGAAAATTCCAAGCCAAAGGCCAATAACGATGAAGCCTCCGGCAGGACCGACAAAGACATCCATCGCAAGGATGTAGGAATCGATATTGATGATCGACCCTTCAATGCCTAGAGGAAGGTAGACGCCATAGGCAATTGCGCCAGTGGCGAGAAGTTCACGGGTAAAGCCGATAAGCATAAGCGCCATGGTAAATCCGATTCCCATGCCAAGGCCGTCAATGGCGCTGTCTACAGGTCCGTTTTGAGAAGCGAAGGCTTCTGCACGGCCTAAAATAAGACAGTTGACCACGATCAATGGCAAGAATATGCCAAGAGCCTCGTAAAGCGCGGGCGCAAAGGCTTGCGTAAGCATTTCAATGATGGTTACGAATGTTGCAATGATGACGATGAAGGAAGGGATCTTGACTTGTTCAGGGATGAAGTCCTTGATGAGGGAGACGACTATATTGCTCATGGTAAGCACGAGGATGACGAGAATTCCCATGCCAAGCCCTGTTTCCATGCTGCTTGTCACCGCGAGTGACGGACACATACCAAGCAGGAAGACGAATATGGGGTTTTCCTTGAAGAAGCCCTTGGTCAGATTCGCCAGGCGGGTCATTTCTTTTTTCTTGCTTCCTTTTGCCATGGTTATTCAGAGCTCCTTTCGTTTTCTGCCTGTACGGCTTCATTTATGATGTCCTGAATGCTGTTGTATGTAATGGTTGCCCCTGTTGAGGCGTCATAGGTGATATCGGATGTGGCCTGACCATCAAGGTTTGGCAGATAGTCATCCACAAGCCCACTGACGTAGCCAGGCGTATTGTCATGCGTTGGAATTCTCACATCGACAATTTCATCATTCGCAAGGCCTACATGCACGGTAACTGAGCCCATGCTGTTGTACTGGAAGCCTTCATAAAGCGCTCCGAGTTCACCACCACTTGCATCAAGTATGGCTATGCGACTGTTCAGGGTATCATAGCCTTGAACGAATGTTTTTTCGTAATCGACCATGTCAGGATAGATTTGTGCGTACTTTGCGCGTTTGCCATGAAGTTCTAGTGCGGCTTTGGCGACGTCTGTGACAGATTGACCGGTGTTGGTCGCGCCTGCGAATGCGTCATCGCCTGAGGCGTCGAAATCACCGATGGTATCTAGCGTTTCACCTACAAGACTGTCCAGGTTAGGAACAACGGTGCCGCTGACATAATCCGGTGTGTCATTATGACTTACAACGTTCACAGCAGTGATGATACCGTCTGTATCGACTTCAACGCTGATTTCATTGGCGTTTGATGTGTTTCCATCTTTAAAGCCTGTGTATTGGAAGCCTGTGATGGTTTCGGTATCGTCTTTTACAACGTCTTCTTTGATGCGTACACCATTGATGCGTTCATAGTTAAGCACAAGATCTTTCATATCCGAAAATGCGTCTGTGAATGGCGCTGGAACGGACGATTCATCGATATCAGAAAGCATGCTGGCTTTATAATCATCAAGATCGGCTATGGCGTCAGTGGTACCACCTGATGCCTCTTCACTGACTGGAACAGCGCCGATGAAGGTTGAATCCGGTGCGACTAGCAGGCGCACGGTTTCATCGTTTACAGTGAGTGCGAATCCATACGCAAGCACGTTGCCGTCTGAATCAAGAATGGTGTTTTCATTTGTGAAGTTGAAATCACTGTATGAAAGGAATGATTCGAACTCGGAGGCATCTTCAAGCAGTGTCTGGTACTGAACGAGTTCAGGGTCGACAACTGGACCGTCACCGGTATATAGCACGGCTTGATCGACGATGGATTGAATCGAGTTGTAGGTAATGGTTGCCCCTGTGCTTGAATCATAGGCTATATCGTCTATGGATTGTCCAGCGAGGTTTGGAAGATAGTCATCTCTGAGTCCCTGGACGTAGTTTGGCGTATTGGTGGTGGATGAGATGATGACGTCTTTGAGTGCACCGTCTTCAATTCCTACAAGAACAGTAATCGATCCTTGTGAGTTTTCATCCTTCCCTTCGAAAATGTAGCCAAGTTGGTTGCCTGAACCATCGTAAACCGTGATTTTCTTGGTAATGAAATCATCATCTTCAATGGTTTCTTCTTCCATGTCCGAGACACTCATGTCTGGGAACATGTTGACGTAATCTTCATATTGTGCGGCAAGTTCGTTTTCTTCAATGATTGGTTCTGTCAAAACGTTTACGCCGTATATCGCGCCACCGCTGATGGCACCGATAAGTAGAAGGACGAGTGCTATTTTAAATTTCTCAAGCATAATAGGTACCTCCTAAAACGGCTGCAATGGCAAGTACCACTACACCTGTAAATATCGCACAGCGTTTCAAATTGAACCGCGTGTGTGACCATTTGGAATAGTCAATCGCTGGTACGAACATGTTCATGATGAGAATCGCGAACACGACACCCTCAGGAAGGCTACCAAAGAGTCTGATCACAAATGTCACGACACCCAGGCCAAACGCGAAATAGATGCGGCCCGGTCTTGTCACCGGTATGGTGATCGGGTCGGTGGCCATGAACACGGCCCCAAACATAAGCCCACCACTAAGCAGGTGAGTCAAAGGATACCATAGTCCCAGGTCCTGTTGGAACATGACCGCTGTTGCAAGCACGAGCACGGTTCCAATGTAGGTTAGTGGTATAAAGAAGTCAAATGAGCGTCTGAGAGCGAGATATAGCCCTCCGACCAAAATAAGCAGGGCACTGGTTTCACCGAGTGAACCCGGAAGACCGATTCCAGAGAACATTTCCCAGAAGCTATAAGTATCCGTAACTGCTGAATCAAACATGCTGTTTGAGAATATGCCAAGCGCTGTCGCACCGGCTTGCGCGTCTACGAAGGATTCGTAGGCGAGCGCGCTTCCGAATGAAAGCACCGCAAATACGCGGGCGAACGCGGCGATGTTGAAGATGTTTTGTCCCATGCCTCCGAAAATGAGTTTGGCGAGGAACACACCGACGATACCTGCAATCGCGACAATCAATAGCGGACTTTGATCAGGCATGGTAAGCCCGTAGATAAGACCGCTTGTAACGACTGAGAAGTTATAGACGGTGAAGCTTTTGTTGTTGAGCGAAAAATATCGGTTGTCAGAAGGCGCAAATTCACGCGCTTCTTTTTTAGCCGCGGCTTTCAAGCGTTTGGCCTCTTCTTTGTATTCAGCCAGGAAGGCCTTGTAGTCTTCTTCGCTGAATGCATCCTTTTCGCTGTTCATTTTTTCCTTGTTGCGTTTTTTCTGGTATTTGAGATCATCAAGTTTCTTGAGGCTCTCTGTAGGATCCTCGTGTTTCTTTCTCTCAAGGGCGTCTATCACCTGGTAGTACACGTATTCGGTACCGACCATTGAAAGGACCGCCACAAGTAAAATCAAAAATGCATCGAGTCCGTTTTGGTAAATGGCGAAGATGACGAGTGGCGTGAGCGCAATGCTCACGTCACGCATCATCCTTACCACTCTTGCGTTCGGACGTCTTAAATGCGGAGCGTTCTTAGTCACTATTTCCATACTATCACCTAATCAGTTTTTTTCCTTCCCTTACGTAGTCGGTCACGTGAATCTTCGATGTACATACATAGGCGCAGAGCCCACATTCGATGCACTTGTTGGCTTCAAGATTCGTGAGGGCTTTCTTGTCCCCCGATTTGACCGCGTTCATGATCTGCACTGGAGAAATGTCAACTGGGCAACTGTATACACAAGAGCCACAGCGTACACACGGTTCTTCTTTGTAGTCGGTGCTTTTGAGTACGAGCACGGATGTCGTGGTCGGTGTGACGACGACGTTGTCGCTTGGTACGCTTTGACCCATCATCGGTCCGCCGATGACGATTTCTATTTTTTCAGCGTCTTCGGTGTATCCATCAGAGAGTTTGATGAGATCCTGGACACTCGTACCGACCCTTACACGGATGCTTTGTGGGAACTTGATGGCGTCTCCGTTAATGGTCAGGTGGCGTTTCAAAATGGGTTTGTTGTGCTTGATGGCATTGTATACGGACGCCGTGGTGCTTACGTTGAATCCAAGAATGCCATACTCCATCGGAAGGGTGCCTACGGGCACCTTGATGCCGATGGCGTTTTCGAACGTTTCGTTTTCCCAGCCTTGTGGATAATAGTCTTTGAGTTTCGCAATGCGGATGTCTTTGTCCTTGAACCGTTTGAGTTCGTTTTCAAGCACTTCGATGAGTTCTTTCTTGGTTTTCTTGATCGCGATGACGCCGCGTTTCGCGCCCACGGCCTGCATGATGTATTCAAGGCCTCTGAAAACTTCTTCAGGATCATCCTTGATCAGGCGGTAGTCGCTTGATAGATAAGGTTCGCATTCAACCGCGTTGATGACGACGGTGTGAATGTCCTTGTCCGTTGAAAGCTTGACGTAAGAAGGAAAACCGCTTCCGCCAAGTCCGACAATCGCCTTTTGTTTGACGATTTCGACCATTTCTTCTTGCGTCATGTTCTTGATGACGCTGTCGGGTCTGTCGGTGATGGTTGTGCAGTAAGTGTTTTTAAAGTCATTGCGAATGGTCAGACACTCCACTTCGATGCCTGTGGAATCGATCATGGTTGTCTTGTCCTTGACATACCCGCTTACTGTAGAGTAAATCGGTTGTTTGAAGAAACCGCCGGATCTTTCACCGATAATTTCTCCCATCTTGACATAATCCCCTTTTTCCTTGTTGAGGGTGTAGTCTTTACACCGCGCAGTCGTAAGGTTTATATGAACGTGTTCAGGGTCCACATAGCGCAAGGTGGGGAGTTCCTTGGTCAGCTGTTTGTAGTCACTGACTTTTCTGGCTTTGCTGATCATGGTTTCACCTCATAATTTATTAGATGTCGAATTTCTTTAGTTTTTCCATTATGGCGCTTTCCAAATCATTGAGTGCCTTGTCGGCCTCTTTGACATTCGATGCCTTGAGATTCATGTAGATTTTCAATTTCGGTTCCGTACCACTTGGTCTTAGAACAAACCAGCAGTCATCCTCGAAAATGAATTTGAGCACGTTGGATTCAGGGTAGTCAAGGGTCTGCTGCTCGCCACCGGCTTTCCGCGTGCCATAAAGGTAATCCTCTTTGGCAACCAGCTTGCGGCCGAGAAGGCTATCTGGTTCATAGCTTCTAAGCTCGGTCATGATGGCCTTGATGGTTTCGCTGCCTTCGCGACCTTTGAGCACAATGGCTTTTGGAAGGTCCCTGTAGGCACCGTACGTGTCATAAAGCTCATTCAGATAGTCAACAAGGGTTCTGTTGTCTTTTTTTAAGACATTCGCGATTTCGCTTATGAGCAAAGACGGCATGAGCGAATCCTTGTCTCTGACGATTGGCGAGAGAATGTAGCCATACGATTCCTCGTAGGCGAAGGCGAAATCGTCATCGTTTTCAAGCTTGTTCATCTGGTTGCCTATGAACTTGAAGCCCGTGAGCGTTGAGACAACTTCTACACCGAAGTCTCTTGCGATGGTGGCTGCGAACTCACTTGATACGATGGTGTGAAAGAATTTAGCCGTACTTGGAAGTGTGCCATTTTCTTTTCTGTTTTTAAGTATGTAATGGGTGAAAATCGCTGCGGTCTGGTTACCGCTTAGAAACTGCCATTTGCCTTCATGTCTTGCCATGACACCAAGACGATCCCCATCAGGGTCGGTCGCAATAAGCACGTCCGCGCCCACTTTGTTACCCTGTTCCTTGGCAAGTTCAAAGGCGCTTTCGTATTCGGGGTTCGGACTTTCAACCGTGGTGAAATCCGGATCCGCCTTCATCTGAGCTTCAACCGGGTAAACATCGTACCCCGCTTCTTTAAGCGAGCGTGTAGCGACGGTTGCGCTGGCTCCGTGAAGCGGTGTGAACACCACTTTCACATCTTTATCAAGGGATTTATTGAACTGGATCTTGTGCACGGCTTCGATGTAGGCATCATCGACCGCTTTGCCAAGTTCTTCTACCAGACCCATCTCAAGCGCTTTTCCATAAGGCAGCGTATCGATGGCGAACATGTCTTCAACACTGTTCACATATTCGATGACCTTGGCGGCCTGATCGGGTACGAGCTGGCAGCCCGTATGATCATACATTTTGAGGCCGTTGTATTCAGGAGGGTTGTGAGATGCCGTAATCATGATGCCCCCTGCAGCATCCTTGTGTCTTACACCAAAAGAAAGCATTGGTGTAGGATGAAGGTTTTCATAAACATAGGTCTTTATGCCGAAACTGGATAGCACGCCAACGCATTCTTCTGTGAATACGTCGCTTTTATGTCTGTTGTCATGGGCGATAACCACACCGCGGGATGCCGCGTTTTCATAATGCGTCATCAAAAAGCGGGCATACCCATGCGCGGCCTTGCGCACTGTATAGATATTCATCCTGTTCGTACCGGCACCGACGATTCCACGCATGCCGCCCGTTCCGAAATCAAGATGCTTGTAAAACGCCTCTTCGATTTCGCTCTCGGAGAGACTTTGAAGTTCCTCGTAAAGAGCCTTGTCCAGAGTTGGTTCGTTCAACCATTTCAAATAGCGCTTGTTCACGTTATTCACACCCTTTTAAATTATTTTGCTTAAAACATTTGTATTATAACTTATCAAGGCACCTTTTTCAATAAATTTCAGGTTTTTCTAAAAAGGGTTTAAACGCCTTGCAGGGTGTTTTTCCACTTTATTGGAGTACGAACAAAAAGGGGATTCTAACCAAGAAATTTTACTTTTTTCACTTATAAAAGGAAAAACCATGTTTATAAACAGGTGTTTCAGTTTATAAACATGGTCTTTAAACTATTCACATGGATTGGTCGCTTCTTCAAAGTAGAATGACTCTCAATCACTGCATAAAAAAAGCCGCACGACTGTGCGACTTTTTTGGTTGCTAGTTATCGATGAAGTCTTCGCCTGGATTCCATCCGCATGGGACAAGCTTGCCTTCGGCTTCGTTTTTGAGTACTTCAAGGGTTCTCAATACTTCATCAACGTTTCTTCCGGCTTCACCATGGTTCACATGAGCGGCTTTGAGCGTACCATCCGGAGCGATGAAGAAGGTGCCTCGCCATGCGACGCCCTGATCTTCGTCGAGGATGCCGTAGGCTTCACTCACGGTGTGGGTGTTGTCACTGGCATGGACATGGTTGAGTTTTCCAAGGTCGCCTTGTTCCTGCCACGCGAGGTGGGAGAATTTGCTGTCGGTTGAAGCAGCAATCAGTTTCGCACCAAGGGCTTCAAACTTCTCATTTAGTTTGTTGAACTCCTGAATTTCAGTGGGGCATACGAATGTGAAATCAAGCGGATAGAAATAAAGAACCACCCATTTGTCTTCACTGAGGTATTCATCAAGTGTAATCTTGCCAAAGCGTTCTGTCGCCTGGCCTTCAGGCATAACGGCTTCCATTTCGAAGCGTGGTGCCTGTTTTCCGACTTTTGCGCCGGTTACATAAAATTCATTTTCATATTTCATAAAAGCATAGCCTCCTAATAATGTCTATATGTAGTCTACCCATTCTTTGAATAATTTACAAATTTCATACGTTATTTTCTAATCTATTCCAAATAAGCGATGGTCGCTCTTCGTATGATGTGATAGACACTCAAAACGATGGCCCCCTTGATGATGTTGAAAGGGACATAGACGATGAGTATGGTCGTCAGGTATCCGCCTGAGATGCCATCAATCCCAAAGGTGTCTGGGGTGATGTCAAATCCAAGGTGCCACACCGTCGGCGCACTGAACCATAGGGGGGTGATGAAGAAATAGTTCGCGACCGTCATAAGCACGGTCACCATGGCTATGGTGAGGATGGACTGAAGGCTTCGTCTGTGTACGCCAAGCCATATGGTAAGGCTAAGGCCCGCCACATAGGAAATCGAGGCCAAAAAGGCGGTAATCTGACCAACGGCCATCGGTCCGACCGCCCCTTTGAAAAGGAGGTGGACCAGGGCTTTCATCACGCCTACGAAGGCGGCTTCCTTCCATGAAAAGAGAAAGAAGGCGATGAGCACGACGACGTCTGAGACATCGATGGCCATGATGAGATAGGGGATTTCAAAAAGCATGAGTACAGCCCCAAGGGCTGATAGGATGGCGAGGGTGGTGAGTCTTCTAGTTTCAGCCATGAGACTGGCCTCCTTTCAAAGGTTACTTGATGGGTTTGATCTTCCAGATGTCGTTTGCATAGTTTTCAATCGTACGATCACTAGAGAAGTAGCCGCTTTTGGCGATGTTGACAAGGGCGCTTCTTCTCCACTTGGTCTGGTTCTTGTAGTACTCGTTTAGATTTTCATGCGCCTGCTGGTAGGCTTTCAAGTCTTTTAAGACGAAGAAACGGTCTTCATATAAAAGATTGTTTTTGATGTCTTCAAAGAGGCCTTTGTCATCGCCGAAGAAGCCGTTGGTGAGCTGGTCGATGGCTTCTTTGATGTCATCGTTTGCGTCGTAGTAGTCTTTTGGCGTGTAGCCGCCTTCAGCGTATAGACGGTTGACTTCTTCACTGTCCATACCAAATATTTCTATGTTGTCCCTGCCGACAAGTTCAGCGATTTCAACGTTTGCGCCATCCATCGTACCGATGGTGATCGATCCGTTCATCATGAGTTTCATATTACCCGTTCCGCTCGCTTCTTTTGAAGCGGTTGAAATCTGTTCTGAGATGTCGCTTGCGGGAATGATCTGCTCGGCGTAGGTGACGTTGTAGTTTTCCACGAACACGACTTTGAGGTAGTCTTTAGTATCCGGATCTTCATTGATGCGCATGCCGATGGTGTTGATGAGTTTGATGACTTTTTTCGCGAAGTGATACCCCGCGGCCGCTTTCGCACCGAAGATGAAGGTGTGAGGCACATAGTTCTTGCGGTACTCGGGGTCGCGTTTCAGACGGTTGTAGACCATCATGATATGAAGCGCGTTCATGAGCTGACGCTTGTATTCGTGCATGCGTTTGATCTGTACATCGAAGATGGAATCTGGATCGATATCGATGCCCTGTTCTTCTTTTATACGCGCACGCAGGGTTTCCTTGTGCGCTTTTTTCATTTTGTGGAAGGCCTCATGCGTTTTCTTGTCATCCACTTTATCCATGAGGGTTTCAAGTTCGGTTGGTTTTTTGACCCAGGTGTCACTGACTTCATCAAGCATGGAAGAAAGCTCAGGGTTGATGTGTTTGAGCCATCTGCGGTGTGTGATGCCGTTGGTCTTGTTGTTGAATTTCTTAGGGTAAAGCGCATAGAAATCTTTCATTTCATAGTTTTTGAGAATTTCGGTGTGAAGCGCGGCGACACCGTTTACCGAGAATGAACCGACGATGGAAAGATGCGCCATGCGGACTTCGCCGCCACTGATGATCGCAAGAGACTCTTTCTTGTCATGGTCATCTCCATGGACGGTTTCAAGGTGGAGACGGAAACGTCTGTCGATTTCTTCTATGATCTGATAGATTCTTGGAAGCACGGGCTGAATGATGTCGATTGGCCATTTTTCAAGGGCTTCAGCCAAGATGGTGTGGTTGGTGTAGGCACAGGTCTTCTGTGTCATGGCCCATGCGTCGTCCCATGAATACTTGTGTTCATCGACAAGGAGGCGCATCATTTCAGGAATGATCAAGGCCGGATGGGTGTCGTTGATCTGAAGGACGTGTTTTTCAGCGAAATTGTCGAGTGTTTCATACGTTTCAAGATGCTTTTTGATGATGTCTCTCACACCGGCCGCACTGAAGAAGTACTGTTGTTTGATTCTGAGTACCTTACCCTCGCGCGTGGTGTCATCAGGGTATAGGAAACCACTTATTTGTCTGATTTCACTCTCATAGTCAAATGGATGCTTGTCTTCAGGATAGATATCCGTTGGTTCGGCGCTCCAGAGTCTCAGATGGTTTACAACACCGTTGTCGTTTCCGACAATCGGAACGTCATAAGGTACGGCGAGTATCTTTTCAGATGGCGTGTGGACGGCTTCACCGTTTTCATGTCTTACATGGCCGCCAAATGGAATTTCAATCGCTTCTTCTTCCGCGCGCACTTCCCATACATAGCGGTTTTTGAGCCAGTCATCGGGTTTTTCAACCTGGAAGCCGTCTTTGAATTCCTGTTCGAAGAACCCATAACGGTAGCGAATCCCGTTTCCGTGTCCGGCGAGCCCTAGTGAAGCAATGGAATCGAGGAAGCAGGCTGCAAGGCGTCCGAGCCCTCCGTTTCCTAGTCCCGCGTCAACTTCGTGGTGTTCGATTTCATAAAGGTCAAGCCCCATGTCCTCAAAGGCCTCGTCGACGAACTTTCTGAGTCCGAGGTTTTCAAGATTGTTGGTAATAAGACGCCCCATGAGAAACTCCATGGAGAAATAATGCAGGGTTCTCGGGGTGTTTTTTTCAAGATAGTTCTTATGATTCACCCATACGTCGGCGATCTGTTCAAAAACAATTTCGCCTAGTGCATGGTAACGCTGTCTTGGGCTGGATTCCTCAAGACTGACAAGGTAATGGTCGTGAAGGCGGTTTTTAAACGCCTCCTGGAATGCTTTCTTTTCTTTGAATGTGTTTTTCATAAGTGTTGGACGGACGAATCCGTCACTCCTTTCTGTATTTATTCATTAAACAGCGTTTGATAGATTTCAAGCATTTTCTGCGCTTGGGTATCAAGGCTGAAGTCCACTTGCATAGCACGTTTCAACATGTTTTTCCATACGTCTTTTTCTTCCAAGTATACATGATACGCATTCTCGAGTGTATTTTCAAGGGCTTCGGCTTCAAAATTGTCAAACATGAATCCAGTGCCCTGTTTGGAGATCGGATCGTAGGCTTCCACGCTGTCTGCGAGCCCTCCTGTTTTATGCACCAGAGGCAGGGTGCCA
>JASMTQ010000077.1:0-13715 GCA_041694275.1 Caryophanales bacterium
ATACTCATGAATGACTCCCCTTCTTTGTGGTATAGGAATCCACGATTTCTCCGAAAAACATGATATGCGTATCGTGGTTTTTGTAGTGGCGTTCCTTGATGGATGGTTGAATGAGTGCAGGTTCCTGAGATTGCTGATAGATGATTTTGCATTCGTATTGAAGGGCGCACTCTTCAATGATTGGCGAGGTGACTTTTCTGCTTTCTTTCAAGGTAAGGTTCGCTTCTTTGAATTTGTCTATGTCTCTGCCCGATTTGGTACCGGCCAGGGCAAGTTCTTTTTTCAGTGTACCATATTCAGGGACATTTATGGTAAAATCCTCTGCATCAAGTAGCACGTCGTATGTAAAGCGGGAATAGCGAACATACGCGATGAAACATGGTTTTCCCCATATGACACCGATGTGTCCCCAGGCAATGGTCATGGTGTTTACACGGCCGCCTTTGTCTTTTACGGTGATGAAGACCCCTTTTGGCAGTTGTTTTAAAAAGTCTTCGCCATGTTCATAGTAAGTTTCGTGGTACTCTTTGTTCATGGCCATGAAACCACTCCTTACTTAAGATAGAGATCACTGTATTTTTCTTTTAAAAACCGGATGTAGTATTTTGGATTGAACGGCTCACCTGTAACCTTTTCCATAATTTCTCTTGGTTTTAGGCTTGAGCCGTAGCAGTGAATCTTGTTTCTGAGCCACTTGTTGATCTTGTCGATACGGTTTTCTTCGATTAGGGTTTCAAAATCTATGTCCTCAATCAGGGTGTAATAGATCTGAGCGGCGTAGGCGCTACCAAGCGCGTAGGTTGGAAAGTATCCGAACATGCCGTTGCTCCAGTGCACATCCTGAAGGATGCCGTCACTGTCGTTTTCAACATCCAGATTGAGGTATTCCTTGACCTTGCTGTTCCAAAGCTTTGGAAGTTCCTCAACACTGACTTCATCGTTGAAAATCATTCTTTCGATTTCATAGCGTATGAGAATATGAAGCGGATAGGTTAGTTCGTCCGCTTCGATTCGGATGAATGTTTCATCCACGCGGTTGATGGCTTCGTAGAAATCATCGACCTCTATGTTTTTCATTTGGCTTGGGAACATGGATTTGAATTTGGACAGGTGGGTATTCCAAAACGGTTTGCTTCTTCCGATCATGTTTTCATAGAATCTTGACTGGGATTCATGGATGCCCATTGAAGCGCCGCTTTTTAAATTTGTCATATCAAAGACTTCATCCACCTGTTGTTCGTATGTCGCATGACCCAGTTCGTGAATGGCTGCGAAAATGGAAGAAAATACGTAGTTTTCGTGGTAGCTTGTCGTAAACCGAACGTCTTTGGAGTGTGTGTTCCAAGTGAATGGATGCACACTTTCCTTCAAGACACCGCGATCCTTTTTGAAGTCAAAGACATCGAGAAGGTATTCAACGAATGCTTTCTGTTTGTCTTCAGGATAACTTTTTGTGACAAAGGCAGGGGTTTTATCGGATTTCTTCTTTAAAACCTCTTTGACGAACGGAACGAGTTCTTCCTTGACTTTATCAAAGAAGGCGTCGTATTTTTCCATGGTCATGCCCTCCTCGAAATCATCAAGCAAGACATCGTAGGCGCGTTGATCTTCCTTTTGTCTGAAGGCAACCATTTTTTTCTTCATCGAGATGATCTTTTCAAGATAGGGTTTGAACGAAGGAAAATCGGAATCCTCCTTGGCGTCTTCCCAGACTTTCTGGGCGTTGTTGAGAAGTTTGGAGTATTCGATATAATCTTTTTTGGGAATCTTGATGATCTTGTCGAGGTTTTTCTTTGCTTTATCAATTTCTCGTTTCTGTCTTTCGTTCAGGTCTTCATTGTTTTCGTGAAGGTCGTTTACAGTTTCCACGTATTCCTTGTCAGTCATGAGCGAGAAATGTTCGCCGCTGATGATGCCAAGCATCTCTGAACGAAACGGAAAGCTTTCTTTTGGGGCTTCAGTATTGGAATCCCAGCTTGCAAGGGTCAATACGTACTGATAGGCCTTTTGTTTTTTCTGTAGTTCCTTGAATACATCAAAATCTTTCATGATTTTCTCCTTTGGCTTTTAGAATAGCCCTTCTGCGTTGCCATCTTTATCAACGTCCATATCCATGGCCGCAGGGCGTTTTGGAAGGCCTGGCATGGTCATCATCGAACCTGTCATGGCAACCAGGAATCCTGCACCGATTGACGGGGTGAGTTCGCGGATGGTAATGGTGAAATCCTTGGGACGCCCATAAACTTTCGGATCGTCTGATAAGGACATTTGGGTTTTTGCCATGCAGATAGGAAGATTGTCCCAACCGTGTTTTTCAAACTTTCTTATCTGGTTGCGCGCTTTTTTCGCAAACGTTACGTCGCTTGCACCATAGACTTTCTGTGCGATGGTTCTGATTTTGTCCTTGATTGGCATGTCATAGTCATAAAGACGCGTGAAGGTTAGCTTGTTGTTTTCAATTTGACTTAGAACCTCTTTGGCTAGCGGAATACCACCTTTTCCTCCGTCTTCCCAGACTTTGGAAATGGCGTGTGGATGGTTGTTGGATTCAAGCCAGTCGGTGAGGGTTTTGATTTCCTTGTCCGTGTCGTGAACGAAGTGGTTCACCGCGACAACGTAAGGCAGGTTGAAGTGGCTGACGGTTTCGATGTGTTTTTCAAGGTTCGCGATGCCTTTTTCAAGGGCGTCCGTGTTTTCTTCCTTGAGGTCTGATTTTTTGAGGCCACCGTGCATCTTGAGCGCACGGACGGTGGTTACGATGACCACCGCACTTGGATCGAATCCTGCGGTTTTACTGACGATGTTGAGGAACTTCTCAGCACCAAGATCGGCACCGAATCCGGCTTCTGTGATGACGTAGTCTGAGAGTTTGCGTGCCATGTTGGTTGCGATGATGCTGTTGGCACCATGGGCAATGTTCGCAAACGGTCCGCCGTGAACGAGGGCAGGAGTGTTTTCAAGGGTTTGCACGAGGTTTGGTTTGATGGCATCTTTTAATATCAATGTAACGGCGCCTTGTGCACCAAGATCGCCTATTGTGATGACTTTTCTGTCATAAGTATACCCGATGACGATGCGTTTCACGCGTTCTTTGAGATCGTGGATGTCTTTGGAAAGACAAAGCACCGCCATGATTTCAGAGGCAACACTTATGTTGAAGCCGTCTTCTCTTGGAATCGAGTTGCCGACGCCTCCAAGACCCACAGTAACGTTTCTAAGAGCGCGATCATTCATATCAAGAGCGCGTTTCCAGGTGATTCTTCTTGGATCGATGTTGAGTTCGTTGCCCTGATGAAGATGGTTGTCTATCATGGCGCTTACAGCGTTGGTTGCGGTGGTAATGGCATGAATATCACCTGTAAAATGCAAGTTGATGTCTTCCATTGGAACGACTTGGGACTTCCCGCCGCCCGCTGCGCCACCTTTGACACCCATGACCGGTCCGAATGACGGTTCACGCAAAGCGATGATGGCGTCTTTTCCAAGTTGAGTGAATGCCTGGCCAAGTCCGACGGTCGTAGTGGATTTGCCTTCACCAGCAGGGGTGGGATTGGTTGCAGTAACCAAAATGACTTTTCCATCTTTTCCTTTTCCAAGCTTTTCGCCCGCTTCCAGACGGATTTTGGCTTTGTAGTTTCCGTATCTTTCGATATCGGTCTCCTCAAGCCCTAATTTTTTGGCAATTTCACCAATATCTTTCATCTTTGCTTCCTGTGCGATTTTCAGATCCTGATTTTCCAATTGAAACCCTCCATTTCATATTTTCATATCGCTCTTATTATCACACAAAAAGAGTGTTTTTTCAAACGCTTTCATAATGGATTAAGGCACAAAGTGGCACAAAAGATTGTGATGTTGTATAATGTTCATAACATTAAAGCGACAAAGGAGTTTATACTATGGCTTACGACGTTACAATCTACCCTTCGGACTTGCAAGGAGAGGTTACCATTCCGCCTTCTAAAAGCATGCTTCACCGTGCACTTATCGGTGCCGCACTTGCCAAAGGCGAAAGCAAGATTACGCCTTTTAGAACCAATAGAGATATCGGAGCGACCATTCGGGCGTTAAAAACGCTTGGCGCCTCTTTCAGAAAATCAGGCAAAGACATTTACGTGACCGGTATCGACAAGCCAGACACATCCATGTCCACGGCGGATGTCACCGATTCAGCGTCGACACTGCGTCTTCTCATTCCCGTTATGGCGCTTTTCGAACAACCTACCAAGTTCTTGTTGAGTGAAGGGCTTTCCAAACGTCCGATGGAACCTTATATGGACATATTTCCAGACGCGCTTTCCCATGATGAAGATGGAAACCTCCATGTAAAGGCAACCCTTGATAGCGGACATCACAGTATCGACGGTCAATACAGTTCACAGTTCGTAAGTGGGATGCTTTTCGCATTGCCTTTGCTTGAGGAAAATTCCTTTTTGGAAATCGTCAATCCTTCTTCACAACCCTACATTGATTTGACGATTGATGTTTTAAAACATTTCGGCATCACGATCGAAGAGGCCGAAAACGGATATAGAATTCCAGGAAACCAGAAATTCAAGTCAAGAGACATCAAAATAGAGGGTGACTTCTCCCAGGCGAGCCTGTTCATGGTCGCTGGTCTCAAACACCGCCGCATTTCAGTCACCCCACTCGAAGAGAAGAGTCTTCAGGGTGACAAGACGATGATTCCCATCATCAAGCGTTCAGGCGGCACCCTTGAATTCAAGGACAACCGTATTACTACGAGCCAATCACAAATCAATGGTTTCGAAGCATCCATAAAAGACAGTCCGGACCTTGCCCCTGCGCTTGCACTGCTTGGAAGCCTTAGCAAGGAGCGGTGTGTCATCAATGACGTCAAACGTCTTGAGTACAAGGAATCCGACCGTGCCTTCAGCATCATGGAAAATCTTAAAGCCTTCGGCGTAAACATTTATAGAGAAGGCGACGCGATCATTACAGAAGGTGCTGAAAAGGTTAGCGAAGACCTGGTCCTTGATGGGCATAACGATCACCGGATCATTATGATGAGTGCCATGGCCGCTACGTGGGCGAAGCGTCCGACCAAGATTCTGAATGCGCATTATGTTAAAAAATCCTACCCGGATTTCTTTGAGGATCTGGAAAGTCTCGGCGCCAAAATCAAACGCGAAGAACGCGATACCGATGAAACTTGACATAAGAGGTGTTCAGACCCCTTATCCAGTACACATTGAAAAAGGCCTGCTTCATCACCTGGACAATTTCATGGATACAGAAAAAAAGTATATCCTATTGACGGATGAAGGCATCCCAAAAGCGTATGTCAAGAAGGTTGAAGAAGTGCTTTCGCCTAAAAAGACCATAGTCGTCAAACAAGGAGAAAGATCAAAGTCGATGGCAACCTATGAAGAAGTCCTTCTTTCCATGCAGGCACTGAATCTTCAAAGAAGTGCGCACCTAGTGGCGCTTGGTGGGGGCGTAGTCAGTGATCTTGGTGGGTTTGTGGCAGCGACTTACAAACGCGGCATAGCATTTACCATTATTCCAACAACCCTTCTTTCCATGGTGGATGCATCTGTAGGCGGCAAGGTCGCCATCAATACGAAATATGCCAAAAACAGTGTCGGAACCTTTTATTCACCCAAACAGGTCCTTATAGACCCCGACACGCTAAAAACTCTGCCAAGGCGAGAAATCAACAGCGGCATGGCAGAAGTCATCAAGAGCGCACTTATCAAGGATGCATTTTTATTCAATGAATTGAAGGCGCCATATGAATCGTTGGATATCGATTCAATCATCTACAAAAGCCTCTCCGTTAAAAGGTCTTTTGTCGAAACAGACCTCAAAGACCAGGGAGAAAGACAAATTCTCAATTACGGACACACCATAGGCCACGCCATTGAAAAAGAAAGTGATTTTGAACTTCTACACGGTGAATGTGTGGCTATTGGCATGAAACTCATGGCCAAAAACAAACCCTTTTATAACGACCTTGTAAAGTGCTTGAAAACCCATGATCTTGACATGGCGCTTCCTAAGAACATGAAGGTTGAGAGCCTCATGAATCATATCAGGGAAGACAAAAAAGTTTTCGAAGACACTTACTATATCATTGATGTAGAAAAAGTGGGAAACGGCTTTATCAAGACATCAAACGAAAATGAAATCAGACGTATCATTAAAGGAGATGTTTGATATGAGCACCTTTGGAACCTATATAAACGTCAGCATTTTCGGCGAAAGTCATGGCCCCGGGGTAGGCATCACAATCCACAATCTCCCAGCAGGATTTCCTCTGGACATGGACAAGATAGACGCTGCGCTTGATAGAAGGCGATCCAAGCATGCCTATTCTACCGCCAGAAGAGAAAAAGACAAATTTGAGATTCTCTCGGGTATGCTCGATGGAAAAACCACGGGCGCACCTCTTACGTTCTACATTCCAAACTCGGATGTCAAAAGTGCCGCATATACAAAAGGGCGTGTTCGTCCGGGCCATGCGGACTTTGCGGCCTACCACAAAACCGGAGGAAACTATGATCAGCGCGGTGGCGGCCATTTTTCCGGACGCATGACCGCGACACTGGTTATTCTTGGTGAAGTGTCCCGCCAGATGCTTGAGAAGAAAAACGCACTTGCCGTTTCTCATTTGTTAAGCATCCATACGAAAAACGATCCCTCAGTCTATGACCAGCCACTAGATGAAGCCACTATAAAAAGACTTTTGGATAGTGAATTTCCAGTCATTGACCCTGAAAGTGAAAAAATATTCAAAGACACCATCATGGAAGCCAAAGAGGACAAGGACAGTGTGGGCGGCGTGGTGGAAACCGTTCTGTTTCATGATTCAGTCGGCGCAGGAGAACCGTTTTTCGATTCTTTTGAAAGCATTCTATCTCACCTGCTTTATAGTGTACCCGCTGTCAAAGGGGTCTCCTTTGGACGCGGATTCGATATCACGAAGATGCACGGAAGTGAAAGCAACGACCCTGTCATCATGGATGAAAATGGAAAGGCAACTTTCGCCAAAAACGACATGGGTGGCATTCTCGGCGGCATCGCCTCAGGCGAACCCATCATCTTCAAAACCGCCATCAAACCGACCTCTTCCATCGGAAAAAAACAGCGCACCGTCAACCTCAAGGACAACGAAGGCATCACGGTGGAAAGCGGCAAGCGGCACGATCCCTGCATCGTCCCTAGAGCATTGCCCGTTATCAACGCAGTCGCCTACTTTGCCCTATTGGAACTCACCCTTAGAAACGAGGGATCAACGTGGATGAACTAAATAGACTTCGAAGTGAAATCGATGCAATTGATGAAGCCATCATGGCACTGTTGGAGAAACGTTTCAATATCAGTGAACAAGTGGGAACCCTCAAAAAGAAAAACACCCTTGAAGTCTCCCATCCGGGAAGAGAACAGGCCATTTTGAGCAAAGCGGCATCCTTCAATCACAAAAAAAGCATTGAAGCCGTATACGAAACCATCTTCAAACAAAGCAAACAGATTCAAAAATAGAGGTGCATAGTATGTATGGGCTCCTTGGAAAAACCCTGAAACACAGTTTGTCACAAGTCATTCACGAACGTTTGAATCCCTCAATCACTTACAACCTTTACGAAACCGATGACTTGAAAGCATTCTTCAGAGCAAGACCGTTCGTAGCCATAAACGTCACCAACCCCTACAAGGAAGCCTGTATCCCCTACCTTGATAGACTGGATGATTCTGCGAAAAAAATAGGCGCTGTCAACACGGTCGTTGACAAAGACGGAGACCTTGTAGGCTACAATACGGATTATGACGCGCTTAGGTCCATCATAAGCAGCCGGTTTCCTGATAATTTTGAAAGTCTTATCGGCATTGTGGGAAACGGAGCGACTCACAAAACCCTGCTTACAGCGCTTGAAGACGAAGGCTACAAAAACATTTTGGTATTTGCGAGAAACCCTGAACGTGATCAGAAGAACCTGCAGGACATAGAGACATTTAAAACCATTGACGTGCTTGTCAATGCGACACCTGTTGGAATGTATCCCAACAACCAGCAGACCTTGGATTTCTCCTTGAATGCCTTTGATGATTTGAAGCTTGTCTTCGACCTCATATACAATCCCCTGAAAACAAATCTTCTGCTTGAAGCGGATTATATGAACATCGAGCATATCAACGGGCTTTCCATGCTTGTCAAACAAGCCATGAAAGCTCAGGAAATATTCTTTGACAGACCTCTCACTACCGATTACAAAACATTTTTGAACACCCTTGAAAAGACGCTTTACAACATTGTGTTCCTGGGACTTCCATTTAGTGGGAAATCGCATTATGGAAGGCTTTTTTCTTCAATAATGGACAAACCGTTCATCGATATCGACCAGTCGATTGAACGCCATGAACGTTTGAAAATCGATACGATTTTCAAATCAAAAGGCGAAGCCTATTTCAGGCAACTGGAAGAAGATAAAGTGCTCGAAATTGCCAAAGGCCATTCTCAGATAATCTCACCGGGAGGTGGCATCATCCTCTCTCAAAAGGCCATGCAGGCACTCAGTCAAAACAGCCTGATCATCCTTTTGGACCTGGACCTTTCCATTCTTGATAAAAACGTTCTTAAAAACAGACCCCTTGTTCAAAGTATGGATGATCTCCATGCTTTGAAATTAAAAAGACAGCCCCTTTATGAAAAGTATGCCACGTTGACCATTAAAAAGGATACGTGGGACGAAGAAATCATCAAAAAAAGAATCGAGGAAGCCATCCATGAATATCTTGATCATTAACGGACCGAATTTAAACTTGCTTGGAAAAAGAGAACCAGACATTTACGGAACCATGACTTATGATGAACTGGTTGAAAATCTAAAGACCTACGCCGAGGATAGAAACATCACTCTGGACATCAAGCAAAGCAACCTTGAAGGCATCATGATCGATATGCTTCACTATGCATCCCATATGAACTTTGACGCCGTCATATTGAATGCGGCCGCGTTCACACACTACAGTTACGCCCTTTATGATGCAATCAAAGCCATAGAGGTTCCGGTTTACGAAGTTCACCTTAGTGATCCCGATACACGCGCTGAGTCATTCAGACATACTTCAGTCATCCGTAGTGCCTGCGTAGCGACGTTCAAAGGTGAAGGCCTCATGAGTTACAAAAAGGCTATGGACGCGATTGTGGATGCACATGCGGCGTAACGCTTTTTCATTTTTGCGGCGTAACGCTTTTTCATTTTTGCAGCGTAACGCTTTTTCATTTTTGATTTTATAAATACACGCATCTGTGTTATAATTTTTTTGATAAATTCAAGACGAATGGAGGACGAGGCCGTGAATCCCTACCCAAACAAAACCCATCTTATTTATACAGGCGTTGCCGTTATACTGACCTTGATCCTCTATGCACTGGGAATCTATATCAGTTTTGTCGATATGGGTTCGTTTTGGACAACGCTCGGTAGTGCCATCGACATTTACATATTGCTTGTTCATCCTCTTGTCTTCTTTCTTTTTGGAAGAAAACTCGTGAAAACCGCATCTGTACAAACGTTTCCCGCAATTCTTCTGGTTGTCATGCTATTGTTGCCGATCGTGTCGCTTACATACATCATCATTCCGTCGATTGGAAATCTGTTTGCGATTGAATCCGGCATCGACATCATCTTTCTAATATTTGAAGGGGCGGCCTTGCTTACGACGCTGTTTTTCTTTTTCCACTACCTTCACAGATACGCGAGAAACATTATGGAGCCCCGTGATCTTTATGCCATTCATCACTACCTCATCGGGACGCTTATCTACTTTTATTTCGTCCGCCTGACAATCATTTCCACCATTCAAATCACCAATGCACTGGAAACCTTGCAGTAAACCGCTGAAAAAAAAGGGCTCGATTTGAGCCCTTTTTATTATGCCAGCATATCAAGAAGCGGGATAACGGTTTCCAGTACGCTTTGGTTTATTTTGCCCTTGTCGATACTGATACGCAGTTTTTCCTGCTTGTATGAAAGGGAAATATGTCTGGATACGGTGTTGGCTTTTGAGAAAAGCGCTTCACCGTGAATGTTTTTGGAGTGTTCCTCATCGATGACGAAACTGATAGATACGTCTGAATCGAAAACCCTCTCCACACCAGCTTCAAGTGCGAGCTGTTCGTAGAGCTTTTCGAGCATGTACTGATTAAGTTGATCGGGAATTGAACCGAAGCGATCTTTGAATTCCGTTTTCAAAGCCTCAAGGTCCTCCAGGGTTTTGATCGAGCTGATTCTTCTATGCATTTCTATGCGAAGCATTTCATCATCAACATAGGTTTTTGGAATATAGCGGCTCGTTGGCATTTTGACCGCGTTTCTTTTGGACTCATCGAATGGTTGGTCTTTGGTTTCGTTTTTCTGTCTGTCGATTTCTTCTTTGAGTATGTCCATGAAAAGGTCTATCCCTACACTGTCTATGAAGCCTGATTGTTCGGTTCCAAGAATATCACCCGCACCACGGATGGCCAGGTCTCTTGCGGCTATCTTGTAGCCACTGCCTAATTCTGTAAATTCCTTGATGGCCTGCAGGCGCTTGCTGGCTTCATCGTTAAGCTGCTTGTGCTTGTCGTACATAAGATAGCTATAGGCGATACGGTTTGACCTTCCTACACGTCCGCGTATCTGATAAAGCTGTGAAAGGCCGAGTCTGTCGGCTTCATGAACAATAAGCGTGTTGGCGTTTTGGATATCTATCCCGGTTTCTATGATGGTTGTGGACACAAGTACATCGTATTTGTGATCCAAAAACGACTGCATGACCTTTTCAAGGGTCATACGGTTCATCTTTCCATGCGCATAGGTAATGCGGGCATCGGGAACGAGTTTTTCAAGCTCCGTTTTGATATGATCGATGCTTTCGACTCGGTTGTATAGATAAAACACCTGTCCCTCTCTTCCAAGTTCTCGTTCAATCGCATCCTTGATGACGTGGTCGCTTCTTCTTAGGACGTATGTCTGGATTGGATAGCGCTCTTTTGGCGGGGTTTCGATGAGGCTCATCTTCTTGACACCGGTCATGGCCATCTGAAGGGTTCTTGGAATCGGCGTTGCGGATAGGGAGAGGACATCCACGTGCAGTTTCATCTGTTTTATTTTTTCCTTGTGTTCCACACCGAAGCGCTGTTCCTCATCGACGATCAATAACCCGAGATCGTTGAAGTCTATGTCCTTCGATAAAAGACGATGCGTCCCTATGACGACGTCATACGTCCCTTTTTTGATGCCTTCTAAAAACTCTCTTTGTTTTTTTCCTGTGACAAAACGGTTTAAGAGTGCGACTTTGATGCCGTGTTTTGCAAGTCTTCTTTTGAAGGTGTAAAAATGCTGTCTCGTAAGAATGGTCGTCGGCGCAAGGTAGGCGACCTGCTTGTTGTCAAGGACTGCCTTGAAAGCCGCTCTTAAAGCCACTTCCGTTTTACCATACCCCACGTCTCCGCAAATCAGTCGGTCCATTGGAATGGGTTTTTCCATATCCTCCTTCACAGCGTCAATGGCTTTTTGCTGGTCCACGGTTTCTTCATAGGGGAAGTCCGCCTCGAACTGATGCATGATGTCAGGGTCCTTTGAATAGGCGAAGCCTTTGGCTTGTTCCCTTTTGGCATAAAGATCAATCAGATGCTTGGCGATGTCTTTTGCCTTTTTACGAACCCTTCTTTTGGTTTTGGCCCATTCGGTGCTGCCCAACTTGTGGATTTTCGGACGAACCCCTTCATGCGCTACGTACTTTTGAATGAGATGGATGTTTTCAACGGGGATGTAAAGCGTATCATCGCCCTTGTAGGCAATGGTGATGTAGTCATTCGTATGGTCTTTGAGCGTCATGGTCTTGATGCCGAGATAACGCCCTATCCCATGGTCGTAGTGAACAACGTAGTCGCCTTTTTTAAGGTCTTCGGTTTTCTTGATCTTCTCTGCGTCTTTGAACACTTTCTTGGTTTTTCTTGGCTTCTTCTGGTCGATGGGTTCGAAAATCGACGTTTCGCTGAGAAGTGTGAAAGACACATCGAACCATTCAAAGGCGTAAGGCATGTCCATGTGGACGAGATTGATTCTGTTTTCAAATGGAGAATCATTTTTTCCAAGCAGTTTGAAATCAACGTTTTTCTCTTCAAACGCATTTTTCAAGGTTTCAAGTCTTTCTTTGTGACTGAGGGCGATGACGGTGGTTGCGAAACCGTCTTTCTTCTTGAGGTCTTTTAGAAGCATGCTCATGTTGCTGGTGTATTGAATGGATTGCTTGCTTCTTAGCGCAAGATGGTTAGGAAGTGGATCAGGGTTTTTGAACTGGTTAAGATGGACGGACTTGTAGTGATAGAGTCGGTTCAAGTCCTTGATGAACTCAAAGCCGAGTTGTGGGTAGTCATTGTTTTCAAGCATCCAGTCGCTTAAATCATTCACAATACCCTTGTAGGCGTTTTTGATGTCGGGATAGTTGATATAGATGACAATCGGATCTTCAAGATAATCACTCAATGTTTCTGGTTCTTCGTGAATAAATCCAAGATATCTTGAGAGCCTGTCCGGCTCATCATGGTGTTCAAGAGCCGTGATTTCTTCCTGTACACGATTTATGGTTTCTTCTGAAAAGTCTTTCGCCTCCAGTTTCTCTTGAATGGAGCGCTTCAATTGAACGAGTTCGCTGTCGTCGTAGAAAAATTCGCTTCTTGGAAAAAGCGAAAATGCTTCAAGATTTTTCTTGGAACGCTGTGTATCCACGTCGAATGTTCTGATTGAATCGATTTCGATGTCGAAAAAATCAAGTCTGAGGGGCGTTTCATAGCCTGCTGGGAAAATGTCGATGATGCTTCCTCTGCTCGCAAATTCACCGACCTTCTCCACTTCGGAGGCGTATGTGTAGCCAAGCGTAATCAATTCTTTTTTAAGGGTTTCTGGTTCTATGTCATCGCCCACACGGTATGTGTGGGTGTGGTGTTCGAATTTGCTTTTTGGGGGCAGATACTTGAGAAGTCCCGTCGGATGGGTGACGACCAGCGATTTTTTTTGATTGAGAAGCGCGTTGATTGTGTCGAGTCGCTGGAATTTCAAATCCTCACTCATCGCAAGCATGTCGGTGGTGAGAAACTCATCCTGGGGGAAGAAAAGGGGCGTATCGTTAAGTGTCCGGCTCAGTCCGTCAAAGGTTTTTTGCGCATGATAGAGATTGTGATTCACCACAAGCACGTTTCTTTTTGAATGGGTGTGAATATAGTGAATGATAAGCGCATTGAGTGCTTCGTTTGTATCGCTTAATTCCACTTTGTCCTTCTCTAGAAGGGTTTGTAGTTTCTTGAAGAACGGTTTGTGTTTTAAAAAATCAATCAATGGTTTCATAACGGCCTCCACGTAAGGAACCCCGCACAGTACGTGCCGGGGGGTTTGGGTATATTTTAGCATGTTTCTCCCATTAAGACCATAAAGATGAAAAAAAGCGTTGAAATCACCTGTTGATGTACAATACATGTGAGACCTACCCTTGAAAAATAAAAAGGTGATCCGTATCCTATAAGTGTAAGCTACTAAACCACACACAGGGAGGATACGAACCACATGTGTAGTATATCACAAACCATCAAGCGCTGTGAACACGATTTGAACACAAGATACCACGCCTGTAAGCTTTACTCGAACGGAAACTTCAGCGTGAGAGACATCATACGCCGCTATAAGGTGTCAAAAGCGTCTCTCATGCGT
>JASMTQ010000078.1:0-5714 GCA_041694275.1 Caryophanales bacterium
CTGGATTACGCGGACCTTGATACGTTTTACACTGCATGGCTCATGTTTGTAATTGGGTTTGCGATGAAAACCATCCCTCATGACTGGAAAAGAAAGGCTTTCAAAGTCATGGGAATCCTTACCATGGGCATTACAGGGTTTGCGCTTTCCTTTAGTGATCTCTGGCTTGCGGTGGATCTTTTTGGGGACGGCCGCGTCATATCCATTGTCTTTTCAATTCTCTTTACAGTCTATCTGCTTTACCTGCTTACCAAAAAAGAGATTATTCCGCTCATCATCGTCGGAGCGCTTATTCTCAGATACTATTTCGACACCCTATATGATTTTCTTCCTAGAGCCTTGTTCTTCGTGCTTGGTGGCTTAATCATAATTGCGATTGGTGTTTTCATAGAACGCCTTTCAAACAAAAAGTAATATCTCAAAAAGCTCCCGAGCGATTAGGCTCGGGGGCTTTTAAGGGTTCATTTCAAATTAATTTTTTTGATGTAGAGTATGAGAAAAAGAATGCTTCCTATGAACAACAACAGACTCATCCATAAAAACACTGTTCCATACCCTGCGCCCAGGTTCGCAGCAAGCCTTCCTGTAAAGAACATAATGAGGCTTGCAATGAATAAAATCCCACCGGTTAACAGGGTTTTAAGCGGACTCATAAACCGACACTTCTGTTTTTGCGATTGCGTGCATGAAACACTTGCTGACTGCGGCTACCAACAGGGCTCCATAGCCTGTGAGCATTCCGATAAGGACAAGCCCCGGTGCGTCATCAAGCTGTGCGATAATGAAAAGCGGTATTGCAAGCATTATACATATGAGGGCTACAGCGAGTGCGTCTTTGAGCAGTTTTTGGAACAGGGCGAGCGTGCGTTTTTCATAAAATATATTTTTATCAAGGGCCAGTAGAATTTTAAACGCTACTAACACACCGTGTGCGTAAAAGGCCAGAAGGATGTAAACCCCTAGAATGAATCCGTAAAAAAGCAACGCTTCAGGAAACGCGATATCAAGGATTTCAATCGTCAGCCAGGGCAGGGCATAAAACGCAAGCATCAACGCTGGCGCGATCATTATGATTGTGGTGAGTTTTAGAAAATGGATGGGCGCTTTTTCAATCAGATACTTTTTCATTTGCGTAGCCTTCTTTCATGGTTGTTTAATAATTATAGCACGGGGTGAAAAAAACAGTAAACGTTTCCAATGGTTTTTAACACAAATTAAACGTATTTTAATTGTAGTAATTACAAACTTTCAGTATAATTTGAACCATAAAGACACATAAGGAGATGACACACATGAAAAAAATCGCTACGTTATTTACGCTTGTTTTATCCATCGGTCTGCTCGCCGCTTGCGGTGCAGGAGACGAAGATACCCTGAGAGTGGGCATGGACCTTTCATACCCACCATTTGAAACCGAGGAAGACGGTGAGCCTTATGGAATCAGCGTCGATGTCGCGAATGAACTCGGAGAATACCTTGGACGCGAGGTTGAAATTCTTGACACTGACTTTTCAACCCTTATCAATTCCCTTAACAGTGGTGAAATCGACATTATCATCGGTTCGATGAGCATCACTGAAGAACGTGAAGAAAGTGTGGATTTCACAGATCCTTACTTCTACTTCAGAATCATCAACCTTGTGAACCAGGACTTTGCGGATGAAAACGGCCTCACAGAAGACAGCACCACTGAAGACATTGAAGCAATCAGTGGCGTTGAGTTCGTTGGAATCGCCGCGCAGGTTTCTTATCAGATTCCTGAACAACGAGGCTTTGATGTCGTTGAAGCGACCGACCTCCCAAATGCCGTGACTGAAATCGTTCAGGGGAATAAAGACGTACTACTCATGAGTCCTTTCCCTGTGGTCAACTACCACAACGCGAATGCCGATAGCACCATGGTCATTTTCGACCAGTGGGAATCAAGCCCGATCGGTATGGCCGTGAGAGAAGGCGACAGTGATCTTTTAGAAGACGCAAACGCATTTATCGACCAGATGGAAAGTGGCGGCGTCTATGACCGCCTAAGAAACGAATGGGATGACGACATTCAAGACATCCTGGGCAGAGAAGGCCTGGACTTCTTTATCAATGAATAAGCCAAGAGTGTATAAAAAAAGCACCCACTATCTGGTCCATAGTCTCATTATTCTATTTTTCATTGGCTTTCTCATATTCATCATCGAAAGACAGGTAACCCCTTTCGACCTTTCCAAGGTTGATGGGTACTGGGGCCTTTTCTTTGAAGGCTTCTACAAGACCGTCCTCGTATCCCTGGGCGTCCTCGTAGGATCCATGGTGAGTGGATTCATCGTGTTTCTTTTGGCTAAATCGGATGTGCTTTTCTTTCGTGCATTCGTGAATGTCTTTACAGAAATCATCTATGGGACGCCACTGCTTGTCATGATCATCATTACCGCGTTTGTCATAGGGCCCGCATTCAACATCTTCAACCGCCCCGTGATGGGGATTACCGGCATGGTCATTTATTTCACGCCCTACATGAGCAACATCTATAAATCCGCCTTTTCTTCAATCACGGATGAACAGTACATGGCGATGGATCTATTTGGCTTTACGAGTTATCAGAAATACCGCTACATCATCATCCCCCAGGTTGTGAGGATCCTGATGCCTCCGCTCATGAACAACTTCTCGCTCATCATCAAGGGGAGTGCGCTGCTTAACGTGCTATCATTTCGTGAACTCTTCTATACGACAGAAATCATGCGCACGCGCACCTTCGCGACCACTGAAGGCTATATCGTGATGTGGATGCTTTATATCGTCATTACGATTCCGCTCTCGCAATTTGTCAAATTCGTTGAAAAGAGGTGGAGCCTGGAATGAAATTCGAACTCAAGAACCTCACGCATGCATACGATGTCAATGTGCTTCACAATCTGAACTATGTCTTGAAGGACAAGCGCTCCATCGGCATCATCGGAAAAAGCGGATCAGGCAAATCAACGCTTTTGAGGATCCTTTCGGGATTAGAACCCCCTACAGAAGGTGAAGTGTTCGTAAACGATACCCCGGTCACCGATCCCGTATACAGAAAAACCGTTGGCTTTGTCTTTCAGTCGCACAACCTCTTTCCCCATCTCACGCTTGAAAAAAACATCACGCTCGTGCTTGAAAAGACCCGTGGCTACACCCATGAAGAAGCCCACAAGCGGGCGCACGAAAACCTGAGACTCTTCCAGCTTGAAGACCAGGCGCACAAACTCCCCAAAAACGTCTCAGGCGGCCAGGCTCAAAGAGCCTCGCTCGCGCGTGCGCTTAGTGTCGATCCAAAGATCATCTTCCTAGACGAGCCAACCTCGTCTTTAGATCCTATCCTCACCCACGAAGTTCTTACCGCAATTGAAAAACTCAAGGATTCAGGAAAAGACTTCGTTTTCGTCACCCACGTTCTAAGTTTCGTTCATGATTTTGCGGATTATGTCATCTTCATGGAAGAAGGCAACATCGTAGAACACGGTGACCCTACGATTCTGGATAGTCCAAAGTCTGACGCCCTCAAGGATTTCATGGCGAAAGTCCATTAACGTCATTATAAAACACCATTCAAATTCAACGGTTTGAATGGTGTTTTTTTTTGATGCCGACAGACAGTCTTGGAAAATCAAACACACACAGATTGATGGCTGTACCACCTTTTAAAACGTACTTATCTTTCAATACTGAATCAGTATTGAAAATGTCTAGAATATCTGAAAGCCTCAATACCTTTTCAAGCGATTCCTGATTGAAATCCTTTGAATCTGACAACATTTTAATGTCTGTTTCTGAGTATTCGAACATGTCTATTCTCCTATTAATTTCACAATATCGTAACTGTATAGCTTCCACTCTTCATAATAGGTGTCAAGACGACTTTTTTCTTTTGTAAAGTATTTTTTGGAATCCGAAAGATTTGCTTTCAGACTATTGAAAAATGATTCATTCAATTGAAAATCATTTTTAAAAAACGACAAAATCAATCCTGTTTTGTTATATAGATTTCTCTTATTCAATACTTCCAAGTACATTAACAGTTCTTTTTCGTGTAGAAGAGGAATTGTTTTGATGCTCTCTATAAGCTCTTCCAGGTCATCATATGACATAATGGAATCAATCATATCGATGAGGGTTCTCTCCAAAGTAGTGACTTTTACATGTTTATCTTTGGTCACTGCCTCTAAATGCCTGGTATATTTGTACTTGTAGATGCTCCCATCAAATTCAAAATTTTGAAAAGCTTTTGTGCTTGAAACAACGACTTCATGGTAGACCTGGTGCATATACCCGTAGTATTCAAGGGCACTATGATGAGATACGAATGCTTCATCATTGATTGCTGATGCAATCTCATACTTGGTAGGAATCACTCGTCCACTTTCAAGACTGACTGCACAAAAAAGATTTCGTTTGATTCTTTTTACATACCCTTTTTCAATATAAGCGCTGATGATTTTGTCTGCCAGAGAACGGGACTTTGTCAATGCATGCACAAATGAGTAATCAAATACGCGCCCCCTGGCCATGTCTTTTAAATATTTCATATTCTCACCTTCCTACACTAATATTGTATAATTTTTATTACTGAAACACAATATATATTGAGTTTCAGTGTAATTTTTTAAATTCGCACCCTAAAAATATAGGGATGGTGCTGTCCATCCCTATAATCAAATCAATCGTAGTTTTTGAGGTTTTCTTCAACAAGGTCCCAGAATTTCTCAACATCGATATCAACGGCCACATAGGTGTTTTTCGGCTGGCCCAGATAGTTATGAATATCACAGTTCGTACGCCCATAGCTACTGCCTTTTGAAAGGTCGATTTCACAGTTCACGTGTTTCATTGTAAGCAAACTCTCATCAAGCAAGTAGGCGATGGTCACGGGATCATGCATTGGACCGCCTTCAAGGTTAAAAACCTTGTACTGGTTTTCGTTGTAGACCTTCATGAGTTTGGTGAAGAGGTCTGAAGCTTTGTTGTTAATGGCTTCCATCCTTTTTACAACCGATGGTAGGACCATCACCATGTGCGTGACATCAAGGCCGATCATGTTGACGCGTAGGCCTGAATTGAAGACGATGTGCGCCGCTTCAGGGTCCACGAGAATATTGAACTCAGCCGCGGGCGTCACGTTGCCAAACTGATACGCCCCGCCCATAAGGGTGATTTGGCGGATGTTTTTCTTGATCCCCGGTTCTACGCGTAACGCAAGGGCTACGTTGGTCAAAGGGCCGGTGGTGACGACGTCTACAGGCTCTTCCGCGTTTAGAAGGGTTTCTATGATGAAGTCGACCCCTCTTCTTTCGTCGTAGGCTTTGGTAAGCTCTGGGAATGTAAACCCATCAAGGCCGCTTTCACCGTGTATCGCTTCACAGACCTCCACGTCCTTGATGATGGGGTTGTCTGAGCCTAAACATACGGGCACGTCAATATCAAGATACTGACAGATGTTCAAGGTGTTTCTGCCTGTTTTTTCCAGTGTCTGATTGCCTGATACGACGGTGATACCGAGTAGGTCAATCATTCCGTTTTTTCCTGCAAGCATGATGGCGACGGCGTCGTCGTGGCCAGGGTCGCAATCAAGCAGTACTTTTCTATTTTTCATGAGGCATGCTCCTTTAATCAATCTATGTGGATTTGTTTGCGTCCATTGTTCTTGGCCTTGTAAAGCCGCTTGTCCGCAAGCGCAAGCAAGTCTTCTATTTTAG
>JASMTQ010000079.1:0-10107 GCA_041694275.1 Caryophanales bacterium
TTTTTCTCAAGGCCGTCCTGAAAAGCTTCCTTCTCGATTTCAAAGACATAGGGAACATCCGACATGTCCATCTTTCGGATTGTCAATTCTGTATTATTTTCCAAGGTTGCGCTCCGCTTCTGTCTGTCTTAGGTATACCGGCGCAACGTTGTGCACGTTCTTTTCAAGCTTGAGCAAGTCACTTTCAAGCAGTCTTTTCATATCCGGCTTGCCTTCAGTGACTTCCCTGTCAAAAGTAGCGGTTTCTCTATATGTATCAAGATGGGTATAGGCTTCCTGGTCCAGACGCTTGATCGTGGTATCACTTACATGGTAAAGCCCCAGGAACGCATGGTTTCTTCTAGCATCGATCCATGAAAGAATATCGCCTTTTTCACCGCTTGCCATGAGGGCTAGGCTGCTTATTGTGTAAAGTGGAATCTTTTTCGTCCAGGCAAGCATCTTGGCGACCACGACACCGATTCTAACCCCGGTATAGCTTCCTGGTCCAATGCCTACAATAATGCCTGATAAATCCTCAACCTTCATATCAAGTTCATCAAACATCTTCATCAACTCATCCATGAGTTTGACCGAATGGTCATTGTGACCGCGTTTGTAATATTCCTTCAAGGGCTTATCGCCATCAAAAAGGCCTATATAAAGGTTGTCCGTTGCGCTATCAAGCACCAAGCGCTTCGACGATTGAGGCATAGTGGCCACGTCCTTTCATGGTTATAATTCTTTTTTCTTCGCCTGCCCACTCAATAGTGAAGGCCAGGTACTCTTCAGGCATGCTCTTTAGTATTCTTGAATACCACTCGATGACCGCGATGCCTTCTCCGTCAATATACTCTTCAAGATCGTAATCGGCTCCAATGCCATCAAGCCTGTAGGCATCGATATGATAAAGAGGGAGTCTTCCTTCTTCATACACTTTCATGATGGTGAATGTGGGCGAATTTATGACCCCTTCGATGCCAAGTGCCTCCCCGAGAAACTGAGTGAAGGTGGTCTTTCCAGCACCAAGGTCGCCTTCAAGTCCAAGCACGAATCCAGCTGTCATTTGACGCGCACAAAGATGGGCGAACTCACGCATCTCTGCAAGCGAATCTATGGTTTTTACACGTTCCATCAAACCACTCCGTTTCCTGGTAGGTTAAATATCCCAAACATGGTATAATTGAACTACCACATAAAGGGAATGATACTTATGTTTGTGATCTTACACAATCCGTTATCCAAAAACAAGAAATCCAAGCGGACAACCAAGAAGGTTGTCGATCATTTCAAGGAAAAAGGCATTCCTTTTCGTTTGAAAAGCCTGCTAAAGATAAAAGACATTGAATATTATATCAAACATACCCCTGAAGACATAAAGTTATTGCTTCTTGGCGGGGATGGGACCATAAATACGTTCATCAACAAGACCTACAGCCTTCACATGACCCATGATATCTATGTAATGGGCAACGGTTCAGGCAATGACTTCTTAAGAACCTTGAAACATGAACCGACCCGCTATCAACCAATCCTGAAACTCACCCACAACAAGAAACAGCGGTTCTTCATGAACGGTTCAGGCATCGGCATCGACGGCATGATTGCCCACAAGGTCAATCAATCTTTGAAACGCAACAAATTCAACTACTTCTTCAATACGCTAAAAGGCTTTTTGGCTTTCAAGCCAACGTATGCGGAAGTGACCATCGACGGTGAACTCCATACATTCAAAAAAGCGTACATGGTCGGCATCAACAACGGTCAGTACTTCGGTGGGGGCATGCGCATCACCCCTGATGCGAAACTGAGCGATGAATACATGGACGTGGTCGTAGTGCACGGCATGAGAAAACTCAAGCTTTTCGCTGTATTTTTAAGCGTGTATTTCGGGTTTCACACGAAACTCAAGAAGCATGTTTTTTTGAAGAAAGCCAAACACGTCAAGGCCTCGATGTTCACAAACCAGGTGGCACAGTGTGACGGTGAAACCTATCCGAAAACCAAGACGATTGAAGTTGAGAACACCAACAAGCTCGCCCATTTCAAAGTCTTTGACTGGGAGACGCTTGATAAGCTCTACAAGTGATTAAAAAAACACGTAACCCAAGGGTTAGCGTGTTTTTTTACTGTTTAGTCTCGCTTTAATGGCCTTGGTTTCCTTTTCAAAACCGGGTTTTTCAAGCAAGGCGAACATGTTGCGTTTGTACGCTTCAACTCCAGGTTGATCAAACGGATTGACTCCGAGGGTATAGCCTGAAAGCGCGCAACTGAGTTCATAAAAAAACACAAGGTAGCCGAAGGCTTCGGCGTCCATTTTTTCTATGTTTATGACGATCGACGGAGCGTTTCCGTCGTGATGGGCGAGAAGGGTTCCCTGCATGGCCTGTTTGTTGACGTTGTCTACGTCTCTGCCACTCAGGTAGTTGAGGTTGTCGAGGTTGTCTTCATCTTTTTGAATCTCCAGGTTTTTCTTAGGGGTTTCAATGTTTAAGACGGTTTCAAACAAATGTCTTTCGCCTTCCTGGATGTATTGTCCAAGAGAATGAAGATCGGTTGTAAATCCGGCACTTGAAGGGAAAATACCAAGATTTTCCTTGCCTTCGCTTTCGCCGAAGAGCTGTTTCCACCATTCACCAAGAAAGTGAAGTTTAGGTTCATAGTGCACGAAGAGTTCAATCTTCTTGCCGCTTTGATAAAGGGCGTTCCGGGTAAGAACATATTGATAGCTCGGGTTGCTTTTGTCTTTGACACTGAGCTCTTTTTTCGCAGTCTGTGCGCCTTTTAACATCAGAGTGATGTCTATGCCTGCAGCGGCGATAGGAAGTAGGCCTACCGGAGTGAGGACACTGTAGCGGCCTCCAACATTGTCAGGAATCACGAAAGAAGTGAAGCCTTCGTTGTCTGCAAGGGTTCTGAGAGCACCTTTTGAAGCGTCGGTGGTTGCGAAGATCCTAGATCTGGCTTCTTCTTTGCCCACTTGCTTTTCAAGGATGCTTCTGAAGCGTCTGAATGCGATGGCGGGTTCGGTGGTGGTTCCTGATTTTGAAATCACGTTGATTGAAAACCGTTTGTCTGAAAGGTATTGTTCAAGATCGGCCATGTATTCCGCAGATATGTGATGACCGGCAAATAGCACTTCAACACCGTCAGTCTTGCCAAAATAAGGGCTCAAGGCTTCAACGGCCGCTTTGGCACCGAGGTATGATCCGCCAATGCCGATGACAAGCAGAATATCGCTTTGGTCCTTGATTCTTTTTGCGGCATCACTGATAGAAGAAAGCTTTTGTTCCATATTTTCAGGAAGCGTGAGCCATCCAAGGAAGTCATTGCCTTTGCCTGTACCGTTTTCAAGCGCTTTATGCGCAGTTTTCAAGGATTCAAGGGCGTCTTTCTCAAGGGATTTTTGATACGCTTCTTGCGCATAGTCGAGATTCAGGGTAATCATAGTCATTCCTCTTTCTTTTCTTTTATTTCTTCAAATGGTGTATACTCGTAGGTTTCTATCCAGGTGTCAAGCGCCTGCTTAAGAGGCTTGAACCCGTCTTTAAGGTGAATATCAAGACGTTTTTTTCTCTGTTTTTTCTTTTTCATTCCGAGATTGACTTTGCCGTCTTCTTCAAAGGATAGAACCTTGAATTCATAGGTCTGTCCTTCACTCAGGTAGTCTTCGATGTCACTGACGAACTTGTGGCTGATCTCTGAGATATGAATCATGCCTGAAGTCTCATCGTCGATCTTGACAAAAGCGCCATACGGCTTTATGGCTGTGATTGTTCCTTTTACTGCGTCGCCTTTTTTCATATTTCCACCTCTTTAAAACTACAAACAGTATAGCATAAAAAAGGGAAATCAAAAATGGATTTCCCTACTTCTTTGCATACCGGTGTGCCACGCTGCTTGCGGCCGCTGAAGCGATGGCTCCAACGATGTCATCTAAGAAGGTGTTGCATCTGCCTTCTTCTTTGCCCGCATCATCGATGGTCTTGATGATTCCCGGTTTTATCTTGTCGACATATCCGAAGTTCGTAAATCCAATGGATCCATACACATTGACAATGGCAAGGGCCAATACTTCATCCACGCCATAGAGTCCGTTATCCCCAAGAAGCATGCTTCTTAAGGGTTCTTCAATGTGGCCTTCTTCAGCAAGTCTGTCCAGTTCAATGCCTGTTAGTACCGCGTTTTGAACTTCACGTTTCATCACGACTTTCTCCACGTGAGTCAAACACATCTTTACAGTCAGATTCTCTATGTATTTCGATTGAAGGTCATAAACAATCAACGCTATGTCATCAAGGGTCGCGCCTCTTGCCGCAAGTTTTTTGACCACGGTGTCTCTGGTCTTCAGATCATTCAGACGATGACGGTCCATTTCTTCTGGCATGGATATGCCTCCTTAAATCTGTTCGACGCCGATAATGCCCGGCACTTCTTCAAGCAGAATCGCTTCCACGCCGTCAGTGAGTGTGGTATCAATCGCAGCGCAGCCTACACAAGCCCCAAGCATCTGCACGTAAACAATGCCATCTTCGTATTTCACGAACTTGATGTCACCGCCGTCACGGTTGATGTAGGGACGAAGTTTTGTGATGACTTCCGCCGCTTTTCTTTCAATTTCTTTTTCATCCATGGTTATACACCTCTCTTACAGCTCACATTATACATGATATGTAATACAAGGGCGTATGAAACGCTAATGAAATTTTCTTATTTAACACGTTTTAAAATAAAATAAGGTGCATTGGGCGTTGCGGATTCCATCAGGTAATCGTAAATCTGATTTTCGTTGTTTGAATTGAAGCCTTTGAGTCTTAACATATCCGCACTGACATCTCCGACAATGTATGGATACTGGTCAAAGTATTTTACGTACCTTTCATTGAAAGTCTTCACATCAAACGCTTCCTTGTAATCCTTGATCAGTTCGAATGTACCGAATTCGGTTTCTATCATGGTTGGCCTTCTTTCTTTTGGTTTATACGCCGTCGTCTATGATTTTACCTTCATAGACCAGCTGTGTTTTCGTAGGCAGCAGCACGGCCATGAGCAGATAAACAAGCAGTGCCGTACCAATGGATGCGAAAAGTGCAATGATTGCAAGCAGACGAATCAGAAAGGGATCGGTGCCTGCGTATTCGCTGATGCCCTGGCATACGCCGAAAAGCATTTTCGTTCTATCGTTTCTGTAAAGTCTTTTTTCGTCTCTTTCCATAAAATCCTCCTACAAAGGTTGTATGTGTATGCGTTTTTTCAGTAGAACCACGCATTCGGCTTCTATGGCTTCCTTTCGTCCAACAGGGCCCACACCTTCACCAGTGGTGGCTTTCAAGCTGACAATGTCCATGGGCGCATCCAGAAGTGAAGCAATGGTTTCTTTCATGGGTGAAATGTAGGAAGCGACTTTCGGGGTTTCAAGATGCACGGTCGCATCGAGATTGACAAGTTCATAGCCCTGGTTTCCAACCATGTCATAAACCTTTGACAAAAGCACCTTGGAATCCATGTTCTTGTATGCATCATCACTGTCAGGAAAATGGGTGCCGAGGTCGCCAAGCGCTAAAGCCCCCAGAAGCGCTTCACTGATGGCGTGAAGGAGAACGTCCGCATCACTGTGGCCTACGGCTGATACCTCTGAAGGGAGTTCAATCCCGCCAAGAATGAGGGTCTTTCCTTTTTCAAGCCTGTGAATGTCACGACTTTGTCCGATTCGCATCATCTAAAATCAACTCCAATAGTGAATCATCCGATTCATGGGTATATTTCATGGTGCGGGTGTCTCCCTCTACGATGAAGCCCTTGATACCAAGTGTGGCGGTTACGAGACTTAGATCGCACGTTGCCTGAATGGCACTTTTTCCTGCGATTTCGTGCGCTTTTCTGAGTGTCTTTGTTTTAAAGGCCTGCGGGGTTTGAAGGGCGACGATGTTTTCGCGGTCCACTGAATCCACTACAAGATTTTCTTTGACTCTTTTCAGGGTGTCTGGAACCTTGATGGCAGGAGAGACGGATTCGTGCGCTTCAAGCGCATTTTTAAGACGTTCAAGGACGGTTTTTGAAATAAAGGGCCGCGCCCCGTCATGAATGAATACATAGGGTTCGCATGCTTTTAAAAGACCGTTATAAACGCTTTGCCTACGCGTTTTCCCACCTTTTACAATTAAATCATAAAAGCCATCAAATTGTTCGTGAGCCTTATCAAAAGAAGCCTCGTCGATGATAAGAACGATCTCTTTGCAGGCAGGGTCTGATTTAAAGGTGCGCAAGGAGTATTCAAGCATGGCATGGCCTGAAATAGACTTGAAAACCTTGTTGTAGCCTAGATTGGCGCGCGTGCCTTTTCCTCCCGCTACGATGATGGCGCTATAGGTCATTGTGTTCATTTTCATACACCTGATTGTCCGTTACGAGGATGTCAACGGGAATATCGTGCGCCTTGTTTGGAAGGGCTTCAACCATGAAGGGTTCGAATACGACCCCTACTTTGAGTCCTTCGTAATCTGATAGGTACTGATCATAATACCCTTTGCCATAACCAAGGCGATAGAGCCCCTGGTCATAGGCGAGTCCCGGAACAATAACGGCATCAAGCTCTGCTTTGTCAACGGGGATGTCTCCTGTAGGTTCCAAGACGCCGAGCATGCCCTTTTGAAATTCACCCGTGTCTTTGAAAAACTGCATTTCATCGTTCACGATTTTCGGATAATATAGTTCGTATGTATCAGAAAGCGCGCGCACATCCACCTCGTTCAAAATAGGGTTGAATATCGCTACTTTTTCAATCGGAGACTCCGAAAGTACCGTCCTAAGCCCTTCCATGAGAAGGGTGTTGAGCATGGTGTGGCTGGCTTTGTCCATGGCTTTTCTTTGCTTTATAAAGTATTGTCTGTAGGTTTTTTTGTCCACAAAATCATCCTATCATGAAATAATTTTCCTGTGTCTTGTCATCCAGTGCGATATTGAGGGCCTTTTCAGCACGCGCCGCGATTTCATCCACGGGTTCTTCAAAGACATTGACGGTATGAATGCCAAAATAGGGATAAACGCTTTGTCTGGTTCCACCAAAGGACATGGTGTAGTTGACAAGATCGCCCCCTTCTTCAAGGGCTCTTTTTAACATACCGTATTTTCTCTGGTCTTCGATGACCATCGCGTAGCGAATTCCGGTAATTCTGAAAAGCGCTTCAGCATCTCCAAGAAAATGGTAGATGAGTTTGCTGATGAATTCTCCCATCATGAGATCGCCGACATCTCTTCCATAGCGCTCATTGATAAAAGGGATGTTCGCAAGTTGAAAATAGATGAGCGTGTATTCCTTGCCTTTGGAATTCATGGTTTGCAACCGTTCAAAAAGCGCCTGGTCGATTTTAAGGCCGTTCAATACGTCCATATTGGTCCGTGGGTACTTTTTAACATCCAGACTCTGAATGATGGCCAGCGTCATCGTTCTTTTCTCATGGCTCACTTTAGTCCCGCTTTCCTTGATCCAAAGAGGGCTGTTTCCGGTCATGATTCTGTAATGCGCCGTATAGTCATTTTTCGATTTTCTTTTTGACGTCAACGCCAGGTAGGCTTCCTTGTCTTCAGGATGCATCGCATCCAGGAAGGTCTCATAGGTGAGTTCGTTTTCATCGAATCCAAGAAGATTGACCGCCTGGTCCGTTGCGAACATCTGACCGTCCTCCATGATGAACAAAACACCATCCTGCATCCGTTCCAGCAATGCAATGAATCTTTTTCTAAGCATTTCAGAACGGTTGGTCAGTGCCTTGTAGTCTTTTTTAAGACTTTTAAGTTTTTCGCGGTTCACATCTTTTTGCAGGACCGCCTTGATGTCAAACATGAGAAGTGTATAGGCTAGTCCGCCATAAAGAGCGGCGTTGAAAAGCAAGGTGGGAAGCTCAATAAGATCATAGATGATAAAAGCGATGTATGAAGTCGTCGTCACAAAAAGCAGAAAAAGATCGATATCACCCTTTTTGCTGCGTTGTTTTTTTATCAATACCAAGAATGCCCAAACCAGAATAAGGGCCGTTTCAATCTCATATAACGCGTCCATGCCTCACACCCTCTTTCTCCTTTGCGACTACGTTCCAATACGGTTAAGCCTGAAGGTACTTTTCAAGATATAGTTCAAGCGATTCCGCTGATATGTCCTGATCGAGATACCCATCAACCGTCACACTGATCTGACCGGTCTGTTCACTCACCACAACGGTGAATGCATCGGTGATTTCGCTGATGCCAATCGCCGCACGGTGACGAGACCCCAGGTTTTTGGGGATTTTCGGGTTGTCACTCGGAGGAAAATACGCGCCTCCGCACATGATGGTGTTTTCCTTGATGATAACAGCCCCGTCGTGTAGCGGTGTATTCGGATAGAATATGCTGGAAAGCAGTTCGCTGCTAAGAGGGGCTCCCAGCAAAAACGCACTGTTGATGAACTCTTCGAGGGAATTGGCTCTCTCAAAGGTGATAATCGCACCGATTTTATGTCTGGAAAGATAATCAATGCTGTCCATAAGTTCGTATTTGACTTCTTCTTCAATAACATTCGATGGAAATAATCCAGTCTTCATTCCAAGCGTTTTTAAAAGAGACACGAGCTCTCCATGTAAAAAGAATGCCAGAATCCATATCAAAGGAAAAACAAAAAAGGCCGTATGAAGCCATTCCCCATCGATTGGTCCGCTTACGAAGAGTTCTCTTGCAAAAAGCACTGAAAGGGCAAGGATCATGACTTTGAACACTCTGTATGCCTGATGACTCGCTTTGGGTTTCACCACAATTGCGAATACAGAGAGTATATACACATTCATTAACAGCAATTCACTTAGACTCATGATCTTCACCTCCTGTAAGTAGCATAACTTTTGTTTCCAAAATGATTATATCATAGAATATGGGTAAGCAGTTTTTAATAATGGTATAAATAATGTTGAAAAAATTATAAAATAGCGTAAAGCCTTATGGTGCCTTTTATTCACACGCTCTATCAAAAGTCAAGGGTTACATTGGATTTTCAATTTCATATAATAATAGATACTAACCAAATTCAGTCCTTTGGAGGGATTTTTTATGCCACAGTATTCTAAAGAACTCATTCACAGTATCAACAAAGATATCAGTGAGCACTTCACCCACCTCTATCCTATCACAGATGACATGGAAAAAACATTAGACGGCGTTTCGAGACTTGTCATGCTCGATAGGTATACACAAAAGGATTTGAATCTTAAAACACTCAAAAAAGGCGATCTCGTTCTTACCATCGTGAAGGACGACCCGAAATTCCCTGCAAGGGGTGTTGGGGTCATCCATTCAATGGACGGGGACACTCTGACGATAAAAGTCGAACCTGAATACCTTGCCAATACGGAAGATGCCGATGAAGACGGTCTGATCACAAGACCTAGAAAACAGGTAGACAAACCACTTGAGCTTTACTTCGAACAAATTGCCAAACGCCTTGCCAAACACCTTGGCCAGGACGAGTCAAAAGCCGTTCAGGACGCTTTCTATGAAGAAGTTTCAAGTTTCAACCTGGTTCCTGCAGGACGTGTCCTCTTTGGAGCGGGTTCCGAGACCCAGGTCACCTACTTCAACTGTTTTGTCATGCCGTTTATTCATGATTCACGTGGCGGCATCAGCGATCACAGAAAACAGGTCATGGAAATCATGTCCCGTGGGGGCGGCGTTGGAACCAACGGATCAACCCTTAGACCCAAAAACGCCCTTGCCAAAGGGGTCAACGGAAAATCAAGCGGTGCCGTCAGCTGGCTCAATGACCTGAGTCAACTCACCCATCTTGTCGAACAGGGCGGATCCCGCCGCGGCGCACAGATGATCATGATGGCCGACTGGCACCCGGATATTATCGATTTCATTATTTCCAAGATGCAAAATCCGAAAATTCTTCAGTTCCTGATAGATACCATCGAAGATCCGCAAATCAAGAAAGCCGCACAGAACAAACTCAAATTCGTGCCTCTAAGCGATGAAGAAATAGAAATCAACGAATATATTCTGGAACAGGCAAAAAAAGACAGCTCAAAATTCTCAAGGAAAATCATCGACACCGCATTTGAAAGACTCAACAAAGGCGGTCACTACGAAGTCAATGATCCT